>JAPLJP010000137.1 GCA_026388535.1 Deltaproteobacteria bacterium | reverse complement strand
GCCCTCGACTCATCCCTGTCAACGTTACTCTCACACCGTAGGGCCGAAATGCAAGTGTGACCGTCGGCTACAACGCCTGGTTAGGCTACGATCATAATCACAAACGGACATGTCTAGCGGATCTCGGCCCGCTCGGCCAGTTCGAACGCGATGGGATTGAGCGCGGCTCGCTGGGCTGCATCTTCGTAAATGCGAAGGAGGAGGAGGTAGGGGCCGGCGGTCCTGACGAACTCGTGTTCCGAGACTGTTCCCGACGTAACCACGTAGTAGCTTGCCGAGGTGCGGTACGTTCTTGCAACCTCGTAGATGACACCGACCGCCGTCTGATGCGCGTCGGAAGTAACGCTCTCGTCAGCATTCCTGCGGTTACCGGCGAGCCGCTTTGCGAACGAGGCGGCGTCATCGAGCGAGCCAGGATGTTTTTCGCTACCCGCTGGATAACCGAACGCGCAGACCATCAGGCGCGGTACCGAGGTTGGATCGATCAGCACTGCGCATTGCTTCCACTTGTCGACTCCATTGGGGCGAACGCGCCAGCCTGCTGGTAACTGGAGCACAGCGTGGCCGATGTTCTTGTGGCCGAGGTTAAGGACTGCCGGGCCGGGGGTGGTTATCGAACTGTGCCAATACAAAATAGTGAAGGTTGATGCTGCGATGATGACGCACGCGCCACTGAGGAACAATATATTGGTCAACCGTTGCTGGATTCTTCCCATTCTTGGTCCCTCGCTTCTATTTTAGCCACCCTCTTCCCCGAACGTCAGGAGACGTTCTTCTGCTTGAGCAGCGCCGCTGCGTTCGGCGCGCAACCACAGAGCGAAGCGACGCTCTGGCCCACCAAAATTATTTCCAAGGACTACACCGGCAAGCGGTTTCCACAAACCCACAAACCCGGAATCCAACACCTCTTCTATCGGCACGGCGCCCGGCATTCCTCAACGCCCTTTCCAGTTGGCAGCACGGCGCCCGTACCAAGCGGCCATGGCCTCGGCGAAGTCTGCGCTGGCCAGCGTGTCGGCCCACCGTTCTGCGTCTGTATCGGCGCCCGCGCCCGACGCCAACTGTGATTGGCGCAGGACGTCCAGAATCGCCCGCACCGCGAGCGGCGCTTTCGCGGCCAGACCGGCGGCCAGGCACAGCACCTCGCCGGGAGGATCGCAAGCTACGGTCACAGTGTCCGCCAGATCGGATACATCGAGCGCTTCACCCAGCAACGCCAGCTTCAGTGTGCGCGGTTCGCCCAGCAAGGAAAGCAGGCGCGGGACGATGCCCCATCCCAGATGCATGCCGCGATCGATCTCCGGGAATCGGATGGCTGTCGCAGGTGCGGCGATCCGGAAATCGGAGGCCATGAACAGACAGGCACCGGCACCGACGACCTGACCCGTCGCCACCGCGATGGTCGGAACCGGTATCGCGCGCCAGCGCGATACCAATTCCTGCCCGCGTCGTGCGAAGGCGAGCCGTGCGTCGTGACCTTCGCTCAGTCGTGCGATCAATGCCGGATCGGACAGGTTGGCGCCGTGAGAAAAATCGGCGCCAACCGCATCGAGCACGACAACCCGGCATTCGTCCGCAGCGGATTCAAGCGTGCTCAGGCGCGTCGCAATATCGAGCAACCGCCCGACCTGTGCCAGACCTATCCGGTTCCCTGGCCCATTGTCGATCGTCACCCGCAATAGCGCATGCGCCGGTTCATATCCGACGCGGACGCCTTCACTACTGCCGGTGATTTCGGTGACCACAGTAACCATTCCTGACTGCACATTCATGGATCTCATCTCCTGCCTTAACTGCCTTATCTGTACTAACACGCGGGTTATTCAGAGGTTCCTTAACGAAGGAAACCCGATCTCGGTACCGACCCAGCGGCACTCACTAACCGTGCCGCAACTACTCGCGCCCAACACCGGAGTTATGCGGCCGAGCGTAGCGCGATCCGCTTGAGCGACTTGTTAGGCGTACTGTGCAGGCGGCACAATCCTGACGAATAAGATTCAGCGACACCGTAAGCCGTTTCATGTAGTTTATGGTTAGAGAACATTTGGAATTTTGGATACCATCATTTTTTTTCGGTTCAGCTTGCGCCCATCTACGATAAATGTGCCATCACCAACTGCGTGAATAGTTCGTTTCTCTTTGCGTAAGGAGTCAAAGTATGCTGCAACGGCCTCCAGAACGACAATATTGTGTTTTTTGACTATGTCGATGACCTTACACTCGATATTAGCCAGGCATTCTTTTATCAATGGCGCTTTGACTTTTTTACCCTCCACAGGTGTCAGCTTGAATTTGGCAAATTTGTCTGTATCAGCGCCGGAACATGTTCCCACTCCAACGACCTTATCAAGCATGTCAACAGTGGGAATTGAAATAACACACTCCTTTGTTTTCCGAAGGGCAGCGAAGGAATAAT
The DNA here is from genome assembly GCA_026388535.1 of Deltaproteobacteria bacterium. Lineage (GTDB taxonomy): Bacteria > Desulfobacterota > Syntrophia > Syntrophales > Smithellaceae > Smithella. The sequence goes on along the minus strand of JAPLJP010000137.1, from coordinate 48,429 downwards.
TCCACTCTCCAGTGGTTATGGCAAATACTGGCGTGAAATCCAAAACCATTGTCCACGAGATCGTCATTATATTGTTCTTCTTTCCGTCATGTGTCGTAACAAGAACAACTGGACCAGATTCGATCAACGTAAACACTTTACTGATCTGCATTTTTCTCATGTGCGCACACGCTCCTATCCTTGTTTGCCTAACGCAAAAATCAGCCGGAGCGTAGCGATCGGCTGGATTGACCTTGTTATGCATCTCTGTTTTCTTCAAGGTATTTTACGTCAACGAGATCTTTGTTTCTTCCGGTTGATTTTTTATTTTGTATAAGGTTTTTTTTAGAAATAAAAGGAAGATTTAATCCTTCCATAACGATCGTTTTTCTGGAAGAATAAGCGTCGCTAAAATCAACGCCATCAATATGGGTCATAAAGTCTATTCTGCGGGGGGCGACACCGATTTGAAAGATTATGCCTTTTTCCATGAAAGTTTTTTCTGTTAACCCTGACGTTGATGTGCCGAAGGAGGCAAGGGAAGATAAGATTTTTTTAGAATTTTCTGCGCTTGCCTCTACCCAAATGTCAAAATCACCGGTTGCTCTCGGGTATCCATACGCGGCAAGGGCATACGCGCCGACAATGAGAAATTTGACCTCATTGTTTAATAAGATTTGTAACATGTCTTTGTAATCTTCGTTCAGCATCGCCAGCGCCTTTAATTGACCACAGTTCGGATGTCAGGTCCCAAACAAAAGATATTCTTTCCTGAAAGGAAGCATTTACAAAGCAGTCATCTTGTTTGGTTTGTTTTTTTAATATGGTTTTAGTTCTATCTAATTTCATGAGATATCATAACATATTTTGATTCATTTGTCTGCATAACGTTTTGCATAACGAAAAAATCACCCGAAGCGAAGCGATCGGGTGAATTGCGTGGTTGGGTATTTCTACTAACTACCACCACGATTTATTTTCACGGCAAGCTCATCCACCTGCTTCATAATATCGTCGCTCTCTTGAAGGTCAGATGGTGTAGAAATATAGTCCGCATGAATTACAAAGACATCGCTGAATTCGAGTTTCCTAAACAGTACTTTAAACCTTTCATATATATCAGTATGCCAGTCCTTAGGGTATTCTTGGGTCTGAATGAATACCAGCTTTTTCCCTGGTGGCAACCGTGAGGGATGAGGGTGTGTTTCATAATCCGGCTTCAGGAGTGAAAACAACCTGGATTCAATGATGGACATATTTACGGCTACATCTGAAACATAGACCCCTGTAGAAAGAACAAGGACATCGCATTTCACCAGGGCGTCGAATACGGCCATCATATCATCCTGGATAACGCACTTGTCAGTCGTGGTTTTGCAGGACATGCATTTCTTACAACTGTTGATAGTCTTGCCGATAAAATTGAAACTTTGTATTTCTGCGCCAAGCTGGCCGGCTTTTTCAAGAAAATGGTTTGCAATGGTGGCACTCGAACCATTGATAAAGCTTCCGTATACATTTAGGATCTTCATCAGACCTCCCATTATTCATAAAAAGGCATGACTTAAAAATATTTATCATTTTTTATCGTTATACTGTCACACCCAACGAAAAAATCAGCCGGAGCTTTAGCGATCGGCTGTATGGATTTTGTTATGATTTTATTATTTTTAAAGATGCATGGGATTCAATCCATGCACCTTGTTTTCTTTGCTGCCATTGTTTTTCTTCAGGCGTGAAGTCGCATAATTCTATGTGAACTGGCCCCTCTGTTTTCCATGTTTGACCAACATACCTTAATTCTAAAATCAATATATCACCAGTTACACCCGTTGCTGTAATTGGAGAATCTAATTTTATGACAGCTGCTTTTTCCTCATTTTGACCAGGAATAAATTTAATGACTTTTCCAATTCTCTCTTTATTAGGCGGATCTTTTAAGAACGGGGGATCATTGTCGTATCCTCCGCTTATTTTAATAATGTCATTAACTTTTATTTTTTTCATATAGTTTATATAACGAAAAAATCAGCCGGAGCGTAGCGATCGGGTGTATTGATTTTGTTAGTTTTTAACATGTTCGTTATCTATGTATCCTATAAACATTACATCCTTTTCAAAATGATGAACATGCCAAAAAATTTTGCCGTCATCAAAACCCTCTACTCTATAATCTGTATCAATTTGTGTCATTTCCGTTGGTGTATATCCAACAATTTCCGAATTATTGTCGGCCTTAGCATATACGGGGACATTCTCTTTCGCCAATGTTAGAAAGTATTTGCCATAGTCAGATGTACGGATATTTTTTCTATTAGCATGAATCCCTAGGACAATATCTATTGTGGTAGAGAAAATATATTCGATTTTGTTGCATAAAATACGATCATCAAGCTTGTCAAAATCATATTTAACTATCCACTCTTTGGTATCTTTGTTCCTGTAAACCTCAGGCGTAAGCCGCCAAATGTTCCAATAATCGGTCGGATCAACACGCTGAATAAGTAATTCTTGATCCATACGGCTGTGGTCTATAACAATATAGTCAGTCGGATTTTTAACTTCTTTATCTATATACTGTTTGTTCCTTGCATAGAACGGTGCAAGAGTGTAACCAGCTAAGAGGCCAGCTAAGACGCCTTTGGGCATGTTGTCCTTATACGCTGAAATGTCATAATTTTGCTCTACTTCTAAGTATATTGATTTCCGACAATTGATAGCGCACATTTTATTGTTACCGCTTTCTAATGCAGTTTTAGCCTCCAGTAGAAGCGTTTTGCTTTCTCCATCATCTAGTAAGTCAATTGCGCTGATAGTTGAAAAAGAGATATTAAGTAATGACGCAGAGACTTCATCAAAAAATTCGCGAACACTAACAGCAAGTCGATCACATTCATCTCGGGATGGCTGAATGCCATAATGCTTCGCATCTACACGAACCCGATTAAGGCGAAGAAGTTTTAATTTGAACGGTAGTTCCTTTGGGGCGATAATTTTATTTATTTCAACAAAATATTTATCAAATTTTGTGTTTTGATCAATATCAGCGCCGAAGTGATTGGCTAGACCTAGAAGAAATGCTTCAACTGAATCTTGAATTAAATTAACAGATGCAAACAGATATAGATCATTACTAGACTTAAGGCTCGATATTCCTAACTCGTATAGATGTCTTGCCAATGAAATTTGTCGAACGGTTTATATATCCATTATCAATCCTCAGACTAACGAAAAAATCAGCCAGAGCAGCGCTTGGTGCATTGCTTTGGTTGGGCTATGCTCAATCTTTCAATAACTTTTTGAAATATTCTATTCTATTCTTTATATTTGGAAAGATTTCAGTTCGATCATTCCCCAAAATGCAATTATATAATGTTACATCATAATAATATGGTGAAAATGGACCGTCCTTGGGTGTGAAAGAAATGTAAAAATGAGGTCCTCTAAAATAATTATCACCGTCTTCATCAATAGCTAAAATATTGTCGTATGGAACAATTCTAAATATTTCGATGAATGCTCTGTTTTGCTCTGGGATTTTTCGCCATTTTTCCTCAATCGGATTTATTTTACTCACGCCGAAGTGATTTTCACTCCATGGATTTTCCCAGACATGCTCCATATTTATGGAATCAATAAAATCAAAATGAATCTTATCATCACTAAGATAAGCCATATATTTTTTTGAGTAAAACTTCAAACCATCATGTTCTTCTTCTTTGAAATTAAGTACCAGCCAAGGCGGATCCTTTTTGAAATTTGGAACGTCTCCACTATATGGATAAAACTTATCATTGGCGTCTCTCAGTAATACCGCATAATGGCCCATATTATTGATTGCCTTTAATGCTTTTCTTTTGGTGGCAATTCTAGAGCGCAACTCTGTTTTTATTGTTCTTTTTCTTATAGAAAGTGATATACCAAAATAGGCAAAAAGCAGATGGTCATACTTTGGTTGGAACAACATATCTTCCAATTCAGATTTACCCCAAATTTGAAATTCTTTTATTCCTTGTTCCCTAGCTATCGAAATGAATACATCTCTAGTCTTCTTTGAAAAATCACATGCGGCAATAAAAATTAAGCCATAAAGTGGTTCTTTGTTTTGATTAAAAATGTCCTTTAGGTAATTTTCTATCTTTTTAGGTGGCATTGATTTTTCTCTTTTACATTGAATGAGCCAAACCCTCTCTTCTTTTTGAGATATGCCCTCATCTCCTTCATTATTAAGTTCTATATCATAGACAACTTCCCTTGCCCGAGCATCAAACCCATCATCAGCCCCGCCACTTCCGGTAGCTTCTAGATTAGCCCAATCTCGAAAATCATAGATTAACTGTCTAGCCAAATCTTCAAATCTGTGCGGTTCTAGATCTTCAAAGTGAAGTTGGTTAATTGTTTTTGTCACGAGTGCCATTGTTATTCAATCCAACAATTAATATGCGTATTACTTAATATGCCGATTTGAAATAAAATCTTTTTTGGGGATGATGCATTTTTACACGAATATTTATTTAAAATCAAAGAATTATTATTGAAGTATTGCGTAATAAGTGTTTACTGTCTGGCACATTAAATAGCAGGAAAAACAATGACAAAAAAACCCATCGAAATAGATTTCAATCCAGAGTTCCAGAGCGCGCTGGATATGATGGAAGAGACGGATAAAAATATCTTAATCACGGGGCGGGCCGGAACCGGCAAATCAACTCTGCTGAATTATTTCCGTGACAACACGAAAAAAAACGCCGTTATTCTGGCGCCGACGGGTGTCGCCGCCGTTAATGTCGGCGGGCAGACAATTCATTCTTTTTTCCATTTCAAGCCGAATGTCACGCTTGCCGCCATCAAGAAAAAAAGGAGTTCCGACAAAGAAAAAACATCTATCTATAAAAAATTAACTACCATCGTCATTGATGAGGTCTCCATGGTGCGGGCTGACTTGCTGGACTGTGTGGATAAATTTCTGCGTCTTAACGGCTCCGATTACAAACGCCCCTTCGGTGGTGTGCAGATGATCTTCATCGGCGATTTCTATCAGTTGCCGCCTGTTGTTTCGAGCGCCGAACGGGAAATATTCCGTTCGCATTATGCCAGTCCATTTTTTTTTCAGCGCCAAAGTATTTCCGCAGTTGGAACTGGAATTTATCGAACTGGAAAAGGTTTACCGCCAGAAGGATGACGAATTTGTCCGCCTGCTCAACACTATCCGCAACAATTCCATTACGGATGACGATATTGCGCTGTTCAATCAGCGCTGTAATCCGTCTTTTGAAGTGTCCGCGAATGAATTTTATATTTCGCTTACCAGCACTAACGATATGTCTGATCAGATCAATGAAGACAGGCTGGCCCAATTGTCCGGCAAAATATGGAAAGCGCAAGGCATGGTTGACGGAGAGTTTGGCAAAGAATCCATGCCGACGGCGGTCGAGCTGAAACTCAAAAAAGGCGCGCAGATTATGCTGCTCAATAATGATTCATACGGGCAGTGGATTAACGGGACAATCGGCAAGGTGAAAAAATTTGAAAAGGACGAGGAAGGGGAAGATGTAATCGTGGCCGAACTGGATAACGGCGAAACGGTGCAAATTTCTCCCTACACCTGGAAAATCTACAAATTCTTTCTCAAAAATGAGGAGCTGCGTTCGGAAGAGGTCGGGTCTTTCCGCCAGTATCCGGTGCGTCTGGCCTTTGCCGTTACTATTCATAAAAGCCAAGGGAAAACTTTTGAAAAAGTTGTCATTGACGTGGGTAGAGGCACCTTTGCTCACGGGCAGATGTATGTGGCTCTTTCCCGCTGCACGACGCTGGATGGAATCGTCCTTAAAGAACCGCTGAAGAAAAATCATATTCTGATGGATTGGCGGGTGGTAAAATTTTTGACCGGCATGCAGTATGCCAAAGCCGCACTTACCTGCAACCGCGAGGACAAGCTGACCATGCTGTACCGGGCGATTAAAGAAGAGCAAACTATTGAAATTGTTTACCTGAAAGCAAAAGATGAAAAATCAAAACGTATAGTCCGGCCGGTGGTGATAGAGGATATGGAATACAACGGACATTCGTTTTTGGGATTAGGAGCCTATTGTCTGGAGCGTAATCAAAAAAGAGTCTTTAACGTGGATCGGATTCTGGAAATCTCCGTATCGCCGGATGATAAACCTGTAAGAAATCCCTAAGCTGTCATTCCCGTCTTCGAGACAGTGTCGTAATTGCAAATATTGATTCTGCGTATGAGTAAAGTCCCCCGCTGGCGGGGGCAGGGGGTGGAAGTTTTTGAAACATACCGAATATCGGTCAGTTACGCATTACGTGAATTTTATCCACCTCCGTCACTGCGTGACACCTCCGCCAGCGGAGGACATTAAATGGCTATATTTTGCTGGTTCAAGCTTGTAGCTTGAACCGAAATGTTTTGGAGTCTCACTACGACTTGCTCGCTCTACAATATAGGTTCTGTCCTACATGGCTTCGCCTGTAGGATAATTCGACTGACAGATATTACCGCACTTTGTTTGTAATATCTGAGTCTCATTAAGTCTCAAATCCCCATTCGCTTTGCTCAGGGGATAATTCGACTAGCCAATTCCGCTGCGCTTCGCTTTCGGAATTGGAGTCTCATTAAAAACACCTTGACAAATAGGGTTGGTTGAATAAGATTCCATTCCCGATAATTTTTTATCTGAGCGGGCGTAATTCAGTGGTAGAATGTCAGCTTCCCAAGCTGGACGTCGCCGGTTCGAGCCCGGTCGCCCGCTCCATAATGACACTCGCTAAGAACGAGTCCCGATGAATCGGGACGAAGTTCGAAGCGCAAGTGGAATTATCCCCTGTGCGAAGCACAAGGGGGATAATGAGGCGGATAATTTATACAATTTATTTATAGAAACGACTCTAATCCACCTCAATATTTTGCTTGCTTTGTCCGCAGTGATATGTTAGCAAAATGTCAAACCATCGATAATGTTGTATTGATGAGTGGGCCCGTGCCCACTTTTTTATTTTCTGAGTTATTATGGATTATGATGTAAAAGAAAAAATCAGGCAGTTGGCCGAACCGGTTGTCGCCTCTGAAGGGATGGAGTTGATTCACGTGGAATGTATAAAAATGCATTCGCGCTGGATCATCCGGCTTTTTCTGGATAAGGAAGGTGGAGTTACGCTTGATGATTGTACGAATATCAGCAATCAGTTAGGCGACATTTTTGATATCCGCGATGTTATTAAGGGCGCTTACACACTGGAAGTTTCGTCGCCCGGTTTCGATAGGCCGATATCGCGCGATCAGGATTTTGTAAAATATAAAGGTTCCAGAGTAAATATTAAAACAAACGTAAAGATTGAAGGTGTTAAAAATTTTCACGGCATTCTTGTGGATTACATCAAGGATGGCGGCCAGGAAATGGTTTTGATAGACATCGCCGGAAAAATTTACCGGATTCCCCTGCCGGATGTTGCGAAAGCAAATCTTGCCGATGCAGGATAAATTAAACAGGGAATTAACGCCAGCAGGCTGAAATTCTATAATATGTCAGCTAAAAAAGGGAGGAATTTGTAAATGTTGTTGCCAGAACTTAAACGTCTGATCGAGCAGATGGGTAAGGACAGAGGTATAAATAAAGAGATTATTACCGAAGCCCTCGAAGCGGCAATGCTTACGGCGGCAAGTAAAAAATTCGGACAGAAAGTGGATATCGAAGCTCATTATAACGATGAGACCGGAGAGGTTGAAGTTTTTCAGTTCAAGACAGTTGTCGATAAAGTCCTTGATCCTGAAACACAAATCTCCAGGGAAGAAGCGAGAAAAACTCTTGATGAAGGAGCAGAGCCCGGCGACAGCCTCGGAATGAAAATTGAAACCAGTTCCTTCGGCCGGATTGCCGTGCAGATGGCCAAGCAGATAATTATTCAAAGAGTCAAAGACGCGGAATCCGAAAATATTTATGAAGAATATAAAGACAGAAAAGGCGAATTGGTAAACGGTTTTGTTCAGAGATTTGAAGGCGGCAGTATTATTGTCAATCTCGGACGCGCGGAAGGCGTTGTGCCTATGTCTGAACAAATTCATCGCGAAACTTATAAGCGCGGTGAAAGAATCCGCGCCTACATCGTTGAAATAAAGAAGAATACCAAAGGATTACAGATACTCCTTTCCCGCACGCATCCGTCATTTTTGAAAGCGCTTTTTGAAGTGGAGGTTCCGGAAATTTCGGAGGGCCTTATTGAGATTATCAACGTGGCCCGGGAACCGGGGAAAAGAGGAAAAATCGCCGTCAGATCCAAGGATAAGGATATTGATCCTGTAGGCGCTTGTGTGGGCATGAGAGGTTCGCGCGTCCAAAGCGTGGTGCAGGAATTACGCGGCGAAAAAATAGACATTATTCCTTACAGCGATGACGCGCCCAAGTATGTAAGCAGTTCCTTGTCTCCGGCCAAGATTAACAGGGTGTTCGTTGATGATGAAAACCGTACGATGACGGTAATCGTTCCCGATGATCAGCTTTCTCTGGCTATTGGCAAAAACGGGCAAAATGTCCGGCTGGCTGTTAAACTGACAGGATGGAACATTGATATGAAAAGCGAATCAATGGTTCTCGCTCAGGAGGAAGGAAAAGCAGAACAAAACGATCTGACAAAGATTACAGGAGTAGGTCCGGCTATGGCGGAGAAGCTCTTCAGTAAAGGCATCAAAAGCATTGCCATGGTTGCCGCGACCGAGCCCGAATTGTTATCTCAAATTCCCGGTATAGGCGAGAAGACCGCCCAGCAATGGATTGAAACAGCAGGCAAAATTTTAAGCGAGGAAATAGCTGGTAACAAAAGTGATTCATAATCTTAAAACCAAGAAATTTTATATGGAGATTTTTGCGCATGCCGAAAAAGCGAGTTTATGAGTTAGCCAAGGAGCTTGATCTGGAAAGTAAAGTACTGATCGCTCGTTTGGAAAAAATTGGCATTCCGGTCAAAACCGCTTCCGCCTCGCTGGAAGAAAGCGAAGTGGAAAGAATAAAAAATGAATTGCTGGCCGGTGAATCTCGCGAAATCGTAGAAGAGAGAATAAAATCCACGGTAATTCGGCGCCGTACCGTTCGCACTGTTGTGGAGACGCCGCCCGAAGAAGTTCCGGAGAAAAAAGCGGAGCCTGCGGAAAAGCCTAAGAAAGCGCCTTCAACACAGTTGCAGGTAAAGGATAAAGTTAAAAAAGAAGAGCATCCTGCACCTCCCATTTCTGAAATCGAGCCAACTCCCGCTTCGCCCAAGGAAAAAATACCAAAGGCGGAAACAAAAGCGGAACCGGCCGTCCACCCGCCGGCGGATACGACTGTTCTCAAGTTAAAAATACCGAAAGTTGAAACAACAGCGAAAATTGACGTCCCGCCAGCAGTGGACACGACTGCGGTGGGGAAAGTCAAACAGCCGCCTGTTTCCGCAAAGCCGGCAATTGTTTCTAAGCATAAAATTACTAGACCGGAAACGGGCAAGGCGATGCCGTCCAGAATCCCTCTGAAACCCGGTGAAAAAATAGCCATTCCCCCACCGGAAAAACCGAAGAAAAGGGGCAAGGCTTCGGTAGAGGTATTTATTGAAGAGGAAAAAGAAGTACCGCTCCGTAAGGTTTTAGAAAGAAAGATAGAAAAGAGGCTGAAGAAGCAGGATGAAGAAAAGGAGGTAATTTTTACCAAGTGGCGGGACAGTAAAAAAGTTGCCCCGGCCAAAATGAAAAAAACAGAGATTACCGTTCCCAAGGCAATTAAAAGGCGTATCAAGATTGGAGAAGCAATTACAGTCGGCGAGTTAGCTAAAAGAATGGGTATCAAGGTTAGTGAAGTAATCAACAAATTAATGTCTATGGATGTTATGGCCGCCATTAATCAGACCATAGATTATGATATTGCCACCATTGTGGCCAACGAATTCAGCTTTCAGGTTGAACCGGCGGAATTGGAATTTGACGAAGCAGTGTTAAAAACTCCTTCCACTCCGGAAAATCTCAAACCGCGAGCCCCGGTTGTTACTATTATGGGGCATGTTGATCACGGCAAAACCTCACTTTTAGATGTAATAAGACAGTCCAATGTTATTGATGGCGAAGCTGGTGGAATTACACAAGCTATCGGCGCTTATCATGTTCACATAAATGGACGGGACATAGTTTTCTTGGATACTCCCGGACATGAAGCGTTTACGGCGATGCGGGCGCGTGGAGCGCAGGTAACCGATATAGTCGTTTTGGTTGTGGCTGCGGACGATGGTGTAATGGGACAAACCATTGAAGCCATTAATCACTCCAAGGTTGCCGGAGTGCCGATTATCGTGGCGATCAATAAAATTGATAAACCCGGCGCTGATCCCGAAAAGATTAAACAGTCTCTCACCGAACACGGTCTTTTATCCGAACAATGGGGAGGCGAAACAATTTTTTGCGAGGTGTCCGCTAAAAAGAAAATTAATATTGAAGAATTGTTGGAAATGATTTTACTGCAAGCCGATGTTATGGAGTTAAAAGCCGATCCCGATCTCCCTGCTCGAGGAATTATCATTGAGGCTAAGTTGGATCGCGGACGCGGTCCCGTAGCTACGGTTTTAATCCAGGAAGGCACTCTGAGAGAAGGCGACTCCTTTGTTTCCAAAACCGAATTTGGCCGCGTGCGGGCGATGATTGATGATCAAGGCCGGCGTATCAAAGAAGCCAAGCCTTCCATGCCTGTGGAAGTAATCGGTTTCTCCAGTGTCCCTCAAACCGGGGCTGAATTTTTCTGTGTCGAGGATGAAAAGAAAGCACGCGGCATTGCCGATTATTGGTTGAGAAAAACCAGAGAAAAGGAGCTATCCTCTCTTTCGAAAGTTACTTTGGAACAGCTGTATCAAAGAATAAAAGAAGGTGTGAAAGATTGCGGTGTTATTATAAAAGCCGACGTGCAAGGGTCTATAGGGGCGATTTCCGACGCTTTGAATAAACTCTCGACCGATGATATAAAACTAAAAATTATTCATAGTTCCACCGGCGCCATCAGCGAAACGGATGTCATGCTTGCTTCCGCTTCCGGAGCAATTATTATCGGATTTAATGTAAGGCCCGACGCGCGGGTAGTGGAGATTGCCCAGCAGGAAGGCGTGGAAATAAAGCTTTATGACATTATTTACAATGTTATTGCGGATGTGCGGGCGGCGATGGAAGGGCTACTGGAACCGGAATATAAAGAGGTCGTTCAGGGCCGGGCGGAAGTCCGTGAACTTTTCAAGGTGCCTAAAATCGGCACTATCGCCGGATGCTTTGTAACCGACGGAAAAATTATGCGCGCCGGCAACCTGAAACTTGTTCGCGACAGCGTTGTGGTTTTCGATGGTAAAATTCTGTCATTGAAGAGATTCAAAGATGACGCCAGGGAAGTGCTGGCTGGTTTTGAATGCGGTATCAGCATTGAAGGATTTAACGATATTCACCTGGGCGATGTGATTGAATCTTATATAACGGAAAAACTGGAGAAGAAGCTGGAGTAAAATCAATGACATTCGCCGAAAATGAGTAAAACGAAATTTGAAGCGTAAATAGAATTGATCCCAGGAGCGAAGCGACGCGGGATTGAAACAAATTCATACCCTGAAGGGCACAAGGTCTGCTGCGTTAGGCCGCAAAGTTTATCGCTGAAATATTTTAGGGGTGCTTTTTATGGTTATTGGTTACGGAATCATAAATTTACGAATCCCCGAAAGCGGCTCTTTAAAAGAAAAAAGAAGTGTTTTGAACAAAATTTTAAAACGCACGCAAAATGAGTTTAATATCTCGATCGCGGAAACAGGCAATCTTGATAATTACAAAATGGCCGAGATATGCTTTGCAGTTGTCGGCAATGATTCCAGATATATTAACGGAAAGGTTGATCATATACTAAGATTTATTAATGATTTGCGAGCGGCCGAAATGTTAGACAGCAAAATAGAAATTATGGTTGTTTCCAGTTTTCTGGAGGCGGCTGATTGGAAAACAAGTAAGTACGATGAATTTTAAAAGAGCGGACAGGGTAGCCGAATTAATCAGGGCGGAGATGTCGGATATTATAATGAAGGAAGTAAAAGATCCCCGCTTGCATTCGGTGACTATCACAGCAGTTAAAATAGCTGATGATCTGCGTAACGCCAAGATTTATTTTGTCGAAATGGGCAAAGACGAATGCTCTCCTGAAATCAAAGCCGGCTTGACTCAAGCCGCCGGTTTTATCCGCCGGGAACTGGGGAAAAGAATTCGGTTGCGTTACGTGCCGGAGCTTACTTTTGTTCATGACCAATCTTTCGGATATGGCAACCGAATCGAAAACTTATTGGCTAAGATAGCCAAGCAGGAAGAAAAAAATGATCAGTGAAATCATAGAGGCTATAAATGAAGGACAGAGCTTTTTAATCACGGCTCATGTAAGGCTGGATGGAGATGCTTTGGGTTCGGAACTGGCTCTTTACCTTATGTTGAGAGAACTGGGGAAAAATGTGGTCGTTTATAATCAGGATCATACGCCGGAACGTTACCGGTTTTTACCGGCGGAGCAGAATATAATTCATAATATAAGCAATGTTGAACAATATGATGTCGGGATTGTTCTTGACTGCAGTGACTTGGCGCGTGTCGGAGATGAAGCGGAAAACATCGGGAAGATAAAGAAACTGATAAATATTGATCATCATGTTTCCAACAACGGTTTCTGCTCACTGAAAATGCTGGACGCGCACGCCAGTTCAACAGGCGAATTGCTTTTTCGTTTGATAAGGGAAATGCGCTTTAAAATGTCGAAGGATATCTGCACTAATTTATACGCGGCGATTATCACTGATACCGGCAGTTTCCGGTACTCGAGCACTACAAATGAAACGCTTTTTGCGGCGGGAACCTTGGTGGAAAACGGCGCTGATCCGCAGTGGATCGCGGAAAATGTTTATGAAAACGATTCTCCTGTAAGATTAAAATTGCTCGCCAAGGCATTGGAAACATTATCACTGGATATGAAAAATAAAGTAGGGTCTCTGGTTGTTACGCAAAAGGCCTTGCTGGAAGCTGGAGCATCCTGGGAGCACACGGAAGGGTTTGTTGATATTCCCCGTACAGTAAGGGGCATTGAGATATCAATTCTTTACACTCAAAGAGGAGACAACCACTTTAAATTAAGCTTGCGTTCCAAAGCTAAAGCCAATGTGGAAAAAGTCGCCAAAAAGTTCGGCGGCGGCGGTCATATTCATGCCTCTTCCTGCTGGATGAAAGGTGATATCGAGTCAATTAAGTCGCAAATTATTAAAGCGGTAAGGGAACTCTGATATCTATGATGGATGGAGTTGTAGTAATTGATAAGCCGGCGGGCAAGACTTCACATGACGTTGTCAGTGAAGTGAAGAAAATATTAGGCGTCAGGAAAGCGGGACACACAGGAACGCTTGATCCAATGGCTACGGGAGTGTTGCCGGTGTGTTTGAATGAGGCTACAAAGTTGGCCGGCTTTCTGACGGGTGAAGATAAAGAATATCTGGCGACAATGCTGCTGGGAGTGAAAACGGACACGTTGGATATTGAAGGAAAAATTATCAGCCAATCCGACGTTTTGTTGACCGAAGAAGAAATAAGAGCGGCAATAATGCGGATGGCGGGAAAAATCAAACAGATTCCGCCTGCCTATTCCGCGGTTAAATATTGCGGTAAACCTTTATATAAATGGGCGAGAAATGGTGTTCTTTTAGATGTGAAGCCACGGGAAGTAATAATTCATGGCATTGTTATTGAAGATATTTCTTCACCTCATGTAACTTTCCGGGTTGTCTGTTCCAAAGGCACATATATCAGGACTCTTTGTTGCGATATAGGTGATCTGCTGGGAGTGGGGGCATGTTTGAGCGGTCTGCGTCGTCTGCGTAGCGGGTTTTTTTCCGAAGAGATGGCGGTCTCCTTGAACAATTATAATGATAATGATAAGAAAAACAAGCTTTTAGAAAAAATATTGCCCATGGCGAACTTACTGCCACTGCTTGCCACAATTGAATTGAAAGATCGTTCCGCGGAAAAATTGCGTAACGGTTGGCAACCTTCCGTGGAAATGCTCAAAGAACATGATCTTCCCTTGCTTAAAGCCGGAGATATGGTAAAATTCATCAGCAAAGGGTACCTATTGGCAGTTGCGGAAATGTTGGCGCCGGTGACCAGGCTTTCTGAATTTGACGGAAAAATGCAGGCGGCCAGAATTGTCAGGGTTTTTAACAATATTAGTAAATGAGAAGAAAATTAAGACAAACAAGGAATTGATAATAAAGGAGGAAAAAGCGTGTTAACTTTGGATAAGAGGAAGGCAGTAATTACGGATTATCGGCTTCATGAAAAGGATACGGGATCTCCGGAAGTCCAGATTGCTCTTTTGAGCGCCAGAATAGAGTATCTGACGGAGCATTTCAAAGCGCATAAAAAAGATCATCATTCACGCCGTGGCCTGCTCAAGCTGGTCGGTCAGAGAAGAAGGCTTCTCAATTATATTAAAGATAATGATGTGGAAAGATACAGAAATGTTATTAAACGGCTAGGCCTCAGAAAATAAATAAATTATTCAAGGGCGGAAGGCATAAGGTAACCTGACTGCAAGCGAGGCACATAACCCGCCTGCGGTTGTTGGCTTATGCGTTTCGCCCTTGAATTTCCTTTGGCCAGCATTTAAAAAAATGGAGGAGAATTAATGAGTACTATATTTAGTGCGGATTTTGCCGGAAGGAATATTTCCCTGAAAGCGGATTATGTCGCCGCGCAGGCTGACGGGGCGATACTGGTTTACTACGGCGATACGGTTGTTTTGGTTACGGCGGTTTCACTAAAGTCCACGCGCGAGGGAGTGGACTTTCTGCCTTTAACCGTGGATTATCAGGAAATGACTTTTGCCGCGGGTAAAATTCCCGGCGGATTTTTTAAACGTGAAGGTCGTCCTAACGAAAGGGAAATATTGACGTCGCGTCTGATTGATCGGGCAATACGCCCATTGTTTCCCAAGGGATACTATTCGGAAACACAGTTGATAGCCACGGTGCTTTCGGTGGATAAAGAAAATGATTCAGTTGTTACGGCGATGCTTGGAGCTTCCGCGGCTTTGGAAATATCGAACGTTCCTTTTAAAGGACCGATAGCCGGTGTACGTGTAGGTCTGATCAACGGTCAGTTCATCTGTAATCCATCTTCAGAAAAAATTACGGAAAGCGAAATTAACATTTTTATGGTCGGACGAAAAGTAACGCCGAGCAAATCAGGCAGGGACTACGATGTTGAATTGGTGATGATGGAAGGAGATGCCAAAGAAGTTGCCGAAAATGTAATTGTTGATGCCATTCAATTCGGTTTGGAAGCGATTCGTCCGTTAATTGATTTACAGGATAAAATGCGCAAGGCCATTGGCAAAGCCAAAAGGCCGGTTGTCCAAATAGTTAAGGACGAGGAATTGACTGCCCGTGTCAAAAGCGAAGCGCTGGCTGGCCTCAAAGAAGGCTACAGTATGCCACGCAAGCTGGAACGCTACAGCAAGCTTAGTGAAGTGCGCGAAAGTGTTATCAAGTCAATCAGCGGAGATGATGCCGCGCTTTGTAAAAAGGTTGCAGTAATTATCGAAGAGTTGGAAAGCGGTATTTTGCGCGGTATGATTATCAATGAGAAAAAGCGCATTGACGGAAGGACATCGAAAGATATTCGGCCCATCAGTGCCGAAGTCGGTGTTTTGCCCCGCACTCATGGTTCGGCTTTATTTAACAGGGGCGAGACGCAGGCTTTGGCCGTTGTTACTCTGGGGACTTCCTCGGACGAACAGCGGATAGATTTTATCGGCGGCGAAGAAATGAGATCTTTCATGCTTCATTACAATTTCCCGCCATATAGTGTGGGCGAAGCAAAAGGTCAGCGCAGTCCAGGCAGAAGAGAAATCGGCCACGGCGCTTTGGCGCGCAAAGCTTTGGTGCCTGTTTTGCCGTCACCGGAAACATTCCCCTACACAATCAGAATTGTTTCGGAAATTCTTTCCTCTAACGGCTCGTCATCCATGGCCACTGTTTGTGGAGGAACTTTATCCATGATGGATGCCGGCGTGCCCATGAAAGATTTTGTCGCCGGAATCGCCATGGGTCTTTTAAAAGAAGGAAATGATGTAGTAATCTTAACCGATATTTTAGGTGATGAAGACCATGCCGGTGATATGGATTTCAAGGTCTGCGGTACGGAAAAGGGGATCACTGCAATGCAGATGGATATTAAAATTGACGGCCTGACGGAAGACATTTTAAGAAAAGCTTTGGAGCAGGCTCGTGAAGGCCGGATTTTCATTATCGGCAAAATGCGCGAAACCATCTCCGCACCGAGGCCGGATATATCACAATACGCTCCTCGTATCACGACAATAAAGGTGAAAGTGGATCAGGTAAGAAATGTTATCGGGTCGGGCGGAAAAAATATACGTCAGATTATCAGCGAAACCGGAGTTACCATTGATGTCGAAGATGATGGAACTGTAACCATAGCGTCCAGCGATGCCGAAGCGGCGTCACGCGCGGTAATGATGGTCAAGTGGCTGACCGAGGAGGCTGAAGTCGGGAAAATTTATCGCGGCACAGTCAAGAAGATTGTCGATTTCGGCGCGTTTGTGGAAATTCTGCCCGGAACGGAAGGTCTTCTGCACATATCGCAAATCGCCAAAGAAAGAATCAACAAGGTGACAGATGTATTGCAGGAAGGCGACGAAGTCATGGTGAAAGTTCTGGAAATCGACAAGTCCGGCAAGATAAGGCTTAGCAGGAAGGAAGCTCTGGACGCGGAAGTTAAATAGTGACACTTGCCGATAATGAGACCCAAGCTTAAGAAGTGTAGCGCACTGAAGCTTGTTGGACGAATTATCCTAGGAGCGAAGCGACGTAGGAAAGTATTCAAAAAAACCGTTCTGTATTCATTAGTCAAATGAGTACAGAACGGCTCTCTTCATAAAGTATATTTTTATGTTGTCCTTTTAATTTTAAAGTTAATTGATAAATATTTCCGGCTGGGAAAATGGAAAAAATAAAAATATATATCCAAAGATTGGCGGACAACGAAGATATTCCCTTACCGCAATATATGACTGCTCAGTCTGCCGGAATGGATATATTTGCGGCAGTTATTGAAGAAGAAATTTTATTGCCCGGCCAGCGTAAAAAGATTCCAACCGGAATCGCTATAGCTTTACCGGAAGGTTACGAGGCGCAGATAAGACCGCGCAGCGGACTGGCGTTGAACAATGGGATAACACTGCTCAATTCACCGGGCACAATTGATGCCGACTATCGAGGAGAGATCGCGCTGATTGTCATTAATCACGGGGAAGAACCTTTTATTGTCAAGAGAGGCATGCGTCTGGCGCAAATGGTCGTGCATAAAATTTTTCAGGTGGATTGGGTGGAAACTCCAGAGTTGAGCAATACTTCAAGAGGAGAAGGAGGCTTTGGCCATACTTGAGTTTTAAGTCCTGTTGCCTTTAATGAATAACTTTGGGGCGACAGGACGTTTAGAATTTTGCTTTACGCTTGAAGGTCTTCTTAGCTTTTGCAATTGGCGTCAAACAGTGGTATGAAAGACACGTAATTAATCCTGATTCCGAAATTAAAATATGAAAAAATTCAAAGTCAAAAAAACAATTAAAGAAATAAACGACAAGATAAAAGAAGGTCGCGCTGTTGTCGTTACGGCGGAAGAAATGATCGATGTCGTGGAAAGGCATGGCGAAGTTGAAGCGGCCCGTAAAATAGACGTTGTTACTACCGGAACGTTCGGTCCGATGTGTTCCTCGGGAGCTTTTCTTAATTTCGGTCATACTTCGCCCAAAATTCGGGCATCGAAAGTCTGGTTGAATGATGTTGCGGCTTACGGCGGCATTGCCGCCGTGGATTGTTACATTGGCGCTACAGAAGTTGCCGATAACGATCCACTCAACAGCGTTTATCCCGGCGAATTTAATTACGGCGGCGGCCATGTTATAGAAGACCTTGTCGCCGGTAATGTTGTCAAACTTCGCGCCGAAGGTTACGGCACGGATTGTTATCCAGCACGGAAATACGAAAGAAACATCACGATAAATGATTTGCAGAACGCCATTTTATTTAATCCGCGCAATGCTTATCAAAATTATAATTGCGCCGTCAATCTGTCTGATAGAACAATTTACACTTACATGGGAATGCTTCGTCCGCAAATGGCCAACGCGTCGTACTCGACATCAGGGCAATTAAGTCCTTTGTTTAATGATCCTTATTACCGGACAATCGGTATAGGTACACGGATATTTTTAGGCGGAGCGCAGGGATTTGTTGCCTGGCCCGGCACTCAGCACAATCCCAATGTACCCCGTGGAGCAAACGGTGTTCCCAAACAGGGCGCCGGTACAATCGCCGTTGTGGGTAATTTAAAAGAAATGACGCCGGAATGGCTGGCCGGAGCGAGCATGTTAGGTTACGGAGTTTCATTGTTTGTAGGAATAGGAATCCCTATTCCTATATTGGATGAAGAAATGGCGCTTTTTACAGCGGTGAAGGATGAAGATATTTATACCCAGATTTATGATTACAGCATGGATTATCCCAAGGGGGTGGCAAAACCTTTGGCGGAAATCAGTTATAAAGATTTGCGCAGTGGAACAATAATCATTGGCGAGAAAAAAGTTATTACCGCACCATTGTCCAGTTATTACAAAGCCAAACAAATTGCCAATACATTGAAAGAATGGATTGAAAGCGGACAATTTATACTTGGCGAACCTCAGCAGATATTACCTTCCGTATAAATATTATTACTAAGTTATTAATTGCTTGTCAGTTTATTGCCTGTTGTTATTAAAGTTACCCATCGTATTCCTGATATTGTTATTTTTTTCTTTGCATGACAAATTTTATTATTGTATTGAAATGATTAATAATTATTCTCAATATTAATGGATATTAATGAATATTAATCAATATTAATTAATATTAATCAATAATTCTTGACTTTTATTTTAAATTAGTGTCTTGTGATAACCAAATGAGGTATCACTTTAATTTATGCTAGATAATGTGAAGAAAAATCAGGTAAAAAAATTTCGAGAAACAATTCCGTTAAGCATATCTGAGTTGGCGAGGAAGGCGGGGTTGACTCCGCAAACAATCTCCAAAATGGAAAAGGGTGTGTCTACAAGAAAGAATTCGGAACTAAAAGTAGCCAAGGCATTACAAAAACCTTATGAAGAAGTGTTTCCTTAAAGAGGCAACTGGCACATCGTAGGCTTTTACGTTTAAAACGGGTAAGGGATTAATTTCAATGAAAATAGGCAGATATCTGGTTGTCTTTTTACTGTTGATGGCGCTTTTGATAACATTTGGCAACCGGGGATTTGTTGATAATTATTTGATGAGCAAACGATTAGCCCAGTTAAAATCGCAGAATAATGAGATATCAATAGAAAACAATGAATTAAAAAAGAAAATACTTTTGTTGCGCAATGACATTAATTATATAGAAATGATAGCCCGTAATGAATTGGGCATGGTTAAAAAAGGAGATATTGTTTATCGGTGGGTAAAATGACAGAGAAAATATTTTTGTTTAAAAACTATATTGCGGTGTTTTAATGTTAGATTTAAGAGAAATTATTTCAGGAAAAAAGAAACTTGTTGGCTTGGATATCGGCTCAAGTTCGTTGAAGTTAGCAGAAGTAATAAGTAATTCCAAGGGACATTATCTTAATCGCTTCGTGGAGATTCCCCTGCCTAAAGGAGTGATTATTGATGGCGTTCTGGCCGATACAAATACTTTATCTTTAAAAATCAAGGAAATATTCCGGAATGCTCGTTGTGGCCGAAAAGGAACAGTAACTTCTATTACGGGTAACTCGGTTATTATAAAAAAAGTAACATTAGAACAAATGAATGAAGCAGAATTGCGCGATTTGATCCACGATGAAGCGGGGAAATACCTGCCCTTTGAAAATATGGATGATGTTAATTACGATTTTCAAATTTTAGGAGAAAACAACTACAATCCAAATCAGATGGACGTTATTGTTGTGGCAGCCAAGAAAGAAATTGTTAACAGTTACCTCGAGGCGTTTACAGCGGCAGGTCAGAATGTTGAGATTATGGATGTGGCGCCTTTCGTTCTGGAAACCTTGTATGAAACTAATTATGAATTTGATAATGAAGAAATTGTTATAATTATCAACATTGGAGCGAGTACAACCGGCATCAATGTCGTTAAAGGCGGCACTTCTATTTTTACAAGAGATTTCGCTTTAGCCGGCAATTCTATAACTGAAAGTTTGCAGGAAAAATATAAAGTAACTTTTGAAGAGGCGGAAAAAATAAAAATAGAAGGACTCCCGAATGCGAGCGAAAGAGAAAACCTGGATTTAAAAAACAGCATTTTTGAATTAGCTCAACCCATTTGTCTGGAAATTGAAAGATCCATTGATTATTTTCGTTCAACTTTTGGCGGAGAAGATATCAAACAGATATTGCTTGCCGGCGGTTCGGCTAAGATTAATAATTTGGCGAAATATTTGTCGGAAACACTGAATGTGAAAACTGAATTAATCAATCCTTTTTTAAAAATTAACTACAACAAAAGAAATATTGATGTGAAAAATCTAGAAAGCATTAAACCAGTTGCCGCGACTGCCATAGGTTTAGGTTTACGTAAAATAGGCGACAAATGATTAAAATCAATCTTTTACCTTACCGCGAGAAAGAAAAAAAAGAAAATTTTAGCCGGCAAATATTTATTGTCGCCGGTTCATTCATTGTATTTATTCTTATTCTCGCCTGGGTGCAAATCTGGATTAGTTCTTTAATTAATAATTTAGAAAGTCAGATTAAAAAATCGGAGACTTCACTGGCTGATTTGGATAAGAAAATAGGCAATCTGGAAAAATTTAAAAAAGACAAGCAGGAACTGGAACAGAAAATAGGTGTAATTGCAACCTTGGAAGAAAACCGTTTGGCGCCGGTAAAGACTTTGGATAACCTGGCAATCCTTGTTCCCGGTGCAGATGTCTGGCTGGTTAAAATAACTCAAAAAGGCGATAAGATTAACATCGAAGGAATAGGCAGGGACAATATAATCGTGGCTGATTTTATGAAAAGCATCGAAAAATTTGAACCGATAAAATCCGTAGATTTGATATCATCAAAAAAGACGGAGATTGCCGGTATCACTTTACAGCAGTTTAATTTCTCCTGTGTCTTAAAAAAAGGATTTTAATATATGGCCATTACCATAAATGATATTAAAAAATTATCTCCTAAGGCCAAGGTGCTGGTTGTATGTCTGTTTTTTTTCATAATTGGTTATCTGTATTGGTTTTACTTTTTGTCTTCAGCGATAGAAAAGAAAAACTCACTTAATGAAAAACTAACAGCGATGCAGGAACAAATTAAAGAAAAAACAAAAGTTGCCGAGCAAATTAATAAATATATGGCTGAGGTTACGACATTAAAAGAAAATTATAAAATAGCTTTACAAAAACTTCCCGACCAAAAAGAAATTCCTGGACTTTTACATTCTGTTGCATTGGCAGGAAGAGACGCGGGGATTGATTTTTTAATATTTGAACCAAAAGCTACTGTTCCTAAAATGCTGGAAAAACTTTCCCCAGAGCCTAAAGCAGCGGAAGCACCTCGTAATGCCGCCGCTGTTGGCAAGAATCCTCCTCCAGCGGCAGAACCTTTTTATGAAGAAATTCCTGTAGCGGTGTCGATAATGGGAACTTTCCAGAACATTCTTTATTTTTTTGATAAGGTGGCTAAATTGCCAAGAATTGTAAATGTCTCTGATATTTATATGGGAGACAGGAAGGATGTAAAAGGAAAAGGACAAGTTATGGCTTCATCTTGTATCATTAAGACGTACATGTTTATTGATAAAAAAGAAAAAACAAGTGAAAAAGTAAGTGAAAAGACAAAATGAAAAAAATAAAATTCATTTTTTTTAACACAATTATAATTATTTTTGTCGCGGCATTTTTTGCTTCTGCCGCTGAAGTAAAGAATACTTCAGCGGCGACTACAGCCGTGCCGATAAAAGCTGCGCCTGCCGTTATGCCAACGCAAATTAAACAATCTTCAACTACTCCTGCGGCAAATGTGTCACCTGCCGTTACGCCAACACAAATTAAGCCGCCGCCGGTTTCTCCCGGTACGAATGTGACGCCCGCCGCAACATTAACGCCAATTCAACAGCCACAGCCCGGGTCGTCTCCGGTGGATACTTATAGTTATAATCCGTCGGGCAAGCCGGATCCTTTCCGGCCTTTCATAGTGGTGGAAACAGTGCCGCAAAAGAAAAGCGAAAAAAAAGAAGCAGTTTCTATGTTTCCATTGCAGAGAGCCGCGACTGAAAACTACAGAGTTGTAGGAATTGCCGGCAACGGGGAGCATCGAGTGGCCATTGCCGAGGATTCATCGAAAAAGTTTTATCCTTTATTTCCTGGTACACGCATTGGATTAAATAATGGTAAGGTGATTGAAATTATGGCCGATCGTGTCATCGTGGAAGAATATGAAGGTAAAAAAGCGAAAAGGGTAATTTTAAAACTGCGCAAAAATTAAAAAGAGGTAGAACCATGAAAAAATATTTATCCAAAATAGTTATTGTCTTTGTGATTATTGCTTGGATTTTTACATATATTACGGGGGATTCTTTCGCCGCCGTAGCATCAGATAGCGATAAAACTCCTGAAAATAATACAGAGGCAGTTAATTCCACCAATGCCGGACAGTTGGAAAATGTTTTATTAGCTAAATTACCCGGCAAAGAAAGGGTTCTTCTTGTTGTTTCTAAACAGCCGTTCATTGATGTAAAAAGTAAAGTCAATGGCAGTTATTTGATTAAGCTGGAAAATATGCTGTTGCCGGAAAACCTTTCCCGTCCTCTGGGAGAAGGCGAGTTAAATAATATTGTAAGCGTAAATCCGTCGCAGCAATTAATAAAAGGCAAACAGTGGGTTTATTTAAATATTGTTATTAATAAGGTTGTTCCTTATTCAATAAGGCAGGAAGGAAACAATATTTTGATTGATTTTAATGTTTCTGGTTTGGAGGAAAAGAAGCCTAAGAAAGTAGTCACCAAAGTTAGTGCGGAAAAAGAAATTGCCATTGATAATGTAAGTAAAAGTGAGTCAGTCAAGGCATTGCCCGCTATGAAAGAACAAGCTAAAAAATATACGGATAGAATAATATCCCTTGATTTCCAGGAAGCGGACATAAAAAGCGTTTTTCGTCTGATGGCTGAATACGGCAATATCAGCATAGTAACCAGTGACGATGTGAAAGGCACGTTAACTTTATCAATGAAAAATGTTCCATGGTCGCAAGCCTTTAATACTATTCTTGATATTAACAGCCTGGCTAAAAAGGAAGAAGGCAATGTCATCGTAGTGACAACATTAGAAAGAAAGAAAAAGGATGAAGCCGACAGAGTAAAAGCCGCGGATGATCAAAATAAAGCCGATG
Organism: Deltaproteobacteria bacterium; assembly: GCA_026388535.1. Classification (GTDB taxonomy): domain Bacteria; phylum Desulfobacterota; class Syntrophia; order Syntrophales; family Smithellaceae; genus Smithella. The sequence goes on along the minus strand of JAPLJP010000137.1, from coordinate 24,945 downwards.
ATGAGCGAAGAGCCAGAGAACAAAAAATGATGGCGGAAAAAGGTTTACTGAAACAGATATTAATTGAAGCTAAAATTGTCGAGGCAACGGAAGAATTTGTCAGGAATATCGGAATTCAATGGGGGTTTGGAAATCAGCAAACGATTAAGAGCGGCAGTACTTACGGATTAGGTGTGACAGGCGGCAGTAATCCGGTTTCAGCAAACACAAGAACACAAAATTATCCTCCTGAAATTGGTATTACAACTCCTTCGGGAAGTGCTTTAGCTATGGCTGCGGTAAATTTCCCCGCTGTTATCGCCTCGCCGGCCATCGGTCTGGTATTTGGCGGAGCGACCGGATTTCTTGAAGCCCAGCTTGCCGCTCTGGAGAGTAACACTACGGGTAAAATAATCTCCGCTCCCAAGGTTGTGACTATGGAGGGCATCAAGGCCATTATTAAACAGGGCGAGGAAGTTCCGTATACAACTCCCGCATCGGGCACTTCGCCGGCAACAGTTTCTTTTAAGGAAGCCTTGTTAAAACTGGAAGTGACTCCAAGATTAACAGCTGACGGAAAAATTTCCATGGACATCAAGGCAAGCAATGATGTTCCCAATTATGCATTGGCCGCTACCTTGCAAGGCAATCCGCCCATTCGTAAAAGCGAAGTTGAATCGAAGGTTGTCATAAATGACGGCGATACGGTCGTTATTGGCGGAATTTTAAAATCTACAGAAGATATATCTGAAAGCGGATGGCCCTGGCTTCAGAAGATTCCCGTTCTTGGTTGGTTATTTAAGACCGAGGAAATAGATAAATCAAAAAAGCAGTTATTGATTTTTGTGACGCCTAAGATTCTGAAAGGCGATAAATTTGAAGAGAGTGCGGAGAAATTAATAAATCCGTGATTCTGTTATCCGCTCGTCTTGTTTTTATCGGAGCTCGGCTTTTCTTTCCAAGAAGGGTTTTTAAATAAAATGAAGTTTATTATAAACAAAGCAGTTTTTTTCTTAATTTTCCTGGCAATATTTCTCTGCTCTTCCTGTACTTATACTCCCTGGCACAGGCAACAATCGGAACTTTTTTTGAACAAAGGCATTTCTTATATTGGAATGGGACAGTACAACAATGCTTTAAAAGACCTGTTGGAAGCTGAAAAATACTATTACGGAAATCCTAAAGTCCATTATTATTTAGGCATGTCTTATCATGGCAAGGGCATGAAAGACAAAGCCATAGAAGAATTTAAAGAAGCAATTTCTTTGGATAAAAATTATTCCGAAGCGCATAATTATTTGGGCACGTTGTATTCAGACCGGGAGCTATGGGATCAGGCAATTGAAGAATTTGAGAAGGCTCTTGAAAATCCCTTGTATGATACTCCTTCGATGGCGCTTTACAATATGGCATGGGCTTATTATTCCAAAAAGGATTATAAGACGGCTTTAGTAAAATATCAGGAAACGCTAAATATAGATCCCGCGACAATATTACAGCCGCAGATAGAGAAAAACGTGGGACTTATTTATTCTGACCAGGATAACATTTCCGAAGCTATCCGACATTTAAAAAAATCCGTTGAATTGGATTCTTCTCTTTTTGACGCTCATTTTATATTAGGAGAGAGTTATCTGAAAATAAAAGACAAAAAAAATGCCAGAAAATCCTTTCAGGAAGTTGTTAAATTAGCGCCGGATTCTTCTTTTGGCCGAAGGGCCAGAAATTATCTGCGATCTTTATAATATCTATATTCCATATTATTCTTTACATCCTTGACACGCTATAACGGCTGTGTTACGTAGCGTACCAATTCGCTTAAAAGTTACCACCTTTAGATGGTAATTACCGGTAAGGTAAAGTTGATTTATTATGCGCTCCACTGCGTGATGCGCTTCCGGTCTTTGGCTAACTTTGTTGGCAGCGTCATCGGCTTCCTCAACGTATTAGTAATACGCCTGCGGAGCCTCCTCCTTGCCCCATTGGCAAGGGACAGTTCAACTAGGAATTACAGTTTAACTTCGTAACTGTAATTCGAGTTTCACTGCCGCCTCGTTATCCTTTGAAAGCAAAATGGTATTACAAAATCTTTATATTTAATCGTTCAGCCATAAAATATGAAAACTAATACTTTTGAGGAAGACCGTACGAATTTTCTTGACGAAGCGGAAAAATTGCTTAAGCAAAAGAAGCTTCGGGAAGCATTTGATCTCGCGGAGAAACGGCTGCGATCTCTGCCTGCCGATGCCGATGCCCATGTGGTGGCCGCAAGCGCGCTTGTCGGCATGGGAAAGCTTGATGAGGCGAAAGAATTTTTGCTGGAAATAGGAGAGATTATTTCAGAATTGTCGCTTGTCTATGACCGGATGGGCGATATTTATCGTGAAAAAGGTTTTCATCAGGATGCCGCCGCCTGTTACGAAAAATTTATGTCTATGCATCCGGAAGCTGAAAAAGCGAGAGAAGTTATCGGTAAAATGATTCTTCTGGAACAGGAAGACCAGCCGATGGACGAACATGGTATTATATACGATGAGAATATTCCGGAGCCGGAATTATTCACAGTCACACTGGCTGACCTTTATATTAAACAGGGACATTTTCAGGAAGCGGCGAGAATTCTTGAAGATATAATTAAAAAAGAACCTCAAAACAAGCAAGCGCAGGATATGCTTGACAAGCTTAAAGCTTCACTTTTTCAACCATCACCGGCGAATGAGAAATTTCATAAATCCGATAACCTGATAAAAACACTTTCTTCCTGGTTGAAAAATATCGAAAGGTTAAAAATAAATGCCGCAGAACAATAAAAATCTGCATCTTAAAATATCCAGCCTTCGTAAAGACTTCCCCTCTTACAAAATTGACAGTTTAATTTTTTTCAACATGAGCAATATCCGTTACCTTTCTGGTTTTACGGGCAGTGAAGGTGTCCTTGTAATTGATTCCAGTGAAACAAGTTTATTTGTTGACGGCCGCTATACCGCTCAGGCCAGTCTGGAAACAAACAATATTCGTATAATAGAATGCCGGAATAAAATTGAAGGAATTATTGAGACGATAAAGAAACTCAAATTAAAGCGTGTCGGTTTAGAAGCGGGTTCGATAACCGTGGAAATATACAATCAATTGACCAGCCGTGTCCTTCAGGGAGAGTTTGTTGCTTTAACTGATGAGTTGAAATTGCTCCGGGCGTGCAAAGACAAAGCGGAAATAGCCCTGATGAAAAAAGCCGCGGAAATTTCCTCCTTGTCCATCCGTTCCCTTATCGACAAAATCAAGCCCGGTTTTACGGAAAAAGAAGTGGCGCTGGAGTTGGAGCTTGAAGCACGAAGATCCGGCGCCGATGGGCTTGCCTTTGAAGCGATTGTCGCCGCGGGGGAAAATGCGGCGTTTCCGCATGCCAAACCAACTGACAGAAAAATAAAAAAGGGCGATTTTGTTGTTATTGATTTCGGCGTTAAGTATAAAGGGTATTGCTCTGACGAAACATGCACAATCGCTTTTGGGAAATTGACATGCAGGCAAAAAAATGCTTATCAAATGGTGAAGGAAGCACACGGCCGGGCTTTAGCCGGCATTAAAGCAAATGTTTCCGCCGCCGCTGTTGACCGGTGCGCCAGAGGCGTTTTCGGGAAAAAATACGGCCGGTATTTTGTGCATGGGACGGGACATGGCGTTGGTTTGGAAGTTCATGAAGCGCCGCGCCTGACTTCCGATTCCGCTGATATTTTAGAGCCGCGAATGGTGGTAACCATTGAACCCGGCTTATATATTCCGGGTCTTTGGGGAATCAGAATCGAAGATACGGTTCTGGTTAAAGAAAATGGTTGCGAAAAATTTACAAAAATGGATAAAGAACTTATCATAATAGAATAAACACAGGGGTTGTACTGTTATGAAAATATTTCCGGAAGATATTATTTACAGTTGCGAACACATCTGGGTGCGGGTTGATGGATACATGGCAACGATAGGGATTACAGATTTCGCTCAGGAAAGATTGGGGGACATTCTTTCCGTTGAGTTTATCGAAAATGATACTTATGTGGAACGCGACGAAACATTCGGTTCCATCGAGTCTATCAAAGAAGTGGTGGATTTAATTTCCCCCGTCAGCGGCACGGTTGTTGTTATTAATGAAGATATTCTCGAAGATGTCAGCATAATAAACAGAGATCCTTATGATACCGGTTGGCTGGTTGTTATTGAAATGGATAATCTGGAACAGTTGGAAGACCTTCTTGCCGCCGCCAATTATCATGACCTTATAACGCAGGAAGAAAGCGACTGAGCCTTTTTATGGCCTGGAGATTACTGGATTTTCAGAATAATAATATTTTTGAAAACATGGCCATAGATGAGGCGGTTTTTCGCGAAACAATAAAAAACAAAAAACATCCCACGATTAGATTTTACGGTTCACGTCCGGCGGCGGTTTCCATCGGTTATTTTCAGGACGCGGAAAAAGAAGTGAATATTGAAAAATGCTGCAGGGAAGGGATTGATATTGTCAGAAGGATAACCGGAGGGAAAGCGGTTTTCCACTTTAAGGAAATTACATATTGTGTAGCGGCTGGTGAGCGCGAGAAGATATTTCCCGCCGATATTTCGGGAACATATGAGGTGATCAGCAGATGTATCGCCCGCGGCCTGAGCGCTTTGGGAATAAAGGCTGATTTAGCTGAAGGAGGCCGAGCTCAAACAGGAGAAGAAATAAACTCCTGTTGTTTTTCTGTTCCTTCAAAAAACGAGCTTTTGGTTAATGGGCGCAAGATTTGCGGCAGCGCTCAAGTAAGGGGGAAAGGCGGATTTTTACAGCACGGTTCATTGCTGATGGATTTTGATCCGTTGAAGATGGCGGCATTATTACTGCCGGATCGCTCGCCTGAACAGGTGGAAAATTTGGGAAAATTCGTGACGGCGATTAACGAAGAATCTGCTTCGCCGGTTGATATTCGGGATATTTGCCTGCAATTGAAAAAAGGTTTTATCGAAGAGATGGGCATAGAGCTTGAAGAAGAAACTCTGACGCCCGCGGAAGAAACACTGAAAAATGAATTGATAAAAAAATATACGGACGCGAACTGGAATATAGAGCGGAAAAAATATTTTAAACGGATTGATTATTAAAATGAAAATCATAGATTTGGTGGAAAAGGGTATCTGGAAACAAAGCGGCTATGTCGCGCCGGAATTTATGGGCGCGGTAAAAATGGATGCCAACGAAAACCCTTTCAGCATTCAGGAACCTTTGAGAAAAAAACTGCTGGAAGAAATGGGGCGGGTTGCTTTCAACCGTTATCCGGCGGCCGGCGCTCCTGAATTGCGCGAAAGATTCGCTAAATATTACGGCGTGAAAAAAGATATGATCATGCTGGGCAACGGCTCCGACGAATTGATTCAAATCCTTTGTCTGGCGCTGAAAGGTAAAATAAAGGGCGTGCTGGTTCCCGTTCCCACTTTTTCCATGTACAAGATCATCGCGATTAACACCGGCAACAAAGTGGTTGAAGTTCCTTTGGATAAGAAATTCGATTTGGATGTTGACGCGATTCTGGACAGGATAAAATCTGATTTTCCCGCCTTGATTTTCCTGAGTTATCCGAACAGCCCCACCGGTAATCTTTTCAACCGGAACAGAATAGAAGCCGTCATTAAAAAAACTCCCGGATTGGTTGTTATCGACGAGGCTTATGCCAGTTTTTCGGGCCGGACCCTGTTGCCCCTGTTAAAAAAATACGATAATGTTATTTTCCTGAATACGCTCTCCAAGCTGGGGATGGCTTCCATGCGCCTGGGCTTCTTAATCGGCAGCCGGGATATTATTGCCCAGCTCGACAAGGTGAGATTGCCTTATAATGTCAACTCCTTATCGCAGACAGCCGCCGGTTTTTTTCTGGATTATCAGGACGAATTCTCCCTGCAGGTCGACGAAATAGTCGCCAGACGCGAGGAGCTTTATCTGGGTCTTAAGGGAATAGCCGGAATCAGACCCTATCCTTCCAAGGCTAATTTTATTTTTTTTAGTTGCTCTTTTGATTCTAATCGCATATATAACAGCCTCGTCGCCGAGGGCGTCATTGTGAAAAACTTGAATATGCCGCCGCTGATGTCCAACTGTATGAGAGTAACGGTGGGCAGTAAAGACGAAAATGAAGCCTTTTTGAAGGCGTTAAAAAAGGTTACTGAAAAACAAGGAGCGTGATTTAAAATTAATTGAACATTGCGGGGTAGTTTACGGCAGAAAAATTATTTTGTTTTGCCGTACTGCCCTTTTTTTTATAATGAAACTCGCTGAGAACGAGCGGAGTGAAGTTCGAAGCGTTAGTTGAATTATCCCAGGAGCGTAGCGACGCGGGATGTGAAACTCCGATTCCATAAGCGAATAACCTAAAGGTCACTATAGGCGCGATGGAATCGGTTAGTCGTAGTGAGACTCCAATTTCAAAAACATAGTGCATTGAAATTGGTCAGTCGAACTATCCAATAGCCGAAGGCCATTGGAAACTATCCCCGTAGCGAAGTACCCTGAAGGGCATCTTCGACGGAGTGGGATGTGAGATTAAAGTAAAACTATCAATAATAATTATAAAAAAGGAGGAGGAATCAACTTGGAAGTAAAGGTAATAGACAATGATGTGGAAAAAGCCCTGAAGATTTTGAAGAACAAGCTTTCTAAAAGCGGTTTATTCAAGGAATTGAAAGTCCGCCGCGCTTATGAAAAACCTTCAGTGAAGCAAAAGAGAAAAACTATCGAAGCTCAGCGCCGTTTAGCCAAGGTTCAAAGACGCCGCAAGTATTAAACCGAAAGTCAGGCATATCGCAATTTTATATTTTCGCTTTAAGGGGAGCAGAGCCTTATGGATGAAAAACAGTACATAATTGATTCGCTGTCCATTGATGAATCGTGGCGGATATTCCGCATTATGGCTGAATTTGTCGAGGGCATCGAAACTCTCTCTAAAGTTGATAATGCCGTCACTATTTTCGGCTCTGCTAGGGTAAAGCCGGATGACATTTACTATCAGAAAACCGAAAATCTGGCCCGGCTTCTGGTCAAAGAAGGATTTAGCGTGATTACCGGCGGCGGTCCCGGAGTTATGGAAGCGGCCAATAAAGGCGCCAGTGAAGCCGGCGGGAAATCGGTAGGTTTAAATATTCGCCTCCCCTATGAACAAAAGCCTAACCCTTACGCGAATATCCATCTTGATTACAAATATTTCTTTATACGCAAAGTGATGTTTGTAAAATACGCCGTCGCGTACGTAATCATGCCAGGCGGGTTCGGCACAATGGATGAACTTTTTGAAGCGCTTACTTTGATTCAGACCAAGAAAATCAAATCCTTCCCCTTGATTCTGATGGGGAGCGAATACTGGCAGGGCTTGATAGACTGGTTGAAAAATACAATGCTTAAACAAGGCAAAATTAATCCTGCCGATCTTGAATTGATTCAAGTAGTGGATGAACCGGAAGAAGTTGTGAAGCTCATTAAAAAATACGTTATAGTTTAATCCTCAAAAAGTAGTTCTTTTTAAGCCATGGAAAAAATCTTCGCCAATTTGAAAAAAGGCATTGTTGCGCCTTGTTACCTTCTTTACGGGGAAGAGGAATATCTCATCAACGAAAACCTCAGCAAAATTTTAGACCTGCTCGTGCCCCAGAGTGCCCGGGATTTCAGTCTGTTTTATCTTGACGGCGAAAGCACCGACATGGACAGCGTGATGGAACAAATTCTTACGCCTTCTCTTCTGGGCGACAGAAAAGTAATCGTGGTAAAGAACACCACCATTTTTCATTCCCGAGAGAACATGGCCAAACTGATTCCGAAGATACGCAGCAGTATTGACGATAATCCGGCCAAAGCGGCAAAATATTTTATGACCTTCCTGAAAATAGCCGGTTTTTCTCTGGAGGATTTACAGGGATCCGGCTGGCAGAAGATAACCGATGATGAGTGGAATAAAATTGTTAAGGGTGACGCGGGAGAAGAACGCGAAAAGTGGCTTCCCCGTATTCTGGAGGTTTGCTCCGACCCGGGACTTGCTGAAGTCACCGGCGCGGATAATACCGAGCGGCTGGAAGAAATTTTTAAAAGCGGCCTGCCCGGAGGAAATTGCCTGATTTTCACGGCGGAGGCCGTGGATAAAAAAAGAAAAATTTACAAAATTATTTCGGAACAGGGCGTTGTCCTTTATTTCGGCGCGGCACGGAGTGAGTCCGCCCGCAAGGAAAATCTGCAGAAGGAAGCTCAGAAATTACTTGATAGTTGCGGCAAAAAACTAACGCCTGCGGCCTGGATTGCACTTGGTAAAAAAACCGGCTTTAATTTGAGGCGCTCGATGTCGGAACTCGAAAAGCTCATTTCTTATATCGGCGATAAAACTATTGTGGAAAAGGATGATGTCGAAGAAGCCGTCGGCAGAACCAGGGAAGACGACATATTTGATTTAACAACCGCTTTGAGCGAGAAGAATCAACTGGCGGCACTTGACGCTTTAAAAAACCTTCTGGATCAGGGAATTCATCATCTGATAATCCTGACCATGATCGTCAGGGAAATAAGGCTTTTACTGCAGGCCAGGACATTGGTGGATTCGGGCAAACTGCCGAAATTAAGCCCCAATATGGAATACGGCTGGTTCCAGGCGAGCGTTTATCCCGCCATGAACGAATTGAATGTTTCCGGGGAAAAACGCAAAGACCTGATTTTCGGTCAGCATCCCTGGGTTGTTTACAACGTCCTACGCAACTGCGTCCGTTTTACTTCTTCGCGTTTAATCGGTTTTCTTGATGAGTTGCTGGATTTGGAGCGATCCTTTAAATCTTCCGCTTCCAGTCCGCGATTACTGCTGGAGATGTTTTTGATCAGCGCCTGTGCTAAGTGATTGATGGGTTTATAAAAATTTCTTTGTCGCTTTGCGCTTCAAAATTAATTTTATTCGTTTTACCACGGCGTCGCTCATTAAAAAGCCGGCTCTGAATTAGAGCCGGCTTTTCTGGAAAAAATCAATTCACCGCTAGAATTTGTAGGACGACCCAGTTATCGCGCAAACAGGAGAGACATCAGAGGCTAAAGGGGCCAGACGGAAAATTACCTGGCCGACCGTTTCGGTACCCTGAACAATCGTGGTGGCGCGGATTCTGACGATGGTCCAAATTGAGCTGCTTATGGGATAAGTCAGGATGAAATTGCCCACACCGGTGGCATCGGTCTTTACCGATGGCGGCACGGTGCCGCCCCATGAATTGCCTGGAGTTAAATGACCATCTGGATTTCCCGGGTCGTCTGCCAGGAGCCCAGTTGCGTAATATGTTCGAGTGCCATCCTCACCGGTGTCCATATTCCCGTTCTCATCTATGTCTTCGTTGAAGAATGTTCCCTTCTTTACGCCATCAGTGTCGTAGTTGCATGCAGAGCCTGTGCTCCAGGCTATTGGCCACAAACTCAGGCTGACTGACGTGTCTGCAGGAGCCGGATTGCCGTTGGAATCGGCAACCAGAACAGACATCGGCAGAACATACATTGTTTGGCCAGTGTCCTTTGTAAGGGTAGTGGCCTGACTAAACGCGACTGATAACGCCGTACCGCCGATAACCACTGACGCATCATTTCCGGAAGGCTTCACATCAAGTCCAACTTCCTCAGTCGCTATTAATGGGTCGGTGCCGACGACGGTTGCACGAATTTGAACGCCTTGCTGGCCGGACGACAACGAGCCGGAAGTGAATAAGGTACGCGCTTCTCCCAAATTGAGGCTGTCTGTCTTTATCGCTGTGGTGGACACCACCACGGGCAAGACAGTTTCACCTCCGCCGGTGGGATTGACTATCGAGAACGACACTGGCGCGTTGCCCACAGGGTACCCATTCGTGTCCAACACCTTGGCGATCAAAGTTGAAATACCGGTTGACGTGGAACCGCCTTTAGACACCACGGTGGGTGTTGCCTGAAGGGTGATACGGTTAGGGGTTTTTGAAGTCATCGACACCGCGAGTGTATCACTATTGGAGCCGTCGTACACTTGAACGTTGGCAATTCCTGCTTGAGATGTTTGCAGGGTAGCGTTTGCCGTGTTCGAAGAAACAGTTCTTGTTACCACTGTATTTGTTCCATCCCATGTGCCTATCGTGGTGGCAAATGTCACATTGATGGAGGATGGAGCGTTAACCTGAATATTCAGCGTGTCGCTGATTCCCATGGCGGCCGGGCTGTTATCAGTGGCGGTAACGTTGCATCCCGGATTGCACAACGTTTGCTGATTAATGGCAAAAGATGAGATATCTACGTGTTTTACCAAAATTGAAATCGTCGCTGTCGTCCCCAAGGCTGTTGCGGTCAGGGTTACGTTGCCGGCACCGCCCGAAACACCGGCGACAGTGGCTTTGAATTCACCGTTGGTGTCCGTCACACCCGATGCCGGCGTAATGGTCACATTGCCGGTTCCGCTTGTCTTGGCCAAGGTCACAGCAGCGTTGGGAACAATAGCGCCGCCCAAAGCATTCTTTACGGTAACGGTCATTTCCACCGATGGAGAGCCGCTATCAAGAATCGTTGTTCCGGTTGAGTTCAGCGTGATCGTGGACCCCACGATCGGCACTATAATCTGCTGAGATGTGGATCCGGCGGTAGCCGTAATTGTCGCGGTACGGTTAATTGGGTTGCCGCCGGAGCGAAAAGTTACTGTTGCCGTGCCATCGCTGCCGGTGGTGATGTTCGATGCCCCCACGATTCCCGTATCAGCGCCCATGATTACCGGTACACTGGCTACCGCGGCATTCAAAGCATTTAACGCAGTGATGGTAATCGTCGTGTAGGTTGAGTTGTCAGATTTGACTGTCGTGGGTGAAACCGAAAGATTAAGGGAAGCGGCTGTAGGCGTAATTGTTGTATTTGTGCCAGTATCAGTATCAGAACCCGCTTTGTCGCCGCAGGCGGTAAGAAAGCAAAGCAGGGCGAAAGAAATCAGTAATAATGATAATTGCGAAAATATTGACTTGGTTGGTTTTACCATTTCAATCTCCTTGTTTTTAGGAAATATCCCGGAGCGAATATGCATTTCTTTTAAATTTTGAGAAATTTTATCAGAAATATTATTGATTTTCAACACTTTTTTATCATCTCTTAAGTTTTTGTTTAAGGTTACGACAAATTGAATTTTGCACCGGTGAAAAAATAATAAAAAACCTTCTCCGCGATAATTACAGAGAAGGTTTTTTAAATATACTTATTTTTTAGAAGAACAATTATTCAGCGGCATCATTAATCAGTAACAGTTATGCTGTCATAACTTGTCGTGCCCAAGGGTGTCGTCACTGTAACCTGCAACGATCCGCTTGTAGATGAATTGGTGCAAATGTAATCAGGCCCCGCCCCTTGTGTGGCATCGCTTTGCAGGGTAACGCTATAAATTGTATCGGCTAATATATCGGATGTGTTTGGAACTATAAAAGAGGTCGGGCTTGTAATTTTTCCGTTGGAAGCGGCAAAGGAAATAGTTGTTCCCGCGGGCATTATATTACCATTAACGTCATGGACTGAAACATCCACTGTAGCCGGTGTATTGGTAAATGCCACTCCGTTAGTACAAGACGACAAAGCAACTGTAACAGGAGTAAAACCAATTGTAGCATAACTGCCTGAAAGAACCAGCGGGATGGATCTACGAACATGAATCTGAGTCGGCCCCGTTATGGAAGCGTCTCTCAAAATTCCGTTAAATTTGGTGTCAGCGACAGAGTATAGTTTATCGTTATTTGTGTCTATGAATATTTCAGGAGATGCGTATGAATTATTTTCGTTTGCATCAAGGTAGGGTTCCGGCATGTCCGTAAACGTTTCTGTCAGGTCATATTTGCCGTTGCTGATTGAGTCGACAAAACTTTCTTCTCCCAGCGCATACGCCATTACGACTACTCGTCCATCATTTGCCGGTTGAGCGCCTGGCTGTCCTATGTAAGGCTTTGGACTGGAGCTGGTAAAATAAACTCCGCATGCTCCGGCGGCCGGGCTGGTATATGCGGTTGTTGCTACTCCTGTTTGGCAACTGGCTTCGATAGAACCGCCGGAGGCCCTGAAATTTACGACCGTTCCGTTAGGCACCGGATTAAGAAAGCGATCAGACAATCTGGCTACTATAACCGAGGTTGTATCGTTATAATCCCATCCTTCCAAATTGAGCGTGGTTGCCGATAACGAAACAGCATTCTGTGTGGGAATGCCTGTGGAAATAGTCAATTTGTCGGATGTGGAGGTCAGGGTTGTTCCGTTAATGACGGCGGCAACACGCACGGGTGTCGGCACAGTGCCCGCGTAAACAATTGTTTGCACATTGCCGGTTGTAGGATCTGACAACTGGGGGTTTATCGTGGACAGTGTAATGTCTCCCACTGTTGTATCAAGTGAAAAATTCACTTGTTTTTGTATGGGGTTACCGTTTGTGTCCAGAACACGGAAAAGAACTTTGGATTGTGTTGTTTCTCCTGTTCCGCGCAATGAAATATTGTTGGGAGTGGCCGAGACAAAGAAAATGGATCCGGCGGATGCAGCCCCGACAATGATGTTTCCTGAGCTTGATATTGTTGTTCCTGAAAGAGTGGCGGTAATCTGATCGATTGACGCGCAGTTAATGTCCCTGTAGGTTGCCGACGCTATACCGCTCACTGTATAAACTGTTGAAGTGATGGTGGCTTTCCCTGATTGTACGCAGGAAGAAGTGAAGGCGACAGGAACGGATGACGGATAGGGGGTGACACCGTCACTATCTAGAACCGTTACTTTGACTTCCGCAGTGCCGCCAGCGGAAAGTTCAGCCGGTGGTGCCGGCGTAATCGTCAAAGCGCTTAACCCCAGACTGGCGGTTGCAACGGCAATGCCGACACTGCTGGTAAGGGTACTGCCCGCAGCAGTCGTTATTGCTGCGTTAATTTCCGTTGCTCCCGGAGTGCTTCCCGCGTTAAGGATAACGGAAGCAACGCCGCTTCCGTTTGTCAGAGCTGCACTGGCCGGGTTAAATGTAACCATGTCTGCAACCGTTTGAGTGAATGTTATCACTCTACCTGCAATTGGATTTCCATCTTTATCGATGGCGGTAGCTGTCAGGCGCGTAGGGTGACCTGTGGAAACGGCAGCTGTGGAAATGCCTCCAGGCTCTGTAGTCAGGGATAAAGCAAGAGAACTCAGGTCAGTTGTTGTTGTATTTGTACCAGTATCTGTACCCGCGCTTTCAGTATTGCCGCATCCGTAAAGACAACAAAATAAAATAAAAAGAATCAGAAGATTTAAAAAAGACAAGAATTTTCTCTTGATTGATTTTGTCATTTTACTCTCCTTTTACTGATGGAAGGGTGATACCTTTCATTATGTTGAATTTTTACCAGATAAATTATTAGTTTTCAACCCCTTTTTTATGCCGCCAGCTTTCGTTTTTGTAATCTTCTTATAAATTAAATTGATGGGTATTGATTACGCCCATATCCTCCGCTGGCGGAGGTGTCACCCTAGTGACGGAGGTGGATAAAAACTGCCGGCCTCCAACTTCGCTGACTAAAGCTTACCGATTTTCGTCAGCGTCTTTCTTTTCGCGCGCGGCAATCTTCTTGCCGGTCCTTTCTTTTTGGATTGGCGCTCATTAACATCTTTTTTATCCGCCACGGATTTTGTTTCGGACGGCGCGTAAATAGCCTTGTTCATAATCGCTTCAAATTCCAAGGACGACAGCGCTGTCTTGCCGCTTCTGGTTACGTAGGCCGCTATCTCGCGATCGGAGGAAACCACAATGGCCTCTCCCACGGCATGAGCCGCCAGCCGTTTTATGACTTCATCCGCTTTTTCTCCATAACGCGAATAAATAATATTAATCTTACCTTCCCTGTCTCTTCCTTCATCGGCCGAACCGCTTTTCCAGCCGTCAAAGACCACGGTAATTTTGTGTCCCTTCTTTTTTTCGTATTCGACAAGTCTGGCGATTAACGCGCGGCGTCCTGTCTCGAGACTTTTATATTCATATCGCCGCAGGGAGTCGGATTGTCTGATTAGATTATAGCCGTCAATTATTATTATCATGAGTACCTTTGTTATTTCCCTGTTGTCATTTCGACCGTGGGGAGAAATCCATATCGCTAGTGTAACGAGGAATCCTTTTTAGATTTCTCGTCGCTAACGCTCCTCGGAATGACATGCTTTGTAAAATAAAATCTTGTCAGATTGTGGCATATCCAGACTATTCATTCAATAAAATTCTGCTTTTACTACGGGAGGGGTTTTCTCTTGACTTTAACTTGAATAGTTTGTTAGTTTTTGCAACATAGTCGATATAAAGGGTATGCCTTATTAAAAAAGGCCCACAGACTGTCATTCCCGCCTTCGCGGGAATGACAAAAAATAGACCGGAAATTATTTATAAAAGATTATCAATAACAGGATAAATCAAATTTATCCTATTAAAAATACTGAATCAGAGGGGAAGTAAAAATGGAAATTAAAAAAGTTTGTGTGTTGGGCGCCGGTTTAATGGGCAGTGGAATCGCTCAGGTCTGCGCTCAGGCGGGATACGAAGTAACCATGCGCGATATCGAACAGCGCTTCGTTGACGGCGGTATGAACACGATAAAAAAGAATCTCGGCCGCGACGCGGAGAAAGGCAAGATCACCAAGGAACAGATGGACACAGTTTTGAGCCGCATCAAACCCACTCTGGATATGAAAGAAGCGGCAACCGGTGCGGATGTGGTTGTCGAAGTTGTTATTGAAGTTATGGAGGTGAAGAAAAAGGTTTACGCGGAACTCGAAGAAATCGTTCCCCCGCATTGCCTGTTTTTCACGAATACTTCGGGGCTCAGCATCACGGAAATGGCTTCCGTAACCAAAAGGCCGGAGAAGGTCATCGGCACTCATTTTTTTAATCCGGTTCCCGTGATGAAACTTCTGGAAATAATCTGCGGTCATCAAACTTCCGCCGAAACGCTGGAAGTGGCGAAAGAGTGGGGCAAAAAAATCGGCAAGGAAGTTATTGTGGTGAAGGAAGCTCCGGCGTTTGTCGTCAACCGCATACTCTGCTCGATGATCAACGAAGCTTTCTTTGTTCTGGATGAAGGGCTGGCTTCCGCGGAAGATATTGACAAGGGCATGATGCTGGGCTGCAATCATCCCATCGGTCCATTGGCGCTGTCTGATTTAGTCGGCAACGACACAATGCTGCGTGTTATGGAGGGTTTGCACAGAGAACTTGGCGATAAATACCGCCCCGCACCTCTTTTGAGAAAACTTGTCCGCGCCGGCAATTTCGGGCGCAAGACCGGCAAGGGAGTTTACGATTACAGCAAGAAATAAGAGCCGTAGCATTTACGGCTTATAATTTGATTCTTTGCATGATTATTAATTTGTCATTTCGACCATAGGGAGAAATCTTATAAAGTAATAATAAAAAGAAAGATTTCTCGTCGTTTTGCTCCTCGAAATGACATTAAATACAGTTTTGCAAGGGTCTCAATTTGTATTAACAAATTTTATGGAGATTATTTATGAAAACTAAAATCACAGAACTTTTCGGCATTAAGTATCCCATTATTTTATCCGGCATGAGTTGGATAAGCGTTCCTAAAATGGTCGCGGCTGTTTCCAACGCCGGAGGTCTAGGAATTCTGGCGACAGGTCCGTTCAATGCCGAACAGACACGCGCGGCAATCAAAGAAATCCGTTCTCTTACGGATAAACCGTTTGGAGCCAATGCTACACTTTTGTTTCCGGGCGCGGCGGAAAACGCCAAAGTGCTTCTGGAAGAAAAAGTGCCGGTGATTAATTTTTCGCTGGGCAAGGGCGACTGGATTGTAAAACAGTCTCACAGCTACGGCGGCAAGGTCATCGCCACTGTAGTTAACGCCCGCCACGCCAAACGGGCGGAGGATTACGGCTGTGACGGCGTGATCGCCACCGGCCACGAAGCGGCGGCGCACGGCGAACACGTGACTTCTCTGGTACTGGTTCCATCGCTTGTGGACGCGGTGAAGATTCCCGTTATCGCCACCGGCGGTTTCGGCGACGGGCGCGGTCTGGCGGCGGCTCTGGCGCTGGGCGCGGAAGGAATCGCTATGGGCACGCGTTTTATGACGACCAAGGAAAGTCCCCTGCATAGTGTCTATAAAAAACTGTCCATGGAAAAAGACGTGGAAGATACTTTGTATTCGGATAGATTTGACGGACTCCTCTGCCGTATCATGAAGACTGACGCCGCCCAAAGAGCCATTAAGAAGGGATTGAATCTGCCGGCGGCTTTCTTCAATGCACAGGATATCGCCAAACAACTGAAAATGCCTTTCTTTAAACTATTTGTGGGAGTTCTGCTCTCCGGTTGGAAAAACGCCCGTCAGCTTGCCTTTATGGCTAACGGTTTCCATGCGATCAAAACCGCCACGGAAGACGGCGACACTAAAGAGGGAGTGCTTCCAGTGGGACAGATTATGGGCCTGCTTCATGATGAACCGACGGTGGCCGAGCTGATGGAAAGAATGGTGGCCGAAGCAAAGAAGCAACAGCAAAAACTTGACGCGCATTTTTCCTAAAGAGCAAGGCCGGGAAAGGTATGTTTCAGAATAAAAAAGTGGTCGTAGTCATGCCGGCTTATAATGCCGAGAAAACCCTCATCAAAACATATGAGGAGGTCATGGCTCAGGGCATCGTGGATATGGTCATTCTTGTTGATGACGCCAGCCCTGACAATACCGCGAAAGTGGCGGCTAGCCTTCCCCATACAAAAGTGTTCGTACATGAACGCAATTTCGGCTATGGCGGCAATCAAAAAACCTGCTACCGTCTGGCGCTGGAAGAAGGCGCGGATATTGTAATCATGGTGCATCCCGATTATCAATACACGCCCAAGCTGATTCCGGCTATGGCTTCGTTAATCGGCAATGGCCTTTACCATTGCGTGCTTGGTTCGCGCATCCTCGGCGGCTACGCCTTAAAAGGCGGCATGCCGCCGTGGAAATATGTCGCCAACCGTTTTCTGACTTTGGCGGAAAATATTTTAATCGGCGCGAAACTTTCCGAATATCACACCGGATACCGCGCCTTTTCCCGCGAGCTTTTACTGAAACTGCCGCTGAAAAATAACTCCGATGATTTTGTCTTCGATAATCAGATGATGGCTCAAATTGTCTGGTTTGGTTATACAGTTGCGGAAGTAAGTTGTCCGACAAAATATTTTGCCGAAGCGTCATCCATTAATCTCAGCCGGAGTATCGAATACGGTTTCGGCTGTCTACAAACAGCGTGTGCTTTTCGTTTGGCTAAAATGAACTTAATAAAGTCTGATTTATTCCCCGCCAAATAAAAAACAACTAACATAAAATTTATGTCATTCCGAGGAGTTCCAGAGTGCCGGAACGACGAGAAATCTTTAAGATTGCCAAAACGTAACCTAAATACCCTAAAGGGCACCGTGGGGTCATCATGACCTGAGAGGCGTTTCGCAATGACAGTAATGACAAATTTTCGCGCAGTGATTTTTTAGTAGGTTTGCTTGGTCTAACTGCCTGCGGCAAGTTTCAATGAAGAGATTGTTTTTTTATAATCTTCAGTACCGAAAATCGCGGCGCCGGCGACAATGACATCGGCTCCGGCCTGCGCGATATCGCCGATATTTTTCAGGGTAACCCCTCCGTCAACTTCCAGCAGAGGTTTGCGCGGCAATCCTTCCAGCATTTTATTGGCCCGGGCGATTTTTGACAAGGATGTAGCAATGAATTGCTGTCCGCCGAATCCGGGATTGACGGTCATAATCAGTAGAAGGTCAATATGGCGAATAACATCTTCAACTTGTACGAGCGGCGTCGCCGGATTTAAAGAAACGCCTGCCTTTTGACCAAAACTCTTAATCAGGTCAATTGTTCGATGCAGATGATTTGTGGCTTCCGCGTGAACAGTGATAATATCTGCGCCTGCATGGGAGAAAGATTCAATATATCTGTCGGGATTTTCAATCATCAAATGAACATCAAAGAGAAGTTTTGTTGTTTTTCTCAAGGCAGCTATTATAGACGGGCCCATGGTGATATTGGGAACAAAATTGCCGTCCATTACATCAATGTGAATCCAGTCGGCGCCTGCTTTTTCCACGGCGATAATTTCTTCGCTCAGTTTACCGCCGTCCGCGGAAAGAATCGATGGAGCAATTATTTTCATTGCTTTTTCTCCCCTGTGATGTTTTTTTTGATGGGCGTAAAATATATCAAAGGACGGCCATTGTCAACAAATGAGTTTTTCGTTTTTGGGAATACCGTAAATAAAAGGTGCTTGACACTAAAGCGGAAAAATCTAAAGATATACACATGTATATTCTATATAATATAATTTTATTTATCGCGGCGATAATCGTCCTGCCCTATTTTCTGCTGAAAATAATCTTTACCGGCAAATATCGTAAAAGTTTCATCCAGAAACTCGGCGGCAGGCAGGCGAAAATACTGGCTGATTTGAAAGAAGGGCGAAGAGTCTGGATTCACGCGGTATCTGTCGGCGAGGTGACCGCCGCCGCGCCGATTGTCGCTTCCTTAAAAAAGAAAATGCCGGATGTTAAAGTTATTTTTTCGACTTCCACGGAAACGGGACAAGAAATGGCGCTTAATCTTGTTAAGGAAGCCGACGCATTTATTTACTTTCCTCTCGATATTCCCCCTGTCGTGAGCAAAATGATAAAAATGGCCGCTCCCGATGTTTTTGTACTGGTAGAAACAGAGCTCTGGCCAAATTTTATCCGGGCTTGCGAAGCGCGCCGGATAAAAACATTGATGGTTAACGGACGGATTTCGCCGCGTTCATATCGCAGATATCATTTGACGGGATTTTTCTGGGAAAAGGTTCTGAGTAATTTAAGCGTAGCCGGAATGATTTCCGAAATTGACGCGGTACGTCTGAAAAATATCGGCATGAATTCCGTAAAAATAAAAGTGCTGGGAAATGCCAAGTATGATGGTCTGGCCGCGACGGTTTCGCCCGCCTTGCGGGAAGAAATATCCCGCCGTTTCCACGCGCGCGAAAACGAAAGATTTTTTGTAGCGGGCAGCACGCACGAAGGTGAAGAGAAAATTGTCATTAATGTTTATCAGGAACTCTTAAAGCGTTATCCCGATTTTAAATTGATTATTGTTCCGCGGCACATTGAAAGAACCAATGATGTTCTCGGCCTTTTGCGGCAGGAGAATCTTAATGATTTCATAACGCTTTCGGATATAAATAACGGACGGCAGCGAAAAGACGAGCGAATAATTGTGGTTGATGTAATAGGAGAGCTGTTCAAGATTTATTCGCTGGCCTCTGTTGTTTATTGCGGCGGTTCTCTGGTACCTAAAGGAGGCCAGAACATTTTGGAGGCGGCGGCCTGGGGCAAGGTGATTTTTTACGGCCCTTCAATGGAAGATTTCAGTGCGGAAAAGGCATTGCTGGAAGAGGCGGGCTGCGGCGTGACTATAAGAAACGAGGAGGAATTACTGCGGGGAATTGTTCAGGCGCTGGAGAATCCCGAAGAACTCAAGAGTCGGGGCGAAAAGGGCAAGGCGGTTGTTCTGTCCAACATAGGCGCCGCCGCCAGATACGCCGATTTAATAAGCAAACATATTTAGGAAGCGGTTTTATTTTTTTAGGATTAAAACCAAAACTGCCGGCCGTAATTATCAGGAGGTATTTTTATGCTGAAAAAATATGAAGCGTTGAGCAAAGAGGTAAACCTTACAAAAGCTTTCATGGCAAGATCGGTTATCAACAGATACCTTAACAGGACAAACCTGATACGCTATCCGGAACTTTCCAGACTTATCGGCTGTGAGGCGTTCGTCAAGCATGAAAACCACAATCCGACTGGTTCATTCAAGATAAGAGGGGCGCTTAATTTTTTTCATCACATGTCTAAAGAAGAGCTGGAGGCTGGTATCCTTGTTGCCACCAGGGGCAACCACGGCCTTGCTATGGCCTGGGCGGGACAATGGTTTCATGTGCCCTGCACGGTTGTCGTGCCGGAGGGCAACAATCCTGAAATCAACAGAACAATAGAAAGCTACGGTGCAGAACTTATTGTCCACGGAGAAGACTTCTATGACGCGCAATCATACTGCGAAGAGCTTGTGGACAGCGCTGGTTATTACTATGTCCGGCAGGGCAACGAACCGGAAATCTTAAACGGCCTCGCCACTATGGGATTGGAAATTATTGAGGATCTGCCCCAAGCGGATGCAATTATTTGTCCTATCGGCGGCGGTGCAGGCTGTGCGTCGCTTTTAAAAACAGTACGCGCGATCAATCCAGATATAGAAATAATCGGCGTAGAGGCAGTCAACGCCCCATCCTTCTATAATTCCTGGAAAAAGGGAGAAATTGTAACTCTGGATCAAGCTCATACGGTCGCGGAAGGCCTTGCCGCAAGAAGTGTATTCCATCTGCCCTATGTCATTCTCAAGGACACCATAAGTGATGTGGTTTTGCTTACAGAAAATGAGATACTTGAAGGGATCAGAATGGCGCTGACCACCACCCATAATCTGGCCGAGGCTGCCGGCGCCGTTTCTTTAATGGCCGCTTACAAAATAAAAGAACGTCTCGCCGGTAAGAAAGTAGTTATGATAATGTCCGGCGGCAATTTGAATATGGATACTTTGAAAACAGCCATTGGATGCTGATGCTAGGCCACGATTAAGAGATAATGAGCGAAGTGGAAGATTTCAAATTCTCTTGACTTACAGGGTCATTATTCGTATTCTTATACCATCGAAAGGGATTTGCTAATCAAAAACGTGTGAGCATACCTTTTGATACTATTCTTTGAATAATAACAAAATTTCCATAATCGTCGTTATACAGAGAAGTTTATTTCTTAACTCGTTTACCAACTAACAATAGCCAAAAACTTAATAAGTTTTTTTAAATTAAACTTTCAATAAATTTGAATAAAAAAATCGAAAGGGAGGTTGAGATCTATGGCGATTTTTGAATATGGCGAATATAGTAATGTATATGAGCCGCCTGATAATCTGGTGGATTTTTTCGAGTCCAGCGCGTCGAAATACGCGAATAATCCGTTAATTGGTGAGAAAGACAGCGCCGGAGTGTATCAATGGATTACCTACGCTCAAATCGCGGAACGGGCGAATAATTTGCGGGCAGGATTGGCCGCAATCGGCGTTGGTGTCGGAGACACCGTCGGTATTATCGCGAATAACCGAAAAGAATGGTTAATCGGAGAGATCGCCACGCAGGGCTTGGGCGCCGCCTATGTGCCAATGTATGAAAAAGAATTGGTTTCGATGTGGAAATATATCGTGAAAGATGCCGAGGTCAAGGTACTGTTCGTGTCCAGGTATGAAATTCTGGAAAAGATAAAAGATTTTCCTGCCGAGATTTCCACCCTGAAGCATATCTATCTGATTGAAGGTACAGGCGAGAACACGATGGCGGCGTTGGAGAAAAAAGGCGCGGGAAAATCGGTTCCTTCCCGCAAGCCTAAATACTCCGAAGTAGCTGTACTGATTTATACCTCAGGCACCACCGGCGAACCCAAGGGCGTCTTGCTGTCTCACGGCAATCTGGCGGAAAACGTTAAAGCCGGCCTGGCCTGGTTTCCGAATCTGACCGAACAAAGTCGATGCATCTCCATGCTCCCCTGGGCTCACTCTTTCGGGATCACGGCCGATTTACATGCCTTCATTCTCAGAGGTGGATCAATCGGCATTATGGGATCGGTGGAAACTCTGATTGATGATTTGCCCAAAGTCCAACCTACTTTCATGATCACCGTGCCCCGGATTTTTAACAAGGTCTATAACGGGGTTTGGGCCAAGATGCGGGAAGAAGGCGGCTTGAAGTTAAAGCTCTTTGAAGCAGCGCTTGCGGCGGCGAAACTCAAACGGGAAACAGGCAAGGAAAGTTTAAAATATAAAATACTTGATAAAATCGTTTTGAAAAAGATTCGGGCCCGTTTTGGAGGACGCCTGGATAACGCGGTAACCGGCAGTGCCCCTATGAATGTGGAAATCGCCAAATTCTTTATTGATGTCGGGATTCCCACCTATGATGCTTATGGCTTGAGCGAAACTTCTCCGGCTATTACGATTAACTCGCCTTTAATGGGTAATCGTTTGGGATCGGTCGGGAAACCCATTAACAAAACAAAAGTCGTTATTGATCGCTCGCGAACAGGTGAGACCGGCGATGACGGTGAGATCCTTTGCTTCGGACCCCAATGCATGATTGGATACCACAATAAACCGGAACAAACCAAAGAGGTGATTGTGGAAATGAAAGGAATGCGGGGTGTACGTACCGGTGATCGTGGTCGCTTGGATGATGACGGTTTTTTATTTATTACTGGCAGATTCAAGGAAGAATATAAACTGGCCAATGGTAAATATATCCATCCGGACACCATTGAACTGGAAATGAAGGTCATGCCCTGGATTTTGAATGCCGTAATCACCGGGGCAGGGCATGAGTACAATGTTGGATTAATCGTGCCGGATATGAAACTGCTGCAACATATGGCCGAAGAGATGAACTTGTCGGTTGACGCCAAGGATCTTTTTGATTCGTCAAATCCTGCTGGTAAGAAATTGAGGGACCTGCTCACTTCCGAGGTCCAAAACCATCTCAAAAAAACAGTCGGGTCCTACGAGATTCCCCGCAAATTTGAATTTGTCATGGAAGATTTTACTCTGGATAATGGGATGCTCACCCAAACCATGAAACTAAAACGCCGTGTAGTCATGGAAAAATACGGGGATATGCTGGAAAATCTCTACAAAGAATAATTGTGAAGAGAGCAGGAGGGACAGCAGCCCCTCCTGCTAAAAAGAAGTGAGCATATTGTAGGCGAAAACTTTCTTCAGAAGTAGTGGGTTACTCGTCTTTTTTATAATAACCAGTCCACTTCGCGTCGATCTGGTTCTGGATTTCGGCTATCTGCACGTCGGTAAGAATCTTGAAACGTGACTGCGCGCGGAAGTATTCACGCACCGGTATCAGCTTGCGTTTTTCCACTAGCTTTTCCGATGCCGCCGTCAGGTTGAACTCCCCATTCACAATTTCGTAGAGGTCATAATATCCGGTTTCCACAGCCAGCCTGCCGATCTTTATCCCGTATCGCGGATCATATCCCCAGCCCGGCGGGCAAGGAATATGGATATGGATGTATTTGGTGCCCGGCATATCAACGCACTTTCGTATCTTGTCAAAAAGATCCAGCGGGTACGCGGCGGAACAGGCGGCAACATAACTTAAGTTATGCGCTGCCATGATGGCCGGAACATCTTTTTTTTGCTGCAGCTTTCCCTTGAACGGCGTGTTTGCGGTTATAGCGCCGATCGGGGTCGTGCCCGAGCGCTGACCACCGGTGTTCATGTACCCTTCATTGTCGTAGCAGAGATAGATGAAGTTTTCGCCTCTTTCCGCGGCACCCGATAAAGCCTGCAAGCCGATGTCGCTTGTCCCGCCGTCGCCTGCCCACGCAGCCACTTTAATATTATCCTTGCCTTGTACCTTCAAAGTTGCCAGCAGTCCGGATGCCGCCGCTGCGGTTGATGCAAACGTCACATTCAGGCAGGGAAGCTTTGTCGAGGCAATCGGGAAAAGCCCCTGAAGCACGGTAAGACAGCTGGGCGGCACAACAAGAATTGTGTCTTTTCCCAAGGCCTTGAGACCCACCCTGTAGGCGATGGCCAAACCGCAACCGGTGCACGCTCTTGTTCCCGGATGGACAAATTCCTCTGTCGGTACGCTTAAAATGTTAGTCTTGGCCTGCATGAAATTCTCCTAACCCCGATAGACGGGATAAGCCCCGTTATGCGGGATAAGCGCGTTAATGAATTTGCTAAAGCTTGAGCCCTATCCATACGGGCTCTTTTGCAATCCTGCTTTTCGTCGCGGCCCGCAGGATTTGTGTCAAATCATCTGTTCTAATGTCGCGGCCGCCGATTCCCAAAATAAAATTCTGGACCACCGGCAGAGCGCCTGTGTCCGCAAGATGTTCATAAAGGGCGGACTTTAAATCCGATACCAGCGCTCCTTCATAACCGTAGCTGAGCGCCTTTTCGAAGACGAAGACACCTTTTTTCCCTTTCAAGGCATTGGCAATTGCAACGTCCGGGAAAGGCCGATAAAAGCGAACACCCATGACGCCTACCCGGATGCCCTCTTTTCTCAAGGCATCCACGGAAACCCGCAGTTGGTATGTCAGAGAGCCCAGGCCCACGGCAACATATTCCGCGTCATCGCAAAGATAAGATTCTATATACGGATCTCCGCCCCTTCCGAATATTTTGGCAAACCGTTTTTCCACTTCCGCGGCTACCGTAAGCGCCGTCCTCATTTCTTCATGAAGCAGATATCGAATCTCCATATATCCATGGGCAAGCTCACCCCGGGCATTCATGCGCACGTCGGGTAGAGTTACTGTATTGAGATTGGCAGGTTCCTCGGTGTTGAGTGCGTAATCCGGTTTGAACGGCGGAAGAAACGCATCGACCTTTTCCTGATCCGGCACATCAAACGGCATGTAGGTGTGAGAAAGGATATATCCGTCATAGCAAACCATAATCGGGACGCTCACCTTCTCCGCGAGCCAGTAGGCTTTGATGACCGAATCAATGATCTGCTGATGGTCAGAGCAATACATCTGTATCCAGCCGGTGTCGCGCTGGGAAATCGAGTCCTGCTGGTCATTCCAGACATTCCAGGGAGCGCCTACCGCCCTGTTGACAACGCACATCACAATGGGAAGCCTTGCGCCGGCCGCCCACTGGACCTGCTCATGCATGTAGAGAAGCCCGTTGGCGCTTGTCGCCGTAAAAGATCTGGCGCCGGCCGATGATGCGGCAATGCATACGGCAAGAGCGGAATGTTCGCTCTCGACGGGAATGTATTCAGCCTTCATTTCACCTGACTCAACATATTCGGAAAGTTTTTCTGTAAGAGGCGTCTGCGGT
>JAPLJP010000125.1 GCA_026388535.1 Deltaproteobacteria bacterium | reverse complement strand
TGAAAAATTCGCGCTGGCCGCCGCGCAGAGTTCGCATGAAAGTGACGACGATTTTGATGAAAAATATGACGAAGCCGTTGCCCTGGTCGGAGAACTGGGACAGGCATCCATATCACTTGTCCAGCGTTACATGAAAATCGGCTATAACAGGGCCGCGCGAATGATTGAAAAAATGGAGGCCGAAGGCATTGTCGGTCCTTCCGACGGCGCGAAACCCAGAAAAGTCCTGATTAGAAAGCTCCCCAGTTGAATAAAACAAATCAAAATCATGGGCATAAATTACAAAGCAAGCTGCAGGGTATTATACCCATGCTTAAACAGGATAATTCGACTAACGCTTCCTTTCGTCAGCGAGTCTCATTACCCTCCGCTGTGCGGGATTGTTCGACTGATAAATTTAAATGCACTTCGTTTTCGAAATTTGAGTCTCACAACAAAGTGCGTATCATCAGCCTGGGTTGTCCGAAAAATTTAATTGATTCGGAAGTAATGGGAGGCCTCTTAAACCAGTCCGGCTGGCAACTGGTTGATAGTAATGACTCAGCCGAAATTGTCATAGTCAACACCTGCGCTTTCATCAATCCGGCCAAGGAAGAAGCTATTGAAGAAATCTTAATACTCGCCTGCGAAAAAAAGAAAAACAACCCGCGGCTGAGGATTGTAGTCGCCGGCTGTCTCGCCCAGCGCTATGGCCGAGAACTTTTCACCCAAATACCTGAAGTGGATTTATTTATCGGCACAGGAGAAGTTGGCAACATCGTCAGCCACATAAATAAATTAAATCAGGGAAAATACAAACGGGACGCCGTAATCACCAAACCTGATTTTCTAATGAATTATCAGCACCCGCGGATTTTATCCTCAACCGCCGCAAGCGCGTATCTGAAAATCTCCGACGGCTGTTCCAACCGCTGTTCCTATTGTGTCATACCATCCATTCGCGGCGCGTCGCGCAGTCGAAAACCGGATGATATTATTCAAGAGACCGAAATACTGGCCAAAAGAGGAATAAAAGAAATAATCATCGCCGCTCAGGACACCACAAATTACGGCAGGGATTTAAAAGGCCGCCCGCGTATGTCCTCTCTGCTAGGCGATATGGCGAAAATAAAAAGCGTAAAATGGATACGTCTGCTTTACGCTCATCCGGCGCGCGTAACCACCGATTTATTGGAGACCATTGCCGCCAATGAAAAAATCTGCCGCTACATTGACCTGCCCATTCAGCACATTGATGATGATATTTTAAAAGCGATGAACCGCAAAGTTACCGGCGCCAAAATCAAAGAAGTTATCACACAGGCCCGAGGAATAATTCCCGGCGTCGCCCTGAGAACGTCACTCATTGTCGGGTTTCCGGGCGAGACACCGACAAGGTTTAACCGACTGCTTGATTTCGTGAACGAAACAAAGTTTGACCATCTTGGTGTCTTTACCTATTCACGGGAAGAAGGGACAATCGCCGCTAATTTAAAATCGCATGTATCCGAAAAAGAAAAAGAACGACGACGCGAAATAATTATGCATGAGCAAGCGGCAATTTCCGCCGCAATCAACAAAACACTGATCGGCTCGGTTCAGGAAGTGCTTATCGAAGAGAAAAGCGACCGCGGCGATTACGCATACATGGGCAGATGCCGCAGACAGGCGCCGGAAATAGACGGCGTTACCTATATTAAAAAATTAAAAGTCCAACCCGGCAATATTGTAAAATGTAAAATAACCTCAGCCGATGACTATGATCTGTTTGGAGAAATAATTAATTAGAACCATGTGGCTGTTGAAAAACGCTCATCTGCTGTGTTGCGCTGCAAACCGCACCGCTCAACGTATCTCTATATACGCCTCGCGGTCCGGTTTTTGCGCGCCTTGCATCTGAACATTTTTGAACAGCCACACCATGCTCAATTGTCATTGCGAAAGCCTCTCAGGCGTTGTGGCAATCTTATAATCAAGATTTCTTGCTTTTCCTCAAAATAATCTTCCCGCCCTTCCCTTTCACTTTCCATTGCGGACATAATTCCGACGATCCCGGATGATACTCACGGCAAATCAACGGCCTTGTCTCGTATATCGAGCATAGCCAGGAATCGCCTGAATTATAAAGGAAAGGACATTCACGCGGGTTATCGCCTGTTTCCGAAGAAACCATTCTATCTCCCGCCCAAATAAGATGGCGATGCTCGATCATGTCCAGAATGTCATGCCTGTTTTCGACGCGCCAGCGGTCAAAATCCTCTTTCTGTGCGTAGGCGGTCAAATCAACAAAACAACACTTGCCGCATCGTAAACAGGAAGAAGGATTTCCCATAACGTTTCCTTAAAATAATTAATCAGGGACGAACCGTGTACCGCTGATCAAGAAAGAGAAGTAAACGCGCGGTATCCATGACAGCCCGCATGTAACATTCA
The DNA here is from genome assembly GCA_026388535.1 of Deltaproteobacteria bacterium. Lineage (GTDB taxonomy): Bacteria > Desulfobacterota > Syntrophia > Syntrophales > Smithellaceae > Smithella. Next base: position 19,160 of record JAPLJP010000125.1, on the reverse strand, counting down.
TTGAAAAACCGGTCGTATGTATCTTTGTCGTATGAGCCGCAGACGGAGCTGTCACAGGGTGGAACCAGACCAAAAACATTTTTATATTCACCGTAGGTTTTAAAACCGGCCAAATCCCTGTTCTCCGGACCACCCCAAAATTTCATCCATGTCTCATTTTTAAACGTTTTATCGGAATTAAACACAACCTGACCGGAAACGGCTTTCAAGGTGTTTTGCGCCGCTTGCTCTAAGAGATCACTCGGTACGATAACCGGCCCACTCAGTGCCTTACAAAATTCGGTAATGTTTACGCCGAATACTGACGCGGGCGTATAGTTGTCAAATTTATCCTCCCCGACGTGATAAATCGGCATCACATGCGCGGGGGCGTTCATATCCTGAATATGATGAGCAATGTGTCCGGCAACTTTATATATTTCTTCTTTGCGAGGTTGGCTCGAAGCAATAAGGTTTTCCAATTTCTTGAGAAGTTTCTGAAATGTTTTGTCGTTGGCGCCGTAAAATAAAAGATAATATCTACCTATCTTGTTGCCATTATTATAAAAGTGCCAGTTTCCCAGCCGCGCCAGACTTATATCGTCTTCAGCAACGACTCTTTCAATAAAAACGTTTGACAACTCTTCAGGAATCGCATGGCCAGTGCATATCTGATAAAGAGATATGGCCTTCTTCGATATCGGATCGTGCTGTTCCCTGGGCTTAAACGCATGACAGGGAGATGCCAGCAAAAATATCAGGACAATAAAACACATGCTCCGCATAACATTCTCTTTTAAAGAGTTACTTGTCTTGTTAAGAATCATTATTATTATGAAGTTGTTAACATATCAAAAATAGCAAGGCAATCCAATTTTTATCATATCTTGAGTAACATTTTAAACGAGGCAATGTGTGCTGAATTTAACCTTTGAAATACGTATATAATTGTTGTATGAATTTGCCAGAAATATATTCAGATTAAACAAGGGAGTTTGCGGTAAAATGAAAACATCAAAAGATAAAGAAGGGGCGGGGCAAAAGAGCGCCTCTTCCGTAAAAAAGGAAACTGAAACGAATACTATACGTCCTGAACTTAGCGAGATGATCAATAGGCACGCTTTCGGCCTTGATGAAAATCGCCCCGAATCAGTGGCGAAACGTCAGCAGAAAAATCAGAGAACGGCCCGCGCCAATGTTGAAGATTTCTGCGACGCCGGAAGTTTTATTGAATACGGCGCTCTGGCGATTGCTGCGCAACGCGGAAGGCGATCAGAAGAAGATTTAATCAGCAAAACTCCCGCCGATGGACTGATAGCGGGTATCGGCTCTGTGAACAGCTCTTTTTTCAAAGACGACCAGTCCCGCTGTATGATCATGGCCTACGATTACACAGTTATGGCCGGCACGCAGGGTTATTTTAATCACAAAAAAATGGATAGGATGCTGAAACTCGCTTTTGAGCGGCACCTGCCTCTGGTTTTATTCGCGGAAGGCGGCGGCGGAAGGCCTGGTGATCTCGATGCCATAGGGATTATGGTGGCTGGTCTGGATTTATCCACCTTCGGTTCTTTCGCGAAACTCAGCGGCAGAGTTCCGTTAGTAGGTGTTGTATCCGGCCCCTGTTTCGCGGGCAACGCGGCTCTACTAGGCTGTTGCGACGTTATTATCGCGACCAGGAATTCCAATATCGGTATGGGCGGCCCGGTAATGATTGAAGGCGGCGGACTGGGTAATTTCAAACCTGAAGAGATTGGCCCGATAGATGTGCAGACTCAAAACGGCGTTGTTGATATTGAAGTAGCCGATGACACGGAGGCTGTAGCTGTCGCCAAACAATATTTTTCTTATTTTCAGGGAATAACTCCCCGCTGGGAGGCCTCCGATCAGCTTCGCTTGCGCGATCTAATTCCTGAAAACAACAAGCGCGCTTATAACGTGCGGAATGTCATTAAAACGCTTGCCGATACGGATTCGTTTCTGGAATTGCGTCCCAAATTCGGCCCCGGAATCATCACGGGATTTATTCGCGTCGAAGGCAGACCTTTCGGTTTGATAGCCAACAACTGTATGCATATGGCCGGCGCCATTGAAGCCGAAGGTGCGGACAAGGCGGCGCGTTTGATGCAGATTTGCCAAGCACACTGTCTGCCTATTCTGTCTTTGTGCGACACACCAGGATTTATGGTTGGGCCGGATATAGAAAAGCGCGCACAGGTGCGCCATGTCTGCCGGATGTTTGTAATAGGCTCACATTTGACAGTACCTTATTTCACTGTTGTTCTGCGCCGGGGATACGGCCTCGGAGCTATGGCTATGGCCAGAGGAGGTTTCCATGAATCTTTCATTACGACTGCCTGGCCGACAGGAGAATTCGGCGCAATGGGAATTGAGGGAGCTATCAAGGCCGGCTTTAAAAAAGAACTGGCCTCATTTGAAGATCCGGAACAACGTGAAAGTTTCTACGAAGTATTGGTCGATCAGTTACACAAACGAGGCAAGGCAATCAATATGGCTTCTTATCTGGAAATAGATTCCGTCATAGACCCGGCCGATACCCGTAGTTGGATTATGCGGGGCATAAAATCCGTACCCGCTGGAAAATTCCAGGAGACGTGTCACTCTTTTGTTGACCCCTGGTAAAAACAGATGAATAAAAAAAAGATGTCTCGCTGAACTCGACATGACAAAATAAAGACTGGATTATCCGGTCTGCGTAACCTAAAGGTCATCTACGACCGGTATGACGATTTTAAAATTTTGGGGCTGTTCAAAAATGTTCAGATGCAAGGCGCGCAAAAATCGAACCGCGAGGCGTATGGTAACATACGTTGAGCGGTGCGGTTTGCAGCGCAACACAGCAGATGGGCGTTTTTCAACAGCCCCACATTAAGGTAAATTTACAATGCTTATTCAGGATGTTTTCTCCACATATAAAGACGACCTTCAGCAAGTCGAGAAATGCATTAATGATAATGTAAATTCCGAAATCAAATTGATTCCGGAAATAGCTCATCATTTAATTGACAGCGGTGGAAAAAGATTTCGCCCTCTTCTGCTTCTGATCTGCTCCCGTCTGTGCGGCTATCAAGGAGAAAGCCGCTTCCCGATGGCCACGGTCATGGAATTTATTCACACCGCTACCCTTCTGCACGACGACGTGATTGATCAAGCTTCCATCAGGCGCGGCAAAGCCTCCGCCAATCAAATTTTTGGAAATTCTGTCAGTATTCTGGTAGGTGATTTTCTCTGCTTCAAGGCTTTTACGCTGATGAGTGGAATCGGCAATAATGATATTTTCGGGCTTGTTTCTACAATGGGGAATATTATGTCAGAGGGCGAGGTTTTTCAGCTTACCAAATGCGGCGATGTCAACATGACCCAAGATGAATATCTCAGCATTATTGAAAAGAAAACAGCTGTTCTTATTTCCGCGTCCTGCGCCGCCGGCGCGATTCTGGGCAAAGCACCGAAGGAAAAAGTTGAAGCTCTGTCCCGCTTCGGCATGAACGCCGGTATGGCTTTCCAGATAACGGACGATGTTCTGGATTATACGGCTAAAGGAAAAGATTTCGGTAAGTCCATCGGCAAGGATCTGGAAGAAGGCAAAATAACTCTGCCTTTAATATTCTCCATCAAACAAAGCACTGAGGAAGAGAAAGATAAAATCAAGGAAATAATAACCCACAAAAAAGGCTCACAGAAAGCGGCGCGTGAAATTCTGAGACTGATTAAAAAATATAAGGCAATTGATTATTCCCTTCAAGCCGCCGCCGGATACGTCAGCGAAGCAAAATCTCAATTGAGTATTTTCAGCAACTGCACCGAAAAAGATCATCTAAACGCCGTCGCCGACTATATTCTCTCCCGGAATGTATAAAATATTAGAAAGTCGGGAAATCTTTCACGCCCGATATTTCTGCCAGGTACGGACCAATTTGCCTTTGGCACGGAACATCAACTTGCTCCACAGAGTATCCTGATATGTGCCACAATTCGTGCTCTGTGGTGTGCGCCTGTTACAGCTCACCAGTTCAGGAATCGGAAAGATTGTGGTCAAAGCCCCTATCTGCTCCATAAAAATACCATCAGCGTGGTTGGAATCATTCTTATCTTCGCTGTGATAACGCCTTGTTCCGTAAACCTTCTCAAACTCATCCAGAATCTTACGCGTATGGCAGAACTGGAGATAATCCACCTTTCGATCTAACTTGCGCCCATTGCAGAACTTGCCCGCAGGCAGGTCAGCAAGGCGTTGAGCAATGATTTTCGTCTTACCATTCCGCCCGCCCAAACCAACGTCCTGCGAGGCATACATAGCCTGTCGTTCGCGGTTATAGCGGATATAATAATTCCAGAAGATCTCGAAAGCGCGCGGATAAAAGAAATCATCGTCGCAGAGGTAAAGAATCAATTCCCCTTTTGGCGAACCGGAATTTAGCCAGTTGTTAAAGCACCATCCGGCCATCAGAGTTTTTTGGGCCTGCGCCCTGTCTTCACCGCTGACCATAATTTTGAGACGCGGGTCTTTGATATCATCAAAAAAACCTTGATTGAGGAGCACACCGCTATCCACCAGCCAGCCTTCCCAATCAGGAAATGTCTGGTTCAGGACGGAATCAATCGCTTGCCGGACGAATTTCGGCTTGTCATGTGAAACAATGATTACGCTGATAGCGGCCATGAAGAAAAAACATTTTTTTAATTAATAAATAAATTCCTGTTCATTGCTGATCGGCAGGAATTTTCACTTTATATGGCGTTGTCTTCTTTTTCGTTTTATATTTTATATTCAGCGCGGCGAATCACTTCCAACTGCAAATCCCTCTGCAACTTTGTGAAGTACGCCACATAGCCCGATATCCTTACCATGAGGTCGCTGTAATATTCAGGATTGGCCATGGCGTCTTTCAGCGTCTCGGTGGAAACGACATTGAACTGTGTCTGCATGCCGCCCATTTTGAAATAGGTATCTGCATAATTCGCCATGATTTCAATTATTCTTTCATGGCTGTCTAACGAGCTTGGAACAATCTTCACATTGAACGCTATGTTGTTGTCCAGCGTTCTGGGATCCAATTTCGCCACATCACGGAGGTTATCCAGCAGATTTGGAGACGCACTGGGATGCGGAGTCAATCCGGGAGTAAAAGGCTCGCCGGCAAGCCGGCCGGAAGGCAGAGCTCCGGTAACGCGCCCGTAAACCGCGTGGTTTGCCATTGACCACCACCCAGTGGCGTGAGGACCGCCCCTATAGTTCTTATGACTGGCGAAATAATCGTGCACCATCCCGGTAACCCTGTTGGCCATCTCCACCGATTCGTCATTGCCCGAGCCGAAATGCAGCGCTCTGGTTTTAACCATTGCATGAAGTTTAGGATTGTTCGCGAAATTTTTGTCAATCGCATCCTTCAGTTCCGCTAAGGAGCAAATATTTTCTTCAAAGACGAGTTTTTTAATCGCCATAAGCGAATCCACCACATCCGCCATTCCTATCACAGAAACACCGGAGGAATTATACTTTGCTCCACCGCGCGTAACACCTCTGCCGCTTTGAATACAGCCTTCCGTCATACTGGACATAAGCGGCGCCGGCTGGTGTTTCTGATATATTTCTCCGAGCTGATTGTTGCCTATTACGGACTGCTCAAAAAGAAACTCGCATTGCTTTCTAAAAGCACCCCAGAATTCTTCAAAAGTATGGAAATCGCCGTTTTCAATCCTGCCGGTTTTGGGACCAAGTTCCCAGTTCATCAAAGGATGCTTTCCGTTGTTCATCGCCATTTCCAACGGAGCCACCAGATTGAATTCAATGCTGGATGTGGCGCTGCAATGCTTGCCCGGAATGCCCGGCTCAACACATCCGTTTACAACCCAATCCCGGATGTCTTCAATCTCCCAGTCGTGCGCTGTCAGAGCCGCTATCACCGCATCATCGCCGTGAATACATGGCGTGGCGCCCGTGATGTAATTTACATCGCAGACCCTTCGTAAATAGGCAAGACTGTTCTTGTCGGGTTTGTAACGGGCATGCACATTGGGGTCGTTCAATGCCAGCAGTTCCGTCACCTTCAGGAGAAGGTACGTCATGTCATTCACAGCGTCTTCACCCTGAGGCGTTACTCCTCCCAGCGTGATCGTGCCGTTGGGCGGAGAATCTCCATTCTGCCAGTTACCGATGTCCGGAGCCAGTATCTGGTGACTGGCTTCTTTAAAGTAAAAACATCCGAGTATATCTATCACGTGTTTTATGTACGCTTCCCTCTCCTCCGGAGTCGCAAGCTTTTGCATGTCGGATTCAAAATAACGCTGTAATATCTGGTCCAGCCTTCCGTACATGGGGCCGTCGTCGGTGCTTTCCATTCCCAGACAAAGGTGCAGCAGGATAATTGTCTGAACCGCTTCATCCAGAGTCTGGGCCGGATTTTCAGGAACTCTCAAAAGCGTTCGATTCATTCTCTCCAGTTCGGATTTTCTTTGCGGATCATGTTCAGATTTAGCTTCCTCAAGAGCCTGACGGGCAAGGTTTCGGGCGTAGGCGTTGACAGCCTCAAGGCTTATTATCATCGCCTTTAATGTGTTCTTTTTTTCCATGTCGGCGGCATGATCATTTTTCAGTTCATCCTCTATCTTTTTAATCATTCCCTTCGTGCCCAGTTTGATCAAGCCATCATGTCCCGGAGGTACTTCCGACATTGATATGGTCTTCCAATAATAAATTGAAAAGAACCTGTCGTGTATCTGAACAGGCAGACCGCTGTTTGTTTGGCTTCTCCATAGTTCGTGAATATTTCTCTTTGCCCAGAAAGGAAACACGTGCTTGTGTAGAATCTGAATGGATTCCTCGCTGATTTCATAAGGCATCAGTTCCCGTTTGGAGAACGACCTAAGTTCCCCCCAACTGTAGCATCCTATGGAGAACGGATGACCGACACAGGTGGATACGGGAGATGTGGTATATGTTCCGGCAAGCAGATCGTCTTTTCTGACAACCGGTTTTCTATTCTCCAGTATGTATTTGAGGCTTTCAGCCTTGCGGAGATTCGGCTCCCAGGGCTTGCCGTTTTTGTCAACTTCATATCCATTTTCAAGATGGAAATCAGTCAGCAATTTGCCGTATTCGTGGCAAACAACCGCTTCTTTTATTTTACCGAAATATTCCGCGCGGAACCTCTCAAGACGCGGAAAATCTTCCAGCCCGTAGAGCGCCAGATGGGGATCTTCAAGATACTTCAGGCCCGGATCAACTTTCTTTCCCAAAACGCGGTTGACTTTTCTTTTCGGACGCTCCTGTCTGCAGTCCATGCAATTTTTTATGTTCTTCAATCTGCCTGTCCACGGACTTTTGCTGATCTTTGTCAAAAACAAGCGACATCAGATAATTGAACAAACTTGCCAGCATGATGTTGCCTTCAGTTCTCATTATGCCGATAAGCATCATTTTGTACATTTCATCAGGAGTCGCGTCAGTCATTTTCAGAAGATCATCCGAGGTTTTGTAAATAATGACTGTTTCCACGTCATCGGGAATTTTCTTCAGGACGCTCACTACGCCGTTTTTGAACACAATAGCGCTTTCCAGAAGGCCATCGTCGGATTTCATTCCCAAAGAAAGGTTGATCCAGCCTTGCGTTCCTTTAAGCTCTTCCTGAAGTGCGAGGGATGTATTGAATCTGCTGGCTATAAATCCCAGAAAACCTTCCAGCAGCATCTGGCGTTGGCGAAGAAGCTTGCCGACGCCGAATTTTGACACGCCGACAACCATGCCCAAGTATCCTGGCAGAATTTTTTTCTTTTGATTTTTCAATTCGCTATTAACAGGATGTTTACTATTCATATCAGCGACACCAATATCTCAGACAAAATCCTCTATATATTTACGGAAGATTTCTTTCACCCGGGGATTTTTTTCGCGTTTATACAATCTTTCGAACGCTCCCTGTACCAATTTGGTTGAATGAGCAATATCATTGTAAAGTTCAAAATATGTGCTTGCGCCCAGTTGAAATCCAACGCCGGCAAGAGCGTCCATCGCTCGTTCTTTAATACTGTGAACTCCTTTTGACTTAGGCGATTTCCAGGCGTTTCGAACCATATAAAGCCCGTATTTCAAGGAATTGAAATAAGAACTGACAGAGATGACCGTATCATAAAGGGTATAGAAGGCGACCAGCGGACTATTGAATAAAGCATCAGGTATTTTTCTATTGCTTTCGGTTATATCAGCAATGGAAAGCGAGCAGAAATAATCCATTGATCCTGGATTGCCGTAAATTAATTCATCTTTTTTTAATCCTTCAATAAAATCAAGCGAGCCTGGTAAATTGCTCAGGCATGTGGGCTGAATGCCTATTTTGTGTTTCTCGCAGAATTCTGCAATCTTCTTTCCGGAGTGATCATCCAAAGAATTAAAATAGTCATACGGCATACCGAACATGAACGCTCCGTGCACGGAAATGCCACAATCATGAATTCTTTTGATTCGTGACGCGTAGTATTCCTCAACTGTCGTTTTTTCCTTTTTAATTTTTGAAAGAATACTTTTACCGACGAATTCCAGATTTTTTACTTCAAGAGATTCCAACCCGAGGAAAAAATGCGACGCTCCGGATAGCCTCAGTTTTTCAAGCAGCTTTTCATCATCGGCTACGTCAATGCTGATTTGCGCCGCGTAATTTATCGCCAGTTTGCTGTCAATTATCTTATCCAGAATATCGTACAGTTTTTTCCCTCCTACCAGAAGATTATCAGGCGAGATAAAGAAAAATCTGTTCTTAAAATTGGCGCCGTCTTTCTGCTTTTCCAAAAGTTCATTTGTAAAATCCTCCGGCGAACGGGAAGTGAATTTTCTTTTTTCCTTGGGAAACGATGAAATCGAGCAGAAGCTGCAGGAATAGGGGCATCCCAGAAAAGGAGTTGTGACATTTGTTTCGATCATGCGTGAAAGAATTGGACCGGCAATCGGAAGTTTATTGATAAAGTGCGGTTTGATTTTTGGCAGTTCGCTTACACGAGGAGATCCCCACGCGCCATCCTCAATCGGTATATCCCCGTGGTATTCCTTCTTTAAGCCTGATTGGGCAATATCCGAAATAATTTCTTTTATTGTTGACAAATCACCCGCGCCTATCACCTGAGAGACAAGTTCCGGATGAGCCAGATAGCGTCGTATGTAAATATCAATATCAAGAGGACTCGTTGACACATGGATTCCGCCGAATACAACCGGAATATTAACTTTGTTTAAAATAAGGGTTGCGGCACAGGCGCCCTGAAAACTTGAACTCATTGCCGTAATAAAAACAGCCGCCGGCTTTTTCCCTTCCCCTGAAATCACCTGTCCGACAGTTCTGCGGTTGTCATCAGCCATTATCACCCTGGCATTGGTATCGGCTCTGCATATTTGATTAGCGATATAGTACAAGCTGTACGATTCTATCGCCAGTTGCTCCAGCATGCCTTTGCGGAGAAGATTGTTGTTGAATGTCAGAAATTCCGTGTAGTTTTCTTCACTGCATGTTTCCAGTTTTTTTCCTGTCAAATATTCAACAACATCAATTACGGTAAAATTATCCGCGCCGATTTTTTCCATTAGTTGGACTGTTGAGGGGGCGTACATGATGTAGTATTTATCGGATTCATTATGTTTATTAGAGATGATTGCGGAAGTATCATGTGTCATGGTAATTATTTTTCCTCAGTATTTGTCATTCGACCAATCATTATGCGATTCGTGCCAATATTTCATGGAAACTTGTAGTTTTTCTGCCGAAACAATTTTAAACAGGCATCCACAACAACATTATCATAAAGAATTCCTCTGTTTTTCTCGATTTCTTCAAGAGCGGCATCTATTCCCAGCGAGGGACGATAGGGACGATGCGAAGCCATGGCCTCTACAACATCGGAAACGGCCAGCACTCGTGATTCCATAAGAATCTCATCGCCTTTAAGTTTTCTTGGATAGCCGGAACCATCCATCCGTTCATGATGCTGGTAAACAATTTGTGCCAGCGGCCAAGGGGATTCCACATTTTTCAACATCTCATATCCACTTGAGGGGTGTTCTTTAATCAAAGAGAATTCAAGATTTGTCAATTTTGTGGGTTTGGTCAATATTTCCGTAGGTATTGATAACTTCCCGATATCATGGATGGAACTTGCCATATTGATTCCGTCAATTTTATCCTGAGATAATCCCATCTCCTCAGCTATAGCACTGGCCAGATTAGCGGACCGGAGCTGGTGGCCGGCAGTGTAGGGATCTCTGGCCTCTACGGCACATACCATTGCATGTATGGTCACACCAATTGACTTCTTAAGGATGTCAAGGGTTCTTTGAAGCTCCTCTTCCGCCATCTTATGTTCTATGATTTCTTTCTCCAGCGCCTGATTAATAATCTGATAATCCTCCGTACGCTTTTCCACACGTTCTTCCAGTTCCTGATTTATCTTGTTGATATTTTCCCGTTCAATCTCCAGTTGTTGTTTCATGAAGAAATCACGCCGGGCGTAGAATTCGATTGCATAACAGGCCATCATTCCAATGAGATTCGCGCTGATGAAGAAAAAATTGTTGCTGATAAAAACACTAAAAGGTGCAGGATTTATCCAGATAGACGCGATTTCGTACAAGACCACCTGCAACCAGCCGGCAAATGAAGCCCAGACAAAAGATAGGCGGATGAGAGTGTATCCCCACATAAAAACAAGCATCAGGCCGGCATAATAGGACTGACTTACCGCAGGTGGTGCGATAACTATCATGCAAATAATGCCCCCTCCAGCCAGAGTATAGGAAAGCGCTAGCACGGCCTGCATATACTTTTCAAATACGCCCGACAAGGATATAAGCAATACACCCACAAGCCCCGGACCAACAACGATAAAGCGAATGAACCATATGCTAAACATCTGTTGCGGCATGAGTAGCGCGTCCAGAAGGCCGAAAGCCATGTAAAGTACCCCTCCCAGAACCAGAAATATGCGGATGTTGGAAAGTGATCCCTTATAATAATCCCTCAAGAACGGCTCTTCAAGATGCGACGATTCGCCGGAGAACTTAAGTGTCAGCGGATGCAGTTTCATATTTTGATTCATATTATTCACACTGAAAGAACTATCATACTTGAAAAATGTTTCAAACAGATATTTTTATTAAATTTTTGACGCGGAAAATTACACGCAAAGAGGATTATAATATTTCGTGTCAATAATCCCGTTACGATCGTGCTTGAGCGCCTGCGGCAGAAATTCCATAATGTCCCTGGCCGTGATGCCGTCGGAGCCTTTTTTCGCGGCCGCCAGATCTCCGGCATAGCCGTGAAGAAACACTCCCTTACGCGCCGCCTCATCAGGCTTCAATCCCATTCCGTGCATTGCCGCAATGCAGCCTGTGAGAACATCACCCGAACCGGCTGTCGCCATTCCCGCGTTACCGCTTAAATTTATATAAATGCTGCCATCGCTAGCGCCGATAAGCGAATGCGCACCTTTTAAAATAATCGTGGATTTAAGTTTTTCCACTGTTTCCCGTAAAACGGCGATTTTATCCGCGCTGATTTCTGCCGTGGACATTCCGGTCAGCCGCGCCATTTCGCCCATATGCGGCGTTAGAATCGTCGCCGCTTTCCGGTGACGTAATATTTCCGGATTATCTGAAATCGCAGTGAGACCGTCGCCGTCAATTAGCAGAGGCACTTTGATTGCCGCTGTCAGCTCTTTGACAAGTTTTATTGTTTCTTCCTGCAGTGAAAGTCCTGGGCCAATGACCACCATATCAACTTTTGCCGCCGCATTCAGCAACGCTTTTTTATTTTTCAGGGCAATACTACCCACCGCTGTTTCCTCCTGCGGCAGATAAACAATCTCTCTGCCCCGCTTCGCGATAACAGGAACAACTGAGTGCGGAGCGGCAAGCCGCGCGTAACCGCCGCCCGATTTTAAAAAGGACATGGCCGCGAAATAAGGAGCACCGTAGTAATTAGCCGCTCCCGCGATAAAAAGAACATCGCCCATCGCTCCCTTATAAGCTTCGGCAGGCCGCTGTGGCAGAACGATATAATCATTGGTCGCTATTTTGAGATTCCTTCCTTCAGTCAGAGAAGACGGGAAGGAAATGCGGCTGACAAATAATTCTCCGCCAAGTTCATAGCCGGGATAAAGCATGTTACCGATTTTTGGTAATCCGAAAGTAACGGTATAGTCCGCCTTAACGGCCTCTCCCATTACTTCGCCCGTATTGCCGCTGACACCGGAAGGAATATCGAGAGACAAAACCTTTTTTTTACTTTTATTGATCAGCGCGATTACATCCGCAGCCATCCCGGCGACAGTGCGATCAAGGCCGGTACCAAAAATCGCGTCAACAACCGCGTCACAGTGAGCGACATCTTTTTTGGCAGTCGCTAAACCTTCCAGCTTGATAACCTCTATCGGTAGTCGCGCGATTATCGTGAAATTTGTTTTCGCCGCACCCTTATACTTGCTCGCATCACCAAGCAGAAATACTTTCACGCGGCCTCCATTGGAATGAATCAGGCGAGCGATGACCAGCCCATCACCGCCGTTATTGCCGGACCCGCAAAAGATGACAAATTTCTTATCTCGAATGCCGATTTTATTTTTCAGCACATTTACCGCGGCAATGCCGGCATTTTCCATCAGGATTTCTTCAGCAATGCCTAACTTCTCAATGGCATAGCGATCCATGAAACGCATTTCATCAACACTGGCTATTTTCATAATCGGCTCTCCGTGAAGATTAAACAAACTTTAGAAAAGAACTTTTTAAATATTGCCCGGCGTTACATGCTTTGCTATCGTGACACAGTCTTTTCGCGTGAATAACACCGCTTATATTCAGATGACGCAATAATACATTCACAAAATAATTTTGCCAACAACAATTTCGCAGAATGATACTTAAATAATCTAATTTATTCTTAAAACTTTGGCGCCGCGGATTTTACCTTCCTTCAATTCCACGAGAGCGCGGTTGGCTTCTATAAGCGGATATTCTTCCACTTCCGGTATTATCGGTATTTGAGAGGCCAGAGCCAGAAATTCTTCGATATCACGGCGCGTTACGTTGGCCACGCTTTTTATTTCTTTTTCCAGCCAGAGATGACGGCCATAATCCAGACGCAGAAGATAATCCTTATCCGCCTCTTCCTTACGTATCGCGTTGACAATCAATCTTCCGGCCGGTTCCAGATTTTTTAAAGCCTCCACAACCGGTTTCCAGACAGGCGTCGTATCAATAATGACGTGAAGCTTCTTTGGCGATTCCTCGCTTGTATCTCCGGCCCAGACAGCGCCCAATTCACGGGCAAAATTCTGTTCATTTTTACTGCGGGCAAAAACGAAAATTTCCGTTTGAGGGTAACGGTAACGAACCATTTTCAAAACCAGATGGGCGGAAGCGCCGAATCCGGTCAGCCCCAGATGTTGTCCGTCGTTTAAATTTGATAAACGCAGAGAGCGGTATCCTATCGCTCCGGCACACAACAGCGGCGCGGCCTGAGCATCGGTGAAGATATCGGGAATGGCAAAAGCGAAATCTTCCGCTATCGCCATATACTGGGCGTAACCACCGTGCACATCTCTGCCGGTCGCCTGAAAATCAACGCACAGATTTTCATTTTCAGAAAAGCAGGCAGGACAGTGGCCGCAGGCGGAATTAATCCAACCGATTCCAACTCTGGTGCCGATTTCAAATTTCTGCGCGCGCTTACCGCGGTAGGTGACAACGCCAATTACCTGATGCCCTAAAATAACCGGAAGTTTCGGCGGAGGAGTTCTTCCTTCAATCTCGTCGAGTTCCGTGTGACAAACGCCGCAGGCGGATATTTTAACCAGAATTTCTACGTCCCCGATTACAGGTTCAGGCAACTCAACCATTTTCAGAGGTTGTTTGTTTTCTTTTAAACTGGTTATCTTCTCTAAGATTGCCGCTTTCATTTCAAGGAAGCAGGAAGTTCCAGATGCACATCTATCTGCTGAATGTATTTTTCAATGATTTCCCGTGTTGAATTCATTTTTAGTTTTTCAAATAAAAAAGAAAATTGTTTTTCTAATTCAGCGCCGACTTTTTCGCGTATTTCCGTCGGCAGGTGCCACATTTCCAGCTTAAAAGGGCCGAAACCTTTCTTGCGGGTTTTATAAATAAACTGCTCTTCGGTATCCTTTTCCTTCCATTCGGCTTTAAAATCAGTTTTCAAATGTTCGTAGATTCTTTCTTTTAAATTTTTTGGAAAATCATAACTATCGAAAATAATATTCTGGAATCCTGTAGCCAGATGAATTTCGGCTGTGCCCATCGCCGGGAATCTGTCAAAAGCTTCATCGGGAAGAGTTGACGCTCCGTGCTGGACAGCTCCGGCAAGTCCATATCGCGAGCGCGCCAGAGAGGATAATTTTTCCAGAACCGCGAAATCAATCTTAACTTTGGCGACACTGCCGTCCGCCAGAGGAACGCCTCCGTGCGTTGTTCCCGTCTGCACACTGATCTTGCTTATTCCCTTGAGAGATTCGCCGCCCTTTTTTAGTTCTTCCAGATATCCTTCCATAAAAGCCTGAAGTTCTTCCACCGTGCTGTTTTTCCCGCCTACTTCACCGATTTCGCCGCCTACGGATACGGTAATTCCTTCCGGCTCCAAATCACGGATCATCGTGGTAAGTTCCGCCGCGAGACTGTAGTTTGTTTTTTGCTGTTCCTTGACGCCTGTTTTTGTAAGATCCACCAGCGTGGAAGTATCAATATCAATATTGTAAAATCCGGCTTCAATCGCTTCCCATATTAAATTTTTTACGGCCTGCGTTTCCTTTGCGGCATCGGCGGCAAATTTTTTGGCGTTTATCTGAAAATGATCTCCCTGCAGAAAAACCGGCCCGCGATATCCGGTTTTGATCGCGGCGGCAGTCACCGCGCAGGTATATTCAACCGGCCGCTGCATTGTATAGTCAATTTCCGAACGGGCTATTTCAAAAATAATCGGGCCTACCTGCCCTTTTATTGCCGCGCGAAAAACCGCCTGAGCCGCGTCATAAGTTATGCCCCGGAGGTTAATCGCCGGAACAGTGAAACCCTTCAATTCCTCTCGCCCCATCGCCTCATAAAGAGGTTGAATGGAAGCGGACATAATTCCCAAAGCGACGCCGGCGCGTCGAATCAGCCAGCGGGCGGTTTCCTGAGTTGCCTGATCGGGACTAAATACCGCTGTGTAAATCAAATCATCAATAAATCCGCTTTTAAGTTTAGCTTCATCCAGAATGCGAACATCATTGCCATCCAACTCGATGATCTTCGCACATTCATTCTGTAACTCATTTTTGTCTCTGTAAATCATAACCACTCCTCGAATTTGTACTATGACAACATTTGTTTCGCCAGTTGCACTTCGGCGGAACTGCCGATATAAACCGGCGAGAGCTGATTTATATTTTCTACTTTTATAGACAAAATGTCTTCATTTCCGTCAGTTGCTTGTCCTCCGGCCTGTTCCATAATAAAAGCCATGGGCTGCAATTCGAACAACAGGCGCAATTTCCCCTGGGGAGAATTTTTCAGAGCGGGATAAGTAAACACGCCGCCTCTTTTTATTATGATTTGATTGATGTCGGGAACAAAACCGCCGCTGTAACGCAATTTGTAACCATCTTTTTCCAGTTGTTCGACAAACTTAAGGTGCTCAGGCATCCAATCACGGCGCAATCCACCCGGCGAAAAGATCGAGCCCTTCTCCTTCAGCCTGATATTTTCCTGAGATAAAACATACTCGCCTTCACGATCGAGGACAAATTCATGCGCGCCCCTTCCCGCGGAATAAATCATTGTAATAAGCGGACCATAAGTAATATAAAGAGCGGCTACCATTGTTTTTCTGCCGACATCAAGGACGGAATCTTTATGGATGCCGATAATCGTTCCGATAGCCAAATTACTATCGACAAGTGATGAACCATCGAGCGGATCGGCCGTTACAATATATTTTTCCTTGCCGGTACCTATTTTAACTATATCTTCCAGTTCCTCTGAAGCGTATTCCCGCACAAACCCGGAAAACTGCAACTTATTTCTCATTATATCATCGGAAACGCGATCCAGCGCTAACTGATCATCACCATAAACATTTTTGAGGCCGGCAAGTTTTCTGTTGGACTCATGAATTTTCGCGGAAATATATTTGCCGACAATGGCAATCTGCCAGATAAGGCGGCGCAATTCCACTTCCACGCCTTCCAGCCACATATGTCGTCTTAAATCAACAATGTTTTTTGTGTAATCGCTGATTCCTTCTCCCATATTAACCTCCCGCAAGTGATTAACAAGATACCTGCTGTTACCGGCACCGCCGGACTATTTTCCTATCATAAAATCGTTTGGGTATAACTAACATTCTTTGAGCTTACTTGCAAATATTTAAGTCGATATAATTGCCGACCTGATTACATTATTGTTCATAAATATTTGATATTTTTACTTAATAGCTAGCTAAGGCAAAATCAATCCCATTTATCGCCTTATTATATAAAAAGCCGGGATCGCCGACGCGTATGTCTTTTGTTATAAAATCCTAATATTCTTTATGATACTTTCTTTTGGCGTTGACTTCGGAAGTTCATTGCGCTAATAAAATCCACTCTTTTAGTTCTATATTTTTATCCGATATACAGGAGGTTATTGTGAGTTCATCAAAATCATACAAAATCGCCGTAATTCCCGGCGATGGAACTGGCCCGGAAGTTGTCAATGAAGGTTTGAAAGTACTTAAAGCTGTGGCGGCATCTCAGTCAATAAAGTATGAGCTTGTCCACTATGATCTGGGTGGAGAACGCTACAAAAAAACGGGCGAAATTCTACCGGATTCCATTTTGGAAGAACTGAGAAAATACAACGCCATCTATCTCGGCGCCATAGGCCACCCGGACGTGAAACCGGGAATTCTGGAAAAAGGAATCCTTCTGCGGATGCGTTTCGAGCTTGACCAGTATATAAATCTCCGGCCGGTAAAACTCTATCCCAACGTTCCCTGCCCGCTGAAAGACAAAGGGCCGAAAGAAATAGATTTTGTCGTCGTGCGGGAAAACACTGAAGGCCTGTATACGGGCGGAGGAGGATTTTTGAAGAAGGGCACAGCCGATGAAGTGGCCATTCAGGAATCCATCAATACCAGAAAAGGTGTCGAGCGTTGTCTGCGCTACGCTTTTCAATACGCTGTAAAAAGACACAAGGCCAACAAATTGACCCTTTGCGGCAAGACCAATGTTTTAACCTACGCCTTTGATCTCTGGGAAAGAACTTTTCACGAACTGGCCAAAGAATATCCTAAAATCAAAACGGATTACGCCAATGTGGACGCGACCTGCATGTGGATGGTGAAAAATCCCGAATGGTTTGATGTGATCGTAACCGATAACTTATTTGGGGATATCATCACCGATCTAGGAGCCATGATTCAGGGTGGAATGGGAATCGCCGCCGGCGGAAACATCAATCCCCAGGGGGTGTCGATGTTTGAACCCATTGGAGGCTCTGCTCCCAAATACACCGGAATGAATGTGATCAATCCTTTAGCAGCAATCTGTGCGGCACAAATGTTGCTCGAAACCGTGGGAGAAACCAGTGCCGCCGAAGGAGTGGAAAAAGCAGTGATTTCCGCACTGGAATCGGGGAAAATCAAGAGCATGGGTGCGGGGAAGATGGGCCTTTCCACCCAGGAAGTTGGAGACCTGGTTGCCTCTCTAATATAGAAACCACCCCTTTGGATATTCTCAGAAAATACCGTGGGTCATGACAAGTTCAAGGTTTTGTACCAAAGGCATGTAATATAGATACCTTAAAATAACAATCATACCACCATTCTCCATTTCTCTGGTGGGGTCAGAGATGGGCATGGTTGTCTGATTACTCCAGTGGCGTTCCACCCTCCTGTGAAGGGACAGAACCCGATGATGTTGAGCTGGAAGATGATTCCAGGGGAGTACCACCTTCGCTGGAGGGAGCGCCACTGGTGGTGATGCCAGGGGAAGTGACCACCACGCCATGACCGCCCTGGAGGGTAGGTTTTTGCTTGATATCAGCTATAAAATTCTGGATTTCTATTTCTGCCATGTTTAGATTGTTGTACTTCTTAAGTACTTCTTCCATCTTTCCGGCAATGCGCTGGGGATCGATACCATCTCCGCACGCCCGTTCGATGAGGCGGGTCATGCTGCTTATTTCTTTGTCTCCCGGGTTTTTCGCGACAAACTCCCGAATGATGCTCCCCGCCTGCTGAGGCTTCACGCCCATCTCCAGCAAAGAAGACAGGGAATCAACCACTTGCTTCACCCGGTTCCCATCGTGAGAAGCGGTTCTTTGGAGAACTTCTTTCACCACCTCAGAAGGAACCGCCCATTCAATGGAAATGGCGAGATCCTGGAGCAACGCTTCATCGCCTGATCCCCCCGGATCCACTTCATCGAGAATCTTTTTTGCTTCCACCAGAGAATCGGCCTTTTTCCCCAGGCTCTTTACAATATTGTAAGGACGGACATTTTTTCGTAATCCTTCTTTGAGTTTGAGGACAATCGGTTCAGTGGAAAGGCCTATCTGTTCCAGGTTTTTGACCATTTCCCCTACCCGGTCCAAAAGATACGCCTGGTCTTCGTTGGTGTAAGCAGAGGAACCCTGGATGAGGCTGTTGACATCTTCACTCGCAAAAGCAGTACCACCGGCAAAAAAGAGGAATAAAAGAAGAAAAACAAACCACTTCTTCATCGCGAACCGCCGTTTACCACCAGCACAGAATTCACCCCACCAAAACCATCGAAGACTTGCCGGGGGGAATCCGGATCGGGAACCCACTCGTTCCCGTCAACAACAAAAGCATACTGATACTTCCCTGGTTTGACTCGCAGGGTGACTTTCCAGGAACTATCACTCACCTTTTCCATTTGCATGGAATCCCAATCACTGAAATCACCAGCAACGGCAACCGTCTTGGGGTTCTGTGAGGAGGAACAGAAAACCAGCTCTACCCGCCGGTATCCGTAGAGATTCGATATTTTAAACTGGGGAAAGAGAGGAAGGTCGGTCAAAAAAACCAGAGCGAGAAACGCAACAGCCAGAGCAGCAACTGCCAGTTTCTTAAAACCAGCAAAAACAAACACCCTCTGGGATCCCGCCGCAATCCGAT
>JAPLJP010000161.1 GCA_026388535.1 Deltaproteobacteria bacterium | reverse complement strand
GTGGCGCCGAAAGCTTTTCTGAGACTGTCAAGGGTACGTTGAAGTTTCTCCTCCGCCCGTTTGCGTTCGGTGATATCCCTGGCTACCGCCTGAATCGCTACAGGTGTTCCGTGGGACATGATGATGGATCCTTGTGTTTCCACGTAAACGTAGCTGCCGTTTTTTTGCTGCAACCTGAACTCTACAGGGCTTATTAGAATGCCATCCCGAACATCCTGTATTGTTTTGATCGCCAGCGGCAACTGATCCTCGCTCAAGAGCTGGGTAATATAGACGGTGCGGAGATCTTCCCTTTTATAACCAAGCCTATTCAGGGCAGTATCGTTGGCATCGATGAAGAGACCTTCAAAATCGATAACGTAAACAAGATCGAGCGAACGGTCGAAAAGAGCCCTGTATCGCTCCTCGCTCTCCCGCAGCGTTTCCTCCGCCTTTTTGCGTTCGGAGATATCTCGTAAAATTCCTTTAAACCCTATTGGTTTACCTGATGAATCTTTTTGCAGCGATGCGGATGCTTCAACGTTACTTTTAGTCGCATCTTCTCTTATTATCTGCCAATCGTATCCTTTGGAGGGCTCTCCTGTTTTATAAACTTTATTAAACGCTTGAAAAACTTCTTTTGAGGTTTCTTTATCTGTAAAATGCCGGTGACTCATACCCAGCAATTTACCTTTTGGGCAGCCGGTGAGCCGGTACATTGAATCGTTGCAAAAAATGAAGTTACCGGCAAGATCAACCTCAAAATAACCCTCTTGGATGGATTCAAGAATGGTTCGATATTTCTCCTCATTCTGATGCAG
Source organism: Deltaproteobacteria bacterium (assembly GCA_026388535.1). Taxonomy (GTDB): domain Bacteria; phylum Desulfobacterota; class Syntrophia; order Syntrophales; family Smithellaceae; genus Smithella. The sequence continues at coordinate 18,228 of JAPLJP010000161.1, read as the reverse complement.
AGATTCGAGCATCTTCTCCCTTTGGAATTCCGACTGTCGTTGCTTTTTTCTGGCTTTTGCCTCTTCTAATTCTCTGGCTACGGCCGGGCAAAGACGGGACAAGTTACCCTTCATGATATAATCTTGAGCGCCTGAACGCATACATTCTATGGCCTCATCTTCACCAATAGTTCCGGATACAATGATGATAGGTATGTCGATATTTGTTTCTTTTAATAAGGCAATGGCTGAGGGAGCATTGAATTTCGGCATTTTATAATCGCAAAGAATAATGTCCCATTGCTTCTCTTTAAGAGCTTTTTTCATTGCGGCGGCAGTTTCCACTCGTTCATACACCGGATTGTACCCGTCTTTTTTGAGCTTACGGATTACAAGCAGTGCATCATCTTCCGAATCTTCAATAATTAATACCCGGAGTGATTTATCCTTCATAGAGCTGCTTCCTATGTGTTGAAATAATTCTAGTGGTTGAAATGTTAACCAATGACTGCCATGGCCGCTTGATGGTTCTTAAAATATAGTTGCATGAATCAATTTGTATTTTTTGTACCCATGATCATGGTGAAATATATAAATAAGTGTAATGGATGTCAAAGGAAATAATGACCACATTGTAAGGTTTTTATATTTGCCATCGGACGTGAATTCGGCAGAGAATGCATTCTTCGCGCCTTGCCGTGCAAAGCTTCAATTACAAAATGGTTGACAAAATTACTTGAGAATTATACTTACTTCTATAAGTATAGAAATATCTAAATTAAATAAAAAGGTAAAATTTTATGGCGGAAAAATTAAAAAAACAGAAAAGCGGCAAAGATATGGAGCGTATGTCTGCCGCGTTCAAGGCTTTATCCAATGAAACTCGCCTGGCGGTTTTTGAAAACATAAGACTTTGCCGGGCCCAGGCAATGCTCAATAAGGATAATCACCCTTCCGTATGTAACGTTGCCAGTAATATTAATATTTCTCTTTCCACGATTTCCCATCATATCAAAGAACTTCGTAATGCCGGCCTCGTCAGGTGCGAAAGACAAGGCCAGACAATTCTTTGAATGCCTGTAGATGAGACCATCAGGATGATGGTTGAATATCTCACAGGTTATAAGAAGATTTAGAAAAGGCTGTTTCTTTCCAATTGTATTTCACAGTCCCCATTCGCTTCGCTCAGGGGATAATTCGACTTATAAATTTCAGTTCACTCCGTTCCTGAAAATTTAGTCTCATTAATAAATCGTAAATACTCAAACTTTAAAGAAATATAGGGAGCCTTCGTAATTCTATAAAAATATCCTTGACAAAAGAATAATGAATATTATATTTATACATATATCGAAATATAGATATATAGAAATATAAAACAAGGGGGTATTTTATGCCGGCAAAAGAAGAAACGAGTAGAAATAAGGGTTTTGAGTTCTGTCAGTCTTTGATGAGTAAATGTTGTAATTCCGGAACGGCAGAAGAAAAGGCGGGGAAATTTGATTTTCAAAGTTGTGAACAAATGATGAAACAGTTCTGCGGCTCGAAAGATGGAAAATTTGATTTTGAGGTATGCCGGTCGAAAATGGAACAGTGTTGTAAAGGAAAGAATGAAAAATCAAATGACCAGGAAAATATTTAATTAAACATAAATTATTTAACGAGGCAGGGGTAGGGATATGCAGGGAAATAATAATGCAAGTGAGTCAATGAGTAAAAGGTCTCACTGTTATGGGATGTGTGGAGGAAGCGGCAGCCGCATCTTCTGCGGAATATTTTTTATCGTCGTCGGACTTTTCTGGTTAGGGAAAGAAGCGAATTTGTTTTCATCTGAAGTAATGACACTGTTTTGGCCGCTTGTTTTCATTCTAGCGGGTAGTTGGTTTATTGCAGCAGCCCTGATAAATAAAGAGAATCATCATTGAAATGAATAAAAATTAATGATGGTTAAAATCGAAAGAAATGTTATTTTACCATGGTGGTAAAGGAGCATCATATGAGTTTTCTGATTAAAACATTAAATCCTGATTTTATCAAAAATCATACTAAAATTGTCATACTAATCTGGATCCTCTTTATATTTGGATTGGTATCGGGTATCATGTTTGCGCTCTTTCTTTTTATGGGCTCCTTTACCATAATTGATCTTGGCCTGAGTGCCGGGGATGTATTACTTGTAGATGCCTTTTTATCGATCATGTTTTTCCTGCAACACAGTATAATGGTGCGAAAAGGATTCAAACAGTGGCTTGGGAAATTCATGCCGAATGTATATCATAATGCCTTCTACGGAATAACTTCAGCTATTGCCTTGTTGCTGGTATTGATTTTCTGGCAGAAATCTCCCGCTCTCGTTGCGCGCGCCGATGGGATTATTTTCTGGCTGCTGCGCGCTTTATTTTTCCTTTGCCTGGCGGGATTTTTCTGGGGAGTGAAATCACTTGGTTCATTCGACGCGCTTGGTGTCCAGCCTCTGATGCGTTATATCAGCAATAGACCGGACAAATCGCAACAGATAGTAGCGAAAGGCCCTTATCGCTGGGCGCGGCATCCGCTGTATTTCTTCATGATAATTTTAATCTGGTCATGTCCCGTGCTCACTCTCGACAGGCTGATATTCAATATCATGTGGAGTCTCTGGATTGTTATCGGCACATATCTGGAGGACAGGGATCTTCATCGTGAATTCGGAAGCCAATACCTTGAATACAGCTCGCGCGTGCCGATGCTGATTCCTTATCGGATTCCGAGAAATAAACCTGTTTAATAAAAAATTGATGTAGTTGATGTTTCGGGTCTGCTATCTATTCTAAAACCATACCGCTTGTCATTCCTGCCCCGCATGAGCGGCATTGCACTTCGACAGCCTTCGTATAACCTAAATAACCTGAAGGTCACCATGGGGTCATCTGCGACCGGAATGACGTTATATCCACTTGAGGATTCCACCAAACACGATTAGAGCAAGGGCGTTAATGGCGAAAAGCGAACCGATGAAAAGCTTTTGTGCCCGAGGTTGCCAGTCATGCACGTAACAGGCGGCGGCGAAGAAGGGGATGTAAACCGTCACAAAAACAGGGAAAGCACCCCACCATCCATAAACCCACACAAAAGTCGGCGTCTTCACCAGGAAGATTTCCAGAATGGAGGCGAAAGCGGCATTGGCAATTGTAAAGGCCAAACGGTTATTGATGCCCAGAATTTTCAGCGAGGGATCTTTCGGCATTAGCTTGCAGACAACGATTCCGGCGATAGAGAACATTAGACTGATTTCGATTCCGACACCCACCATTATTTCAAAGGCTGTTCCGGTAGGTACCGTCCAAAGAGCATGACCGGAAAAGTGTTGTATGAGCGCGTTACCGATTTCCACAAACCAGTGGACCATGTAAAGAGCCAGCCCCCCGGCGATAGCGCGAAAATTGCCCTTTTCGAACTCGTTGGCGTAGATGTATAAGACAATCACAAGGAGAGGAATGACATACCACTGGAACGTATCGCCGCTCCTTAAAATGTTCAATGCCTGTTGGGTTGCTTCCGGGTTATTCAAATTCATTACAATACCTCCTTTATTGTATTTATACCAATTCGCTTTGCGGAATAATTTCCAATCCCGATAAATCGAGATTGGATAATTCGACTAACAAATTTAATTACGCTACGCTTACGAAATTTGAGTCTCATTACGACTAACGCTTCAAGCTTCATTTCATTCGCTTTATCACCTCGCTACGCGCTTGGTATAGTTCGCCTTACGCTTCAACCTTCACTTCTTTCGTTTTTAGCTTGGCTCACTTTCAGCGAGTCTCATTATCTTCTTCAATAATGATAATCCGCACGTTTGCCTTTCCCTGTTTCATCATGCCGAGTTGGCGCGCCGCCTGGCGTGATAGATCAATAAATACTTCCTCATGCTCGCGGCAACGATCATTGATCTTTACGATGACTGATTTGTCGTTGGCGAGATTTATGACTTTCACCCGTGTGCCAAGTGGGAGGGTAGGGTGGGCTGCTGTCAGTTTTTTCGGGCTATAGATTTCACCGGAAGTGGTTCTTCTGCCGTTGTAACGTTTCGCGTAATAGCGGGCTATTCCCTCTGCGCCATCCGGTGCGGAATAACGGGCTATCATTTGTGCAAGCTTAGATTCTTTCCCCCTTTGTTCCTGTGAGATCGTCTGACATCCTACGCTCACGAACAGCATAACTAGGGATAAAATGAACACGACAAATATTCGTTGCGTTTTCATCACATCTCCTTTCCATGATGAGCGCTATTATCGCCCACCTGCGGGATTATCTCCTTGCGGGAGGAACAAAAACATCTCTGATACCTGTTCTTTCCAGTTTTATTGTAGATACCGGGCAATTATAAGAGCAAACTCCACAGCCGATACATTTATTTTTATTTACCGATGCGATATCGTCAACAAGATTAATCGCCTCCATCGGGCACATCTCCTCGCATACCCCACAACCTGTGCAGTCAGAAGCTTCGACACTGGCTATGCATGATGCGTAGGACTGCATTGGAGCGCCTCCCATGTAATAAATCTGAAAGGTGCCGCAGCAGCATTTACAACAGTTGCAGATAGCGTATTCATCATTGGCCGTGTCCTGCTTTACATGAAATGCTTTATGCACCAGTCCGTCTTCCTTCGCCTTTTCCATTATCTTCACTGCCTCATCCTTTGATACCTGTCTGCCGAACTTATATTTTATTACAAACTCAGCTGTTTGACCGAAGGAGAAGCAGTTTTCTTTTTCTTTCGTGACATGACAGGGCTTGCCCAGAAGTTCCTTTTCATGGCGGCAGTAGCAGGTGGATATCGCTATTTTATCAAACTTGTTTATTATCATCTTCACGTCTTCATACGGTAAAACATCATCATGCTTTTGTTTTACATCCTGTTCTATTGGAATTACTCTCGTTAATGGGGTGGTTGTTTTGAGATAATCGATGACTGGATCATAGCTGGTCTGGACCATATCTGACAGCTCTTTGAACAGCTGGTCGAATAATCTCGCCAGCTTCTTTTCCTTTTCGCCTGTCCTGCCTCTCATGAACGTGAATTCAAAGAGTCCCGGTATTGGCGGCAACAGCCTGTATACTGCCTCTCCTGTGCTTTTGCTTGGAATGCCCGTAACTATACCGTTGCTCATGAGCCCGTTTAGCATTTTGTCTAATGCATCTTCATTCAGATCGGATTTCTCCTTAATATCCTTCATATTCAGCGGCTTTGTGAATATTTGAATGAATTGGGCCTCTTTTTCGTCCATGATAGTCTGCAATAATTCAAGCAGTGTGCCTGTAATGGGCATCGGGATAGTTCCCGCGCTTATGATCGCTTGTGCGGCATCCTGCCATATTTGTTGATTCATAAATAACTCCCTTTAATTGTAAATTTGGTGGTGCTTAGATTCCGTAAATAGAATTTCAATAAGCACTCTTCATTATTATTGTAAATATCAGAATTACTGTAAATATCAAAAGAATTTATGTGACATGCCGTTTCTGCATAAGGCATCTCCACGCTCTGGGTGGATTTGGACGATTAGATCCGAACTGGCTGGATGTAAGTGAAAGAACCTGAAAATAGGGCTCCACTGCCAAGACTATATCTCCCGCGGTCCGTTGAGGTGGACCAGGTCCCTGGCGATGCTCATCAGCGTTGCCAACGATTGTTAACCACAGGCCCGCTTCTTCCAAATAAGCAGCGACATTATGGGCAAACTTTCTTCGATCATTTTCAGAACCAAATGAGTGAAAACAGCCTCTGTCAAATACAAAACCAAAAGGAGCACCTTCAACTTTGTGCTTAAGAAAATCAACAAGCACGAAATCGCATTCAACGTTGGCGCTAGATGCTTTTTCTTTTGCCTTCCCCAGAGCAATGTCTGAAGTATCAGTACCAACAACCTGAAAGAGATTCTGAGCAAGCCATATGGAATTGTCTCCTGTTCCACAGCCAATATCTAAGACTTTGCAGCTCCGAATAGGTCTTTTGGTCACAACTTCGATAAGATTGAAATCCGGCTGGCCGACGTCCCAAGGAGTGTCCCCTGATTTGTATCTTTCTTTGAAACGATCTTCGATTGTCATCTGATAACACCTTATAGAAACGTCACATAATCCGATGAAAACAAATGATTGCCGCTTGCAGGAGAAAGCCAACAAGTATTCGTGGCCGCAATCGAGATAGCGATAGATTACTTGCTCGACATAGAATTTACATGAATGGATACCTGCTTGTTATCTGCGCAAATATCCTGCCACCTTTTTCTTTCAACATACTAAAACCTGTTTGTGCCGGTGAACTCATATATAAAATACTTCCAATATCTGAACCCAGACCTAGAGATTCAAGATCACCCACATGAGTTAAATTGCTTGAAACTATATCTGTATCAATATTATAAGTGGGATAAGTTTTAAATATGTCAGTTTTAAACTCTATCCCATACTTCGATAAATATGATATTTCTTTAATGAAGTTTTCATTTCTTGTATTAATAATTGATTCTTTCAAGCGATAGGCAATCTCATATATTGACATTTTATTGATTTCATCTTTTGTAAATTCGGTTATGCTGTCAAAATATGCATTACCAATATATGATGAATCAATATCAGGATGTACATCTCTGATATTGATAGGATTCCTTAATCTTATCCTATCAGTATCAGGCATAATATGATCATGATATTTTTTTAATAAAAATGAAATTATAATTTGATTATCGGAAATTATATTTTTTGCATTTTCTAATTTTGCTTTATTTTTAATTTCATTGAGAAATTCATCCGAAAAGTATTCCTTCTTAGAGTATAACTTTATATTATTTACATATTTAACTCGATTTTGAATTTCATTGCTCAACTCGGATAATGGGGGAATAAATACTTTATCAATTTTATCAAAACTAATAGGATTTCCTTTGAATAATCTTTGAGTTGACGGAAACGGGAAACTATTGCCGTCTTTTATACACCCCCATGAGAACAAGAAAAGAAGCAATGAAAACCCATCCGCTATTGCATGAGAACAGCTAATTCCGCCAAATACTCCATCTTTTATTGGTATTATTGTAACAGCAAAAAGAGGTTCACCTGGTAATGTCTTAACATTTACTATCATCTTCTTTATATCATCAATATTAATATTATCGAAAGTGGTATTAATAAATGGTAAAGCATTATATTCAAATCCATTTGTGCAGTATTGTAATGCAAATTTATTATGATCAATCATAATCAAACGGCTTGAAAAAAGATTGTAATGCTCAACAGTTTTGAATAAACTTTCTTTAATTCTTAATAGAGAAGTTTCTTTCTTGTAAAATCCCAAAACTTCCATGGGGTTGGTCCCTGGCAAGTCTTCGTTTTCAACTATTGATAATGGTAGAATATTTGTTCCATAATTTTTCTCTAGATATGTAAGTTTATATATTTGTTTCATATGATACGTATTTTCATTATTTGAAATAGTTTTTCATCTTATTTAGATTTATTTCCTGTATTTTATCAACGATAATATCTGCTTTACTCAAATCCTGATTTCCTGAGTTTATATTTTTATAACCAATACATTTCATTCCGGCTTTTTTTGCAGCTAATACACCATTCTTAGAATCTTCAATAACAATACATTCTTCTGGATTAACCTGTAATAATTCTGCAGCTCTTAAGAAAATATCTGGTTCCGGCTTGCTTTTTTCTATATTTTCTCCAGAAACCCATGTCATAATATATTTTTCTATTCTGATTTTTTTAAGAACTTCTTTAATAAACATACCTGAAGACGAAGATGCTACACCTATAGGAATATAATGAACATATAATTCTTTTAATAAGTCTGGTATTCCTTCAATAGCATTATAATTACCTTGTTTTAATAATTTCAACTCCAAAGAGAGTTGTATATTTAGTATTTCTTGTAAACTGTTTTGAATATTAAACTCATTGATTATTTCTTTCCAAGCCACAGTACTGGTAACACCAACATATTTATCAAGATAATTTTCAGTTGTTTCAATATTAAGTCTTTTTAACAAGGTTTTATCTGATAAGATATGTAATGGTTCACTATCTATCAGTACTCCATCCATATCAAATATTACTGCTTTCATTTTATTCCTTTTCAATTCCCCGAGCGGAGCGTCTATCTAACAATTAATATACGAACTTCGTTTTTCCGATAACCTAAATAATCTGAAGGGAACGCGGGGTCGCACTTGAATTGAACATCATAATAGCACTATTTATTTTTTATTTGTTTATATGCAAATAAAGATAATCCAAAACCAACGATAATTAATGAACCTCCACATGGCATGGTCATACCCATAAATGTAAAACCAAAGAATTTTAAAATCCCTTCCCCAATAAACATTAAACCGCCAATAATCAAAGCATACTTTTCCATGTTGATTCCTCCATTTTTAATAATATTTTTGAAAAATGCACCAATTAATTATCTAAAGAAAATCGGATTACCACTTTTAATGCCGCTTAATCAGTTTAAACCTTTGCTGATTATCGAATTGCTGCGTTCCGTGTTTGCCACAGGAAATTCAGAAACAGTAGGGTGAAAATAAAATCCCCCGAGCCACCGAGAAAGGACAAGATAGTTGATTTCGCTGTGAAATAGGAAAAGATGAAGAAAAAGAAGAAGCAGAGTTTCCCGATTATCCCCATCCACACTATCCCCCTGTTTTTGCTTATATCACGTGATACCAGGTAATACCCGATACCGAAAACAAGTACCGCACCCCACCAGAATAGATACATGCTGTGGGCATAGTAGTTTCCCAGTAGCAGGGACTGGTCCATTTCGGTACCGAAAGTTAGTTTAATACTGAACTCGGGAAAAAGAAGTCCCGGAATGGCAAAGGAAAAGTTCCAGAGTGCTCCGAAGAAAAACATCAATCGATAAAAATTCTTAGATAACTGCATTTTCATACCTCCTTGAAAGAATAATTGAGAAAATTATAATATACGAAATTCGCTTTTTCCAAATGGACTGGCAGAGCGAATTCGCTGCATACGGATGAGTCTCTTGCCATTGCTGTTTATCCCCGCATACGTCCATTCCATTATCGTCTTTTCCTTTCAAACCACTTGAGCAGGCAGTAGTTGACAAAACCGATTAACCCAATGGCGAGCAGAAAAGCCGGATAAGCAATTTTCCAGTTATGAGGTCCGGTCATTTAGTCATCTGGTTGTTGAGCATCGACAGGTACATGTCCATGAGACTGGTGACTATTTCACGATAAGACTCAGTCAACTCGAAGAATTTTGTAAGATGGTCGTAGATGTCCCGATAGTGATAGATGGCTTTTTCCGGTATGAAGGGACAATCTTTGCGGCAGATCTTGACGAGGATCTCCCGTTCATGGAAGAGACTCTTGCGGAGGTTCAGCAGGTCCCGACGCAATCGGATCATCTCGGCGGGGTTGAAATTGGAAACGCTGGCCAGCATGGTTTCTTCCTGGGTGTCCAGTTCATCTTCCAGCGCTTCAATGGCCAGAAATTTTTGGTCCACAACATGGTCCAGGATGACGTGCATCAGGAACGCCGGTCCGTGCCTGGCGCCCTCCATGTCTGTCTCCATGATGTGCTCAACGCCATCCAGAATCCGGCGATTGTCGGAATCGCGCTGGCTGACTGTTACCAGAAAGTTTTCGCCGATAAACAGATCGATTTCGCCGATCGAAAGTTTTTTGTTTGAATATTCAAAGGTGTTGAAGATAATAAAAGTATTCCGGGGAAAGTCTTCCATCTTGGGAATCTGGTCTTCGTTTAAACAATCCTCGATAGCAAGATGATGCAGATCCAGAAGACCGATGAGGATCGAAAGTTCCTCTTTCTTCGGCTGGCAGTAATTAAGCCATATAAAGCCGCCGCTCTTTGCCGCGGCCAGCGCTTCATCCACAGTTGCAACGCTTGTCAGCTTTCCTTTCTGGGAAATATGATAAAATTGTGATTCGGACATGACTATCTCCGTTGACTCTAAATGATTAAGTGCATCTTGCACCACTATCTTATGCTCGACAATCCCGCGTCTCTGCCAACTACGTTGGCGGGATTGTTCCTCCTGCGTTTCGAGCTTCACTTCATTCGCTCTCAACGGGAGTCACAATCGCTTCACTCTTGAGATACCACGGATATCTACGATATCCTCTGCCTATGGCGGGATAGCTCAATTTTCTATACGTGCTTTAGCCGTTTTAAGCGCGAGTTCTATATCTTTGGTAAACATCCACCATTGCGGTTTTGTTGTGTGCGGGCCGTTATCTTTGTCGCGGCCCCGGCAATAAAACCAGTGATCGTATCGCTCAACCGTAGAAAAAGGATGGTTGCCGGGGCAGAGAATACTGCAAGCCCGTATCTCTTTAAAAAATATCGTTTCTGCCGGCGCTTCTTCATTGGCCAAATCTTCAGGCAATTCGATTTGAGAAACTTCAATGCCTTCGGATTCTTGTTTATCCAACCACTTTGAAATCTTCATTTCCGCTTTCTTCTATTTTGACGATTACAGCATTTACTGCGTTATCAGTTTGCAGTTTGCTATTTCGCTGGCTCCTGCTTCCGGGGAGACTAACCTCAGATTCGCTCTTCCACCAAGCCCCTTTCCATGCGCGCCTTTGAGATAATATGCCTGCTGAACTTTTGCGTCTACAGTTAAAGAAAATACTGAGCTTGGCGCCATGAATCCGACTTCGAAAGTCGTAAATTCTATCTGACCTGGTTCGGCAAGATATGTGTAATATCCACCACTGACCAGTGTTATTAACGTTTTGCCATTTGCTTTTACACCGAACGGAACTGGCGCATCATTACTCGAAAAAGCAGCAAAGCCTGTTTGGGCGGGCGTACGGTAGATGTAGATTAGCGCTTTGTCCGCTGGTATTGTTACCGATTGCTGAAAACTTTGGCCAAGTGTTGGGGCCGATGTTGAGCCACCCGAAGATTGCTCGGCAGGTTGGTCTTTCATTACAAATGGTGATCCTGTCTTTTGTTCACAACCGAATAGAACCAATATCCCTAAAATAATAATTGGTACCAAGAGAAATTCAAGCCTTTTCATAATATCCCTCCTTTAAAAAATTACTTAATGAAATTGTATTCGACGATCCGGACATCGGTGTCAGGATTGTCCCTTGTCCTGCTGACGAACAATCGTCAGCCCTATTAGCCGGAAGACCACCAATTATATCTCATCAACGAATCGGCTGGTGAGCTTTGCGGCCATAAACACGTTCATAGGCTTTGCAGAAGGGACAAAGTTTGCCTTCAATCTTCTGGACAAACCAGAACGCGGCGCCTTGTTGTTTTTTACGGGCATGACTGCAGACCGGACACGTAAGACAGAACTTAGCCATTTTGCGGTCTCTGTCTGTAATTTTAGGTTTCTCGGATTTCGCGGGTACTTTTTTGAGATCTCTGTCTGTAATTTTACGTTTTCCGGATTTCGTGGTCACTTTTTCTTTTGCCATTTATTGCCTCCTTTGGATTGCTTCGGTTGCGATGTGATGAGATATTATCTTCTTACGATGAAAGTATATCAATAAGGATTTTGTGTGTCAAAGTGCTTTTCATAACAAAAAGTGAGATGCAAAATGTTAAAAAGGTGATTAATGTCTAAAGAGAAGAGAAAATCAAAAATTATTTGCTGCCATAATGAGCTTTTAAAATAAAGGCCGCTGGATATCTTCCGCGGTCCTTATTCGTTAAACTCCAATTCCGAAAGCGAAGAACCTAAATACCCTAAATAACCTAAAGGTCACTATAGGGGCACCATGGGGTCACTATAGGCGTAGCGGAATTGGAAAGTTGTAATGAGTCCCAAGTTTCAGCAGCATAGCGAACTGAAATTTGTTGGACGAATTATCCAATAGCCTTTGGCTATTGGAAACAATCCCGCGAAGCGGAGGGTATAATACTCAGCAGCGTGCTGCAAAACGTTTCCGAACGGGGTTCATACCCGTGATTTAAACTAATTATTTTCCAACTTTGTGAAGATATTTCCGGGCGAAACAGGTTTATTGCTGTATTCGATTATCGCAGTCGCTGTATGGTCCCTGCAGTTTATCACCCGTATCAAGCCGTTCGGAACTGTATGAGTATCGACTGCGAGGCTCATGAACATATCTCCTGCCTCGATGCCGTCTTTGCATCCCTTGTCAATATAAACTATGTCTAACACAGTCTGAAATACCATGTGGTTGCCGGTGGCGACAATCACGCCGTTGATATCCGGGCTGCGAAAATGTTCTGTGGTCATCGGAGGTTCTATATCGTAATAGGGATCAAGGCGATCACCTTTGTCTATCTCTCTGAAGCATTTCGTGATCTTCGCCATCGTTTCACCGTTTTTAATTTTCACGATCTCGGCTATTCCGCAGATAGAGATGACATAGCCGATCTCCTTGCCCGTGACGGGATGCTCTAACGGTTCTAAGGCCTTTATCACATAAAATTTGTCCCCCACTTTGGCGGGATGGTCAACAGAAACATAGACGATATCTTCGTTACCATAGATGACTTGCCCCGAAGGAGAATCGCCGATCTCACCGACTCCGGGAATCGTGTCAGCGATGTAGCCGCTTGCCATGAGAAGATTCCTGTTGATAATGGGATACTTTCTTATCTGGGCGGCTTTCTTATTTATCTCATCCTTTGCCGGTTCTTGAGATGCTGTTGTAGTTTCTTGAGATTCAGCTGCAGGTTTCGAAGCGACCTCCTCATCGAGTTTTTCTTTTTTAAGAAGATAGAGAGGAATCTTGATTATCTGTTTGGGGTAGATCCAGTGAGGATTCTTTATCCAGGGATTTACTTTCCAAACCTCGGGCCACCGGAAGGGATCGGTCAATTCACTCTCTGTGATATCCCAAAGGGTGTCTCCCTTGATTACTTTGTGTTCTTTCATTTCCTGTTTCTCTGCAAAAGTGATCAAGGGTAAAAGCAGAAATACTATGAGCGCATATCTTATTATTCTGGTTTTCGACATGCTTGTTCTCCTTCGTTATTTTTTGCTATACCTTAAAGATAGCCGAGATGATCAAAACTGTCAAGCATTTGATAATTGATAAGAACTTCCTCAAAAATGTATCCTATCTTTATCTATTTCATCTGGAGTTTCTTTTTAAACATTTCAACAAAGGGGCCGTCTTCGCGCCAGGCGTGGCACGTATTGACTAGAAATTGAAGTATCATCTTTGCATGATCAGAATCTAAAGATGCCGGTTTTTGTGCCTGGTATGCGGCATATCCCTGAAAGACAGCCGGTGCCATTGTCTGGATGAGTTCCACCAGATGGGTACAGCCCTTGTTGCCTCCGGCTATTTTTTTAATCTTTAACGTAAAGCCTTTGGTAATGGTCAGACCCTTTATTTGTGCGAGGCAGTCGATGGTTTCCCGGCACACTTCGCGGGGAACAGATATTAGTTCAACATCAACATCTTCAATCAAAAGATTGGAGCAGTTCACCAACAGTCGAATGGCCATGTGATGAATGGCGCCCCTTGGGAACTTTTCACCCGTCATCAAATATGAGTCCTGAAAACGATCATCCTTGAGCGCGCCTTCTACAATAATTCTTTGTCCGTCATAACTGTAAGTTGATACTTCTATTTTTCGTGTATGCAGCTTTTTACCTTTTGATTGCCAGATTGATTGCATTTTATTTTGATTCTCCAATAATATTTTGTTGAATGGGCGAATTCATGGGCCGTCATGTTTTCCTCCTGATGTTCTGTCGCCAGTCTCGTCGTCGTTGCCACCCCTATGGGGAATTATAACCTGCAATAGGATATCATCTCCACGTTCCCAGATGATTGTTTTGTATTCGGGCAGCATTTCATAGTAGCCGCGAACCTTGCCCTTACTGTCTTTTATGACGAATTTGCTCATATTGTTTCTGTTCAGCTGCTTGTATTTGTCCACCATATCGAGGTTTTTTACAAATTCTTCCCGCGGGAAGTCAGTCGTCACTCTTCCTTTCGTCTCAACATAGACAAACCCGGCTTCCGATCTAAGCGGCTCACTTTCCCAGATATTCAATTTTATAATTGTCTCGTACTTCTTATCGGGTATGTTTTTCACCGGCTCTTCTTTGATGACCTTACTTAGGGAAGCGCTGCAACCCACAAGAACAAATGCGCTGAGTGCGGCTAGGGATATTTTCAGGTAATTCTTCATCGTTAATCCCCTTTTATTCCTTTTGTTACTTTTATATCACTATAATAGTTTGATTCATCATATTTTTTGTTTCTCGACTTCTTTTATGGTTTTTAAATTTTTGAATCCATTAGTTATCCAGACGTATAAATCTTGTACTGTAACATTACTTGAACAGACAAATTGCCTGGCGCCTTGCGGCAGGTCTGTTTGATCTTGCTTCTTTTTATAAATTTTTAATGAAGCGTCCTTAAATATGATTATAAAGTATGACATTTTTCGGCCTCTTAATTATTTTGACATATATGGAACGGTTGAAACCATTTCATATATGATTGGTATTCATTCTATTTCGGACAGGCTCCTATATATTTCCCTTTGCTCGTGCTTGCCATCTTCATTTCCGGCCGTCCCTTCATCTTAAAACTGGTGTTTGATACGCCATCCATGGAACTGCCTTTATAGGTTGACGTTCCGGATGTCCGCATTACCGCTTCTTTGCCTTTGCACTCCACAGTATAGCTGACCGTATTGCCGCTGATCTTCTGGCTTATGGTTTTACAGTCATAGTCTTTATCGTTATCCTGGGGAACGGCATCACTTTTGGTGATGCATTGACGGATAGTGTTGGGCGGTATTGATTGCGGCATACCTTCAATTTCAACCTGCGTCGTGATTTCCCATAACCCTTCTTTAAGCTCCGCCCAGGCGCCTGCCGTCCAGAACATAGACAAAAGAACAACAAAAATAGTCAAAGTCTTTTTCATCATGCACATCTCCTTTTTATTTTTTAAGTTAGTAAATTATCACAGCCTCCGTCCAGTCCGAAAGTTCACTCTGATTCATCCGCCGGACAAGATTGCCGACCATTTCCATCGACGTTTATAAGTAAGAAGAACTTGCTGAGTTTACCGCAAGTATTGAATTCCAACAAATTATAAAAAATAAACATTACGAATTGAAAGCTATGACAGTAAAGCTCAGCGGCGTGGCTTGTCGGTGTCCACTTCAGCATGTGGTCTGGTTCCTCGGTGATTTTTATTCATCAGCCATTTCTCTGCGTCGGGCACATTCGTGAAAACAGCCATGGGCAAAGCACGGTTGACGCACGCGTCCTCAGCGAACTTCATCGAGTTATCTATAGCATTTACATCGACATAGGCAATTGTCTTGAAAATACCTCTGTATTTGCTGGTTCCTTTCTGTATTAGCTCGAACACATCCATTATTGACAAGCGCGGACCATCAAGACTTTCTTCAATCAGAATCCTGAAGCATTTGCGGGCAACGCACTCTCGATTGATTTCATCGACATATCGCTCAATAGTTTCTTTACTGTTCTGACCGGTAACGATGAAGTGAAGATATGCAGGCTTTCGCGTGACTTTTAATTCGTATGCCATAAAAGATTCTCCTGCATCTAATATTTAAAACACAAAATTCTCTTTTGATTTTTTATAAATATACCACATGTTAATTCTTTCAAAAAGAAGAATTTCCCTTATTATTATTGTGAGACTCAAATTTCAAAAACGAATAACCTAAAGGTCACTATAGGTGTATTGAAATTTGTAAGTCGAACAATCCCGCCATAAGCGGAGGGTATAATACCCCGCCCCTTGGGGCGGAATTAGGGTCCAGGGCTTGCCCTGGGGTTCATACCCGTGATTGAATACCTGCAGCCATTGGGTACAAAGTTTCATTGCAGAAGCTTCTTAAGAAAATTTGTTGACATAAAAAATCAATCGCATTATATACACGCCGCTCCAAAACAGGTTCCTTTAGAGAACTGAACGGGCAGGCGCTTTTCAATATTCCCTGCTGGGGAATCGTTCAATGGTAGGACAACGGACTCTGACTCCGTTTATTAAGGTTCGAATCCTTATTCCCCAGCCAAAATTAATCCCTATTTACTTTCGCCCATGAATCTTTCAGCGGCACAACCCGATTGAAAACCAGCTTACCGGCGACAGAATTCGCATCAACACAAAAATACCCGAGCCTTTCAAACTGATATTGGCTTCCCGGCTTGGCGTTTTTCAGGTTTGTCTCAACATAGCAGGTCGTCAGAGTCTCCAGAGAATTCGGATTAAGATGATTAATAAAATCTTCCCCTTCGCTTCCCGGATTCTCAATACTAAACAGCCGGTCATACAGTCGCACCTCGGCGGGAACACAGTGTTCGGCCGATACCCAATGAATGACGCCCTGTACCTTGCGCCCGTCCACCGGCGGCGCGTTGCGGGTTTGGGGATCATAGGTGCAGTGCAGTTCAATCACCTCGCCGTTGCTCTCGTTTCGCACCATGTTTTCAAATTTTATGACGTAGGCGTTTCTGAGGCGAACTTCGCGTCCCGGACCGAGGCGATGATATTTTTTCGGTGGATTTTCCATAAAATCGTCTTGCTCGATATACAACACTTTGGAAAAAGGAACTTCTCTGGTTCCCATATTGGGATTTTGCGGATGGTTTTGGCACTCGAACTTTTCAATCTGGCTTCCTGGCTGATTTTCAGGATAGTTGTCGATGACAACGCGCAGGGGACGCAAAACGCACATCACTCTGGGCGCGTGTTCATTGAGATCCTCGCGCACGCAATGCTCTAGCAGGGCTACATCAATCAGGTTGTCGTTTTTAGCTACACCGATTTGGGCGCAGAAATTTCGGATGGCCTCGGACGTGTAGCCGCGGCGCCGCATTCCCGTCACCGTGGGCATACGCGGATCATCCCAGCCTCGCACATAGTTTTTTTTCACCAATTCAATGAGACGCCGCTTGCTGAGAACGGTATAACTCAAATTGAGACGGGCGAATTCGATCTGCCGCGGACGGTTGTCGGTGATTAAAAGTTCCACAATCCAGTTGTAAAGCGGGCGATTGTTTTCAAACTCGAGAGTGCAGATAGAATGGGTGATTCCTTCCAGCGCGTCGGAAAGGCAGTGGGCAAAGTCATACATGGGATAAATGACCCATTTTGTTCCTGTCCGGTAATGAGGTTCCCGTTTGATACGGTAGATGACGGGATCGCGCATTACAATGTTCGGCGAGGCCATATCAATTTTTGCGCGCAGAGTGTGGGCGCCGTCGGCAAATTCGCCGGCGCGCATACGTTGAAACATGTCTATGTTTTCCTCCACGGAGCGGTTGCGGTAAGGACTCTCTTTGCCCGGTTCGGTAAAAGTTCCCCGTTGTTCCCGTACTTCATCGGGGCTCAAACTGCAAACATAGGCGTTACCGGACTTGATAAGATCAAAGGCGAACTGGTAAATTTTCTCGAAATAGTCAGAGGCATACAAAAGACGGTCACCCCAGACAAATCCCAGCCAGCGGATATCGCGGATAATTGATTCTACAAATTCCATGGATTCGCCCAGCGGGTCCGTATCATCCAGCCGTAGATTACATGTTCCATTGTATTGCGCAGCAATGCCGAAGTTCAGGCATACGGATTTGGCGTGTCCGATATGAATATAGCCGTTCGGCTCCGGCGGGAAACGGGTAGCGACACGGCCGTCGTTTTTGTTCGTCTGCAGATCGTCTTCTATGATGTCGCGGATAAAATCGGTGGGATTTGCGATTGCCGGTTGCGTCATATATTGAAACTCCTTGTGCTTCATAGAATGCAGTTTGAAATCTATAATACTCATTGAAATATATCAAGGATATAACTTTGGTCAGCTATTACATTATAATCTTTTTGACATAGCGGGCAATGGCCGGAGAAGCGGTCAGTCCCGGTGATTCAATGCCGACAAGATTGATGAATCCGGGGGCGTCTTCTTTGATAACGAAATCGCGGAAATCATCATCCGGCCCCTGTAACTTCGGGCGAATACCGGACATATCAGGACTGACATTTTCTTCTTTCAAAAAAGGCAGAAAAATTTTGGCGTGGTGATAGAATTTAGCGGCTTTTTCGGGAGCTACCATGTAGTCTTCCCGGCGATCAATATAAGTTGTGTCCGGACCGAGCTTGAATCGTCCATTTAAATCCAAGGTTAAATGAATACCAAGCCCGATGTGATTTTTTGCCGGGGCCGGATAAATCAATCTTTGCACAATTTCCGGT
>JAPLJP010000139.1:17264-20739 GCA_026388535.1 Deltaproteobacteria bacterium | reverse complement strand
TCTCAATCGGTACGATCTCGTCTTTGAAGTCGCCATTTTTTGTGGCACGCTCGACGTTGTTATGGCTGCGCAGGGCGACTTCGTCCATTTCCTCGCGGCTGATGTTCAAAAGTTGGGCGATAAGTTCCGTGGTATGGCCCAGGATATAGGGTTTGCCCTTTCGACTCTCGAAAGGCTGGCCTGAGTTGACGGGACCATCGTCGCCGAGCGGCATGACATATGAGCCGCAATGTAATGCGCGGATCATGGCATCCACAAAAACAGTGTCCTGAAGACGGCAGCCCCAACGGGCATCAAAACTAACATAGGGCACGCCGGACATATGTTCGACTCCGCCGGCCAAAATAATATCGGCCATACCGGCTTTGATCATGGCTGCGCCGCTGAGGACGGCTTCCATCCCGGAAATACATACGCGATTTACCGTGACAGCGGTCACGGTTTCCGGAATGCCGGCCAAAAGAGCCGCTACCCGAGTGGTGTTCAACGTATTGCAGTTTTCAATGCAACAGCCGAACCGGACATCATCAATTATGGCCGGGTCTATACCGGCGCGCCCAATGGCTTCCTTCATGACGACAGCCGCAATGCGGGCTGCGATCATATCCTTCAATGTTCCTCCGAATGTTCCTATAGCTGTCCTGCACGCTGAAACAATGACTACATCCTTCATTTCGCAAACTCCTTAATGAGACTCCAATTTCAAAAGCAAAGCGTATTGAAATTGGTTAGTCGAATTATCCCGCTTAAGCTGTGGGTAATGAGACTCCAATTTCAAAAGCAAATAACCTAAAGGTCACTATAGGCGCATTGAAATTAGTTAGTCGAATTATCCCGCAGTTTACTGCAGGGTTTATATCCTTACCTTCTGAAGCTCAATCGTTAAAGACAGACTTTGCAGAAGTTATTTTTTCAATCAGGCCGTGAATATTGTTTAATCCGCCGATGCAGATTGGCCGGGGTGAAGTGTTAAACAATTACGAAAAATATGTCAAATAATAAAATTTGTTTCGTATCATTCCCGATGATTATCTGGGAATTAAACACAATATTGTTCTGGATATTTTTTGGAAAGATAGATGGTGGTGCCGCGCCACTGAAGGGAGAAGGGAAGTAGCGCGACACCCATTAATGCTTTTTAGTTCTTACTTATTTCACGTTATCTACGGCCCAGCCAAGTAGCATACCGATTACATCATCGTCATCTCTGTAGTTTGTATTTGCCGACGCAAACATGGGATCCATATGATTTAACCCCTGGATTATAACCGGATTCACCGGTAAATTATTTTGCAGGAAGTTTCCCACGATAACGCCATTCTCGGCCAGAAACTCGATTACCGGCATATTGTTCAGAGCCTTATCTTTATGATATGTGTTCAGGCCGTAACTAGGAGCCCAGTCCGCGACTGCCGCCAGGAAATCCACGAGACGGCGAACAGAGAAATACCATTCAACAAGGTTTGAATCGCCTTTAAACATGGCTCGTCCAAGACTTTGAATACCAGAGCCCTCGTTTTTATAGGTTGTATAGGTCAAGGTTCCTGTTGTATCTGTGTAATCATCGCCAGGTCTTGCCACTTGATCGAAATCGGCCCACCTATAGAGAGGGCCAGGCCCCGTGATTTGACAGGCCTGCCATTTCATCCATAAGAAACTGTGTGTTTCACATTTAACCGGCCCTGCATTTGTGGGGACGAACAGTTGTGGGGCTGTTCCAAATAATAAAGAATTAAAATTAAGGGAACTGATTTCCCCCTTCGGCGCAACGCCGCCACCAGCGTCGCTGTACATAAACCCCATGCTGGTCTGAATCATGCCTATGGAAGAGTAACTGTCATCAAAAAGCAGGCCGAGCAAAGCCGCATTGGTAAGACGGAAATCCGTTATAGTCGGCCACTTGGCATCATACATCGCTTGATCGCGGGATATGAATTTCTGGAGCAAATCCTTTACATCATCGCCCATGAAAGGATAAATCTTGCGAACTGTCGTGTGTTCTTTGTCCGGAAGGGCATAGGCAAGAGCGCCTACAGCCTCTATAAGTGTCATAGCTTCAGGCCCAATCGGAGAGCCGACGAAGGCGTTCGCCAGTTGTCCTTCAATGATACGCGGTATAATACCTGTACGCAAGCCGACAAGCGCCGCTTCATAAACAGGCCAGGTCAGGTTTTCACCAATTTCTATGCCATAATCACCAAGCACCGGAATAAAACCTTTAAGAACCTCATTCACTGCGTTGTCGACAGGCGTCACGACAGAATCGAAAGCAAAAAGACCGGCGGTATTATTGAAGCCTGCGTCATTCAGTGTATTGGGATTACCGTCAAAATCCCAGCTTGCGAACAGGCCAGTATGCATCCCGCCCAGCGAATGGCCGCCGACGAACACTTTTTTCTTTCTGTCTGCCTGGTTAGGCACCATAGCTTTAATGATCTGGAACATGTCTTCCGTGTCCATTCGCAAACCGAATTCAGACAGATACGGAACTTTAGCGCTGGAATACCAGCCGTCAAATGTTTTGCCGTTTATCGCGGCATGCTTGTAGTAATATCCAATAGCCGCATCCATCATTGCATCTTCTTCGGCCTGAGTTATCGTTGAACCACCAGCGCTGCCGGGAGCTATTGCCGCATTATACATGGCTTCAACTTTATCTGCTCCCACCCTATCCTCAATACAATTATTTCTTCTGTCCATTGCCCATACTTCGACTTTCAGTCCCTTGTTTTTATAAGCCTTGTATATCAGGTTACGGGCAATATACTCGAATCCGTTGGCGCCTTCCACAACTCCGGGAACCATAAGAAATCCCATATCCGCGTAGTTCGCATTTACCGGATTACTGGTCAAGCCGAGAGTTGCATTGTTGAGGCGATATCGTATAAACTTTATGTTATTGCAGTCATATCTGGAGGGGATTGAAGATTTATTAACGCCATACGAGGCAAGATCCCTAAATGGCGCGATGGTTTGGGCCTCAACAGTAACAATGGCATCCACGTCAGCCTCTGTGTAGTTCAAGGGCATCTTGGGATGCAATCCTTCGGGAATGGGCCCACCGGGGTCATAGCCCGCGGACATACCTGCTGACAGAAAAAAACAGACAAATACTGTTAACAAAACACGTGCTAGTTTCTTTCTCATTACAACTGTCCTCCTTTTTTAAATTTTTGAGTTGATAAAAAGCCTTTCATGAAAGAAGAAAATTTAAATTATCCGCTTTCATCCAAATTTTTTATGACCCCTCACTGTCCTGGGTTGTCAATAAAGAAATCAATTATTTTTTGCCCTATTTCAAAGGTGGTGCGACAGACCAGCCAACCAGAATTAGTGGTCACCGGGAAACAGTGGCCAGCAAGCGGATAGCTTGCACCGCTGTGAGCGATGTCTTCCAGAATCACGTTACCTGTTTGGTAACGGGTGTGCTGTTGTTTACCAACAGGGACTCGTCCCTGGGACGTAAACTTGAGAG
>JAPLJP010000139.1:0-17252 GCA_026388535.1 Deltaproteobacteria bacterium | reverse complement strand
CCAGTTGGGATCTTGAGCCAGTAATTCGCTTGTGGTTCCGCTATCTTTGAATCCGTCCACGACGCTGTTTGCCGAAAGGACGTTGGGATCGGTCAGACCGTTAATCATCATGACAGGTTTGTCTAGCGCGCAGTTGATTGCTCCACCAGTGGCGACGTAACTTGCGAAGATAGACTTGGTCGCTGGATCGCAATACAACGCATTTGCTGTCTGCGCGCCTCTGGAGAATCCATGTACATGAACACGAGTTTGATCAATATTCAATGCGCTTATCGCATTTTGAACGAACAGCATCAGGATCGGCAGTTCATTATCATAAGCTCCACCCATTACCGATATCGGGTCCAGCGTATGGGTGGCATTATCAAATAGATCTGTCATGTTGGGTTGAATCACAACATACGGCGTCGAGGCGCCGCGCTGCATGGCTTTCCAGCCATATTCCCGTAGTTTGGTGCCGGCATTTTGCTGGGCCGCATTCATCGTCGCGCCATGCTGGTCAACGATCAATCCGCACGACGTCGTCTCGCACAGCTTTGGGATTGATACTGTAAAAACAACATTGCGGCCATTGAGTACGCAACCATAATTGCGCACACCGATCGATTGGCCATTCGGCGCTTCCGTGGTCGAATGGTTGGTCAGGACGCAGTCGTCAGTCGCAATAGGCTGGTTGTCTATTATATTGGGAATCAATTGGCCGTCAGAGCCAGCGAAAGACATGCCTGCTGACACAACAAAACAAACTAATGCTGTTAACAAAATACGTATTAATTTTTTTTCCACCATTACTTCCTCCTTTTAAAAGTTAGTTGTTTTTACATCATTACTCCCTCCTTTTTAAATTTGGAGGGTTCAAATATGAATTTGGACATTATTTCTCAAAAGGATACATTCTTGCCGTCGTTCATGAACTTCCGCCACCAATAGTCATTTTCGTACTTGTCCGGATCGACGAGCTCACCCATCTTCGGCACGAGTATATGCATCTTGTTCAGTTGTGCCGATTTCACCAGCCGCTCGATCGGTTCATGCCAACTGTGAAGAGCGAGATCAAAAACACCCCAGTGGATAGGGACCAGCGTCCTTCCTCCCAGCACCTGATTAGCCGCGACCGCCTCTTCGGGGGTCAGGTGAATATCTGGCCAGTTTTCGTCGTATGCCGCAATCTTGATGAAGGCCAGGTCAAAGGGTCCGTATTTCGCGCCGATCTCGTGGAACTGGGAAGTCATACCCGTATCGCCACTGTGAAAGATTTTTTTTCCCCCTTGAATCACAACCCAGGAACACCACAGTGTTCTGTACCTGTCAAAAATACCCCGTCCGGAAAAATGGCGCGCGGGAGTGGCCACGAAGGTCATGCCTTTAAAATTATATTCGCCCCACCAGGCATACTCATGGATCTTCGTCTTCGGAATGCCCCATCTTTCCATTATCGCACCCACACCGAGGGGAACGTGAAATGATTCAGT
Organism: Deltaproteobacteria bacterium; assembly: GCA_026388535.1. GTDB lineage: Bacteria > Desulfobacterota > Syntrophia > Syntrophales > Smithellaceae > Smithella. The sequence goes on along the minus strand of JAPLJP010000139.1, from coordinate 15,780 downwards.
TTTAGGGGCGAGCGCTATGATAGTTGCTTTGTCCAGATGGTCGTAGTGATCATGGGATATGAGAACCGCATAAAGGGAGTGAACGTCCTGAGCCTGCAGCGGTGAGGGTTGGAACCGTTTCGGACCTGTCCATTGCGAGAAAGAAGCCCGCTCCGAAAACACCGGGTCGATGAGCACACGCTTGCCTCCCAGTTCAAGAAGAACGCCCGAATGGCCGAGCCAGAAAAACCGGAGCCCGTCAGAAGCCGGCTCGTGCGCAGAGATATTCATCGACACAACGGGTAGAGGCAACGATGGCGCCCGCTCCTTGCTCCCGCCAAACAGGTACTTGTAGATCGTATTTCCGTACGTTCCCGACTTCAAAACGGTTGTTGACTCGTAATTTTGAAATTTACCGTTGGAATAATTTTTGTCTTTGATCATGATGTCCTCATGTGTTACCGGATTTGAGAAAGATGTGCCGCCGACCAGAATAAATGCCGTCAGAAGTATCGGCAACACAACTTTCATCAATTTCACAGGTCTGCGCATAGAGATGCCCCTCATAAAAACGGTATGGCTTTATAACCACCCATAATTTATTTGCGAAACAGACAGTAAAGGAATATTTAATCCTTATTTACTTTTGCTTCCATATCCCAGTTGCGAGTCAGTTGTTTTCAGGAATTCCAGCAGGTCTTTCAAGGTCTTTTCCGGGATCTCTTCCATGGGGATGTGTCCCGCGTCTTCATAGACCTTGTGCACACCGTTGGGGTATTCTTTCTGCCATCGCAGGCCGATGGGATCAAACGGTATCCATTTGTCCTTTTTCCCCCACATAGTCATGATAGGTTGTTTTAGGCCTATAAGTCCCTCTTCTGGAACAGATTCAAACGGTCTTGCGGTTTCTTTCAGCCAGTCAATTATATTGATCATAGCATCTCTGTTGCCGTCATATAACAACATGCGGTGATAGCGGAGGACTGTCCCTTTGGCGACACGGCTTCCATCGCCATACACTTCATGGACGCCATACCAAACAAATGGAAGCGGTGCTATGTGAGGCGTAAGCAGCCGAACAGGAAACCACGTGAGAGACCGTAGCTTCCACGGCCATTCCTGCGGAAAGGAACGGGCGTCTATGGCAACAACCCTTTCTACCAGGTCAGGATAATCCGCTGCCAGGCGCCAGCTTAGATAACCGCCAAAGGAATTGCCGATTAAGGTAACCTTAGATACCTGACGATTTTTCAGTACTTTTAAAACCGTATCTTTTACCAGTTCAAGATCAAATTTGTCTAATTTCTCCTTAGGCAGACCGGTCATGCCGAAACCAGGAAGATCTATTCGGATGACCCGATAATGCTTTGTCAATTCAGGGATCCAGCCATCCCATGTATGCAGCGATGCCAATACCCCATGGAGCAAAACCAGCACAGGACCATCTCCTTCGTCGCGAATATGGACATTCATTCCGTTGACCGGAATAAACTCCGATTCGTTATTCGCGTACGCCTGTTTTAATTCATCAAGAGTACTATTCTGGAGACCAAGCCAAGAACAGCCGGTTAACATCAGCATCCCCGTTAAAAGAAGCAAGAGCACGACTACGGTTGAAAAATGTTTTTTTCTGTTCAAAATATTTCTCCTTTCATTTTTGTAATTCCAAGCAAAGCAAAATGGTTTAAGGCTGCCTGTCCTGATAAATCAATTATCAACTACAGTTTGAGAGTTGGTTTTTGCATCAATTATGTCTTGCCTTAATGTTGCGCATCACGTCAGGCTTTGCCAAGCGCTCCGCGATACTGGCCACCAATGCTCTCGGTGCCAAGCGAACTAATAAGGGCAAAGGCTTATTCATGACTCCCGTGATTATCGTACCCTTGCGTGCCATCATGGCGTCATAAGCGGTTTGCGCCACATCCTCAACTTTATCGAAGCGAAAATTAAGCGCAATATTTTCACTGTTCGCAATCTGATGAAACGGTGTCGCTGTGGCACCCGGACAAATTGCCGTTACCGAAATACCGTGTGGCGCCAGCTCATAGCGCAATGCCTCTGAAAATGACAGTACGAAGGATTTAGTCGCGCCATAAACCGCAAACCAGGGACAAGATTGAAACGCCGCGACGGAGGAAATATTCATAATGCGGCCATTGCAGTTACGTGCCCGCATGTCATTAGCAAAATAATAGGATAACTCCGTTAACGTCACCATATTTAAATGCATCATCTCTTGCCACTTTTCTAGCGCCAAATCGCCAAAACTGCCATTAAGGCCAAAGCCGGCATTATTAATTAAGATGTCTATTTGGTCAAATTTATCCGTAACTGCCTGGTAAAGCGCCTTGGCAGCGCCTGATACGGAAAGATCCATGGAAATAACATCAACCTTAACGCCATGCTGATTCTTCAAGTTTTGTGCAATTTTTTTCAGCTTTGCCTCCGAGCGTGCACACAGCAGTAAATCATAACCGTTTTTTGCGAGTATTTTTGCTAATTCTAGGCCGATACCACTTGATGCGCCGGTAACAAGAGCTTTTGCCATATTACCTCCTTACACCAAAAAGATTATTCGAATGGTTTCCAAACTGATTAATTAATCGTTAAAGTTACAGACACGAGTAAAAACAGAAATCTTTATTCTCCCACCTTGTTTTTATTATCGTTCAAAATACCTGACATTTGATAACTTGACAATGTTCATGAGGGTCAATTATAATGTTAATATAGGCCATGGGTTTAAATAGTTATCAATAAGGTAAAGATATGCAGGTAAATCTGAAGTCCAAGCCCAAACTGCCCATGTTTAGATATGATGCCGCCTTGCTCGGTAAATGGGCTATAGCGGCTATGCATTGTGCTACTGCGATTGAAGCTTTCCAGTTGGCGCTGCGTTATGCGGAACTTTCTCTGACTTATTTTCAGTTCGTATTGAAGGCCAGCGGCAATAAGGCTTTCTTCATCTTTAGGGAACTGATGGATTTCGGCAAATGCAGGAAGTTCCTGCATGAGTGCCAGTTGAGAGCTGTCTATCAATCATGCACAGAATCAGTTGGCGGGCCGATACCTTTGCATGAAATCCGGTTTGCCTTTCCTAAACCTGCTTATGCTAATGTCTATACAGACATTTTTGGGTGTCCCGTTAGCTTTAACGCCGAGGAGACCATGCTTGTTTTTGACAGCAGCCTCCTATCTCTATCCTTGCCGAAAGCAAATCCTTTAACCTGCAAGCTTTATGAAAAAGAATGTGAACAGTTATTGCAGAGCCTCAACGCCCTTGAAACCACAAAAGACATGGTACATCGCGAATTGATCTGTGAACATGAAACTTTCCCGACACTCGCATATGTGGCGAGAAGGCTTCACATGAGTCCCAGAACGCTCAGGCGTCGTTTACAGGCCGAAGCGTCAACCTTCAAGGGAATTGCCGAAGATGTGCGTCGTATAAAAGCCCTTGATTTGTTAAAATCAACAGATCAATCCTTGGAGCTGATTGCCGAGCAATTAGGCTATAGTGATGTGCCGAATTTTTGCCACGCCTTCAAGCGCTGGACTGGGCGCACGCCTTCGAGCTATCGATAGAAGTAAGTTTTTATCCTAATCTGCATCCAATTAAAAGTTTAAGACATTCTTCAAGACATAAACTTATGAATGATAAAAATAAAAAAGCCCAACCTTTAAAGTTGGGCTTTTTTATGAAATGGCTCCCCAGCGCGGACTCGAACCACGGACATGCTGGTTAACAGCCAGCCGCTCTACCGACTGAGCTACTGGGGAACATATTTTCAAATATCCAAATTTTTATTTCCCTATGGTTAATCCGTTTTGACGAATCACATGAGGAAATTTTTTTCAGGCGCTTCATAATACAAGAACGGGCGGATGTCAACCTCAATTAAATATTTATGGAAGGGGTATAAAAATTTAAAGAAACTATCGCAAAGTAAGATTAATACTCCAACTTTGTTTATTTGTCGGAAAACAATTATTCAGTCACTTTGTGCTCGTTCGGTTTAATGATTACCTTGATAGATTTTCTGCCGTCCGTTACCAACTGAAAGCCTTTAACGATGTCTGTTAATGCAAGCCGGTGCGTTATCAGATCATCCACGACGATATTGCGCCATTCTATTAATTTCATCGCTTCCATAATATCGGGAGGTCCGCAATAATAAGAAGTGAGGATGGTAATTTCCTTCATCCAGAAATCATTGACGGGAACTACAACTTTTTTATCCGGTCCAGGAACAGAAAAGAGCACTATCACACCGCCCTTATCCACGCACTTCCATGCCTGTTCCACTGCTGAGTCGGCGGAAGCGCATAAAAATACAACGTCGGCTTTTTTGCCAGTTTCCGCTATTAATCGCTCTGACATATTATCAGCCGCGTTGATGATAACATTGGCCCCCATTCGCGAGGCAAATTCCAGTTTTGTTTTGTTGATGTCGGCGGCTATTATCTTGCATCCTTTTGTCCAGACAAGCTTCACGTTAAGCAATCCGGACATGCCGCACCCGATGATTAGCACGGATTGCCCTTTTTTCACGCCGGCCAACCTTTGTGCTCTGACAACGCAGGCAAGAGGTTCGATGAAAGTGCTTTGATCGAAGGTAATATTTTCAGGAAGCAGATATGTTCCGTTATTTACTAAAATCTCCGGAACGAGAATGTATTCGGCAAAGCCGCCGGGAAGTCTTTCTTTAACTTCCGAGCATTGAGGGTGGTGCCCGTTTGTGCAATAATAACATTTCATGCAGGGCACTTTCGGAGCGATAAACACCCGGTCGCCCGGTTTATATTTTTTTACTGATTTGCCAACAGCGACAACTTCCGCGCCTATTTCATGTCCCTGTACAAGAGGCGCTCTAGGGAGCCGGTACCATTCGACGATATCACTGCCGCATATGCCGCAGGAGATGACCTTGACCAGCATCTCCTTGTGCTTCGGCTTTGGAGTAGGGATTTCTTTGATACGGATATCTTTGTTATTATACCAGTACGCGACTTTCATTTGTTCTTCAGGGCCTTATAAAGTTCAAAAGCCTTTTTCGGTGTTTCGTTATCATGGACGACGGCACGCACTGCCTGAATCATGGCAATCGGCGCTTTGGACTGGAAAATATTGCGTCCCATATCAACACCGGCGGCGCCTTTTTGCACGGCGTTATAGGCCATGGTCAGGGCGTCAAGCTCCGGAATCTTTTTACCGCCGGCCATTACAATCGGCACAGGACAGGACGCGGTGACAGTTTCGAAACCTTTATCTATATAATAGGTTTTAATGTAGTGGGCACCAAGCTCCGCGCATATCCTGCAAGCGAGCCGGAAGTATTTTGCGTCCCGTGCCATGTCCTTGCCTACCGCCGTTACCGCGAGGGTTGGAATGCCGTAACGGTTGCCGATATCAACCATCTTAGTCATGTTGATGATAGACTGCCTTTCAAATTCACCGCCGATAAAGACCTGAACAGCCATGGCGCAGACATTTAAACGGATGGAATCTTCGATATCAACTGCTATTTCTTCATTGGACAGCTCTTTGAGAATGCTGGCTCCTCCGGAAACCCTAAGTACAATGGCCTGCGAAGCGGAGGGCGGTATAACACTGCGGAGAATTCCCCTGGTCAGCATAAGCGTGTCCGCGTAAGGAGCTAACGGAAGAATGTTTATATCAACCCGTTCCAGACCGGTGGTTGGCCCCTGGAAATAACCGTGATCGATGGCCAACATAACAGTGCGGCCGGAGACGGGATTAAATATCCTGGAGAGTCTGTTTTTCATTCCCCAATCCAGAGAATTCGAACCTTTGAGGAAAAATCCCTGTGTCTGCTGAAGCATATCGCAATGAAACATCTTTGCTTCCTTGATTCCATCTGCGTCTGGCATATTTTATGTTCTCCTTTCTTTATAAAGAAGTTCGTTTTAGTTTTTGTCTGGTTTTCTGCAATCTTGCATATTTTTTAAAATCCGTCAATTTCGCTTTTAATGAGACTCGCTGATAGTGAGCTAAGCTGAAAACGAGCGAAGCGAATAACCTAAAGGTCACTGTAGGTTTGAAGCGTAAGGCGAAGTATACCAGGCGCGTAGCGCCGTGGTAAAACGAACGAAGAGAAGTTTGTCCCTGCCTCCTGAAGGTGGCGGGATAGTAAGCCTGTGGATCCCCAATGGGATCCCAAAGCGAACTATCCCCGGAGCGCAGCGTAGCGGGATAATTCACTCTAAGATTTTCCGATAACTACGGTTCGGAAAATCAAGGTTCATTGAAGCGTTAGTCGAATTATCCCAGGAGCAAAGTACCCTGAAGGGCATCTTCGACGAAGCGGGACATGAGACTATCTGACTATAGGAAAGTAAGTCAAACTATCCAATAGCCAAAGGCTATTGGAAATTAAAGCGGAGGGCATGAATCCCAAAGCTTGCGTTGGGATTCATGCCTATGATTTTTGATCTTTAATTCCCAAAGATTCGCAGAGTATTTCCGCCGGATCTAGAGCGGTCATGCCGGAGAGCCCGCCCAATTGCATCCGGCAGGAACCGCAGTCCGCGACAATATCCTTTGCTCCGGTTTTTCTAATTAGTGATATAGCCCTGTTGCCTAACTGGACAGCGGTGGATTCGTTGCTCTCTTTGAAGCCATAACTGCCGGAAAGTCCGCAGCAGGTGTCATCAAGAATTTCATATTCCAAGCCGGGTATCATCGCCATAATTTTTGTCGCCGGATATCCAATTTCCAGCGCCCGTAAATGGCAGGGTATATGATAAGCGATTTTGCGCCGCACCTCGCCGAAGTCTGGTTTGATATATCCTTCGTTGATAAGTTTAATGATGTATTCATGCAGGTCGTAGCTGTTCTCGGCGATTTTTTTTGCCTGCGGGATTTTAAGAATATCCGGATAATCATGCAGAAGGCACAGTCCGCAGGATGTGCACGTATAAACTACATCGTAGCCGGCATCAATGTAATTGGATAATGATGCGGCGTTTTTTTGCGCGAAGTATTTTGCCAGCGCTAGATTTCCATTGCCGAGCGCGGGAAGGCCGCAGCACCACTGGGGCGGCAGAACTACATCAACGTTCATGGCTGATAGTAAGCGAACAATCTTTCTGCCAATATCGGGGCGGTAGAAATTTATGAAACATCCGAAGAAAAAGGCTACTTTCTTTATTCCTGTGTTCAAATTTTTCTTTTCGTTGCGCAGTGTTCGGAAACGAAACTTCGGAAAGGGAATGTAGGTTGATATTCCCATTTTACGGAAAAATTTCTTTCCCGTTTCGGTAGACGCGACCATATTGGCTATGGGAGCGGTTAACGAACCAAGGGCGCTCAAATAATAGTTATTGGCAAAAAGCAGGTGTGCCGCCGTTTGGGGATGCTCCTTCCCGTATCTCTGTTGTTCCCTAAGTATGATTTGCGCGGGTTCCACGCCGCAGGGGCAAGCCATTTCACAGCGCTTGCATTGACTGCACAGAAGAACCCATTTGTCCTCAACTCTTTCTCTGTCTGAGCGGAATCGCTGGGCGTCCGGTCCCGCCTGCTTCGGTCCGGGGAATTCAGGGTTCACTCTAAATACGGGACAGTTTTCCACGCAAATCGTGCAGCGTATGCAATGTTCGAAATTCATCGAATATACTCCATGCAGGATTTTGCCGCCAGATGAGCTGTTGCCAGCGCCAGACCGTGACCGCATCCGTTTTTTAATATTTCCGTATTAGCCAGGATGCCGCCGCACACAAAAACGTTTTCCATAGGCGTTCCCGCGGGACGCAGGGATGAATCAGCGATAATGCCCGCTCTGCCGATACCGTGATTTAAAGAAAAATAATCATTATCAAACCAAGTTTCACGCGGGCCGGGAACATGCACCGGTAGATTAAATACATTTTCAATAATGGCCTCACGTGTCGCGGTCAGACCGCCGCCGACAAACGATCCGGTAGCCAGTATGAATGCTTTTCCATTGAGACTGTTAGGCCTTCCTTTGGATGAGGTAATAACCGCTTCAATTATTTTTTCCGATTTCTCCACGCCGATAACCGGCCATCCCCAATAGATTTCCCCGCCTTTTTTCCGGAAATATTTTTTCAGAGCGTTGAAAAGTCTTCTGCCGGGCATGGATGGTGGAAGAGTCGGTATTTCAAAAACGGGCTTTCCCGTGAGGATTGCAATTGTGTCGGTAATTTTAGTTGCCGATTCCAGACCGAGAACGGCGGGAAAAGCAATCTTGTCCTGGTAAATGTTTTGCTTTTCCAGCCAGAGAAGAAATTTTTCCAGAAACTCTCTTTCCTCGAAATGTGAAGCTATACCCATGGTGCTGGAAACGCCTGCGTCATATATAGAAAATTTGGCATTTTTGCGCCGGGAGATAATGTAGCCGGGATAAAAATCCTTGAGTCCTTTGAAGGTTATAATGTGTATGCTTTCTTTGGCGTCCTGCGCTGCCGCTTCCATTGTTGAGGGAACGAGGCAGGAAGTCTTAAACGTGCCCAGAGCGGAAAGTATAAAGCGGTTTTTTTCGGCAGAGCCTTTATAGGGCATGTCCATTTCGTTCATAGCCGTCTGAAAATTATCCAAAGACTCCCTGATTATTTTTTCGTCAACAAGGTGGAAGGGATGATCAGATGGAAGTTCTTTAATGCCGAGCAGAGGATTATCATTATAGGAGCAAACATCAATGCCGCCGGTGGAAAGACAGGCTGTCGGTTCTCCTTTGGTGACGAGGGCGACTCTAAAACCGCGTCCGGCAAGATATGCTCCCGCTGTCAGGCCGGCTACACCCGCTCCGATGATAATGACGTCGTATTCAATAACGCTCATTCGGGTTTCTCCATGGCCAGAATGCCCAAATAGATATATTCCACAAGCTGTTCTTCCCGGAGCTGATCGCCCCAGAGAGCGAATCTTATTCCTCTGAACCGGCGCTGGAGAAATCCCCGCAGCATTTCCATGGACTGCTCGGGCGATACGACATTCATTTCGTTCATTATTCCCAGCGCCCGGAAAGTGCAGAAACCGCCCTGGCATGGTCCCATGCCCAGACGCGTACGGTGCTGGATATCGCCTACATTTCGTGTGCCGGTCTGGTTGATAATCCGTTCCACTTCCTGTCTGGTGACAAGTTCACATTCGCACACAATGTTTTTCATATCCGCAAGCCGCTTGGAAAGCGGATAGCCGCTCAATTCCTCCTGTCCCTCTAATGGTATTTCCGCCGTCTCGCAAGATTTTTTCAGATTAAAAGAGACCATTATCGTATCAACCATCTTTTCCGCCATCAGCCGGAAAGTGGAAAGCTTTCCACCCACGATACTGTACATACCGTTTTGATGATCGATGATCTGAAAACCGCGGGAGATTTCATGACTGTCCATTTTTTTGGATTTGAGCAACGGCCGGACGCCGGAAAAAGCGCGGATAATGCGTGTGTTGTTAAAATGAGGAATCATTCGCCCCGCCTCACTGATGATGGTATCTACCTCCGGCGGCTCAATGCCTATTTTGTCCGGGTCTTCCACATTGAGCGATGTTGTTCCCGCCAGACAAACAGCCTCATTGGGCACTATTATGTCGCCATCGGCTGGCTGTCTCAGTCTGTTGATCACCATATTGGTCAGGCGGTGATTGGTGATGACGAGTGATCCTTTGACCAGAGTCATGGGCACTTCACTATCGGCGAGAGATGCGATCATATTCGCCCAGGCGCCGGTCGCGTTAACGATGATGTTGCCATGGATTTCCCTGATATCGCCTGTTGCCTGATCAGTTGCTTTTATGCCGACACAACGTCCGTGCGATTTGAGAATTTCCGTGACTTTGTGCCGCGTGAAAATAATGCCGCCCTGAAGCTGAGAAGTTCGAATGTTGAGCATGCAAAGACGGAACGGATCAATGGAGCAATCAGGAACCTTGATTGCTTCTTCGATTTCCGGATTCAGGTTGGGAACCAGATCAATGGCCTTAGTCGAGGAAATGACTTCGGCGGGAATACCTACTTCTTCACAGCCTCTGAGAAATACTTCCCGGAAGCGCTTCGAATCGCCGGGCAGACGCACAAACAGGCCGCCCGTTTGTTCGACACATTTCTTGCCGATTCTTCTGAGAATAAGATTTTCTTCGTAACATTCCCGGGCGGCTATCGGATCGGTGACGGCATATCTGCCTCCGCTGTGGAGAAGGCCGTGACAGGCGCCGGTGGCTCCCGCCGCGAAATCGCCTTTCTCCACGAGACAGTGGGGAATGCCGCGCAGAGCCAGATCTCTGGCAATGCCGCAGCCGGTGGCTCCACCGCCTATAATAATAACATCAGTCTTAATCATGCAGTTTTATTTCTCTTCCTCCCAGTGCATAGCGCGCCCTACGGCTTTCTTCCAGTTAACATAGAGTTCTTTTCGCTTATCTTCGTCCATGCCTGGGGCAAACCTCCGATTGACTTTTCGCCGCTCGGCAATCATTGATTGATCCTTCCAGAAACCTACCGCCAGACCGGCCAGATAGGCCGCGCCCATTGCTGTAGTCTCAATCATTTCCGGCCGCTCCACGGGAATGCCGAGAATGTCCGCCTGGAATTGCATTAGAAAATTATTAGCGCAGGCGCCGCCGTCCACGCGCAGCTCACAAAGATCAATTCCACATTCGTTACGCATCAGTTCCAGAACATCGCGGGTCTGATAGGCTATAGACTCCAGTGTAGCGCGGATAATGTGGTTTCTTGTCGTCCCTCGGGTCAGCCCCAGGATAGCGCCGCGGGCATACATGTCCCAGTAAGGAGCGCCAAGGCCGACAAAAGCGGGAACCACGTAAACGCCGAGGGAGTCGTCGACCTTTGTGGCAAAATATTCGCTGTCTTTTGCATCATAGATGACTTTCAGGCTGTCGCGCAGCCACTGAATAGCGGCGCCGGCAATAAAAATACTTCCCTCCAGCGCGTATTCAACTTTATTATTTATTCCCCAGGCGATGGTCGTCAAAAGGCCGTTTCCCGAATGAACCAGCTTTTCGCCAGTCAGCATCAGCATGAAACAGCCTGTGCCGTAAGTGTTCTTAACCATCCCCGGCGTATAGCAGGCCTGTCCGAACAGAGCCGCCTGCTGATCGCCCGCGTCTCCGGCAATGGGTATCTCCGCTCCAAATATCCTGGTATCAGTATTGCCGTAAACGGCACTGGATGGCTTTACCTCCGGCAGCATGGACGCGGGTATATCGAGTTCTTTTAAAATTCTCTCATCCCATTTTAGGTCTTTGATATTGAAAAGCATGGTTCGTGAAGCGTTGCTGTAATCTGTTACATGTGCCTTGCCCTTTGTTAAGTTCCAGATCAGCCATGTATCGACGTTGCCGAAAAGCAGTTCGCCGTTTTGCGCCTTTTGTCTCGCTCCTTCCACGTTATCGAGTATCCATTTTATTTTCGTTCCGGAGAAGTACGCGTCGAGCACCAGTCCCGTGTTTTCCCGGATATAATATTCCAGACCACGAGTTTTGAGTTCATCGCATATGGCCGACGTACGGCGACACTGCCAGACAATAGCATTATAAACAGGTTTTCCCGTTTGTCTTTCCCATACTACTGTTGTTTCCCGCTGATTCGTGATGCCGATGGCTGCTATCTCTTCGGGCCCGATGCCCGTTGTTGCTAGAATTTCACTCACCACGCCGCTTTGCGATCCCCAAATCTCCATCGGATCATGTTCCACCCACCCTGCTTTAGGGTATATCTGGGTAAATTCTTTCTGGGCTGCTTTTACGACATTTCCTTCGCGATCATATAGAATAGCCCGCGAACTGGTGGTTCCCTGATCAAAAGATAAAATGTACGATTTCTTCATGCTCGCACTCCTGATTTTATGATGAAAATGACAATGCCGTAAAATCATCTGATTTGCAAATAAAAAGTGGGCAGACAAGTGCCTCAAATCACGGGTATGAACAAAGCAAACTTTGGAGACATTTCGTAGCAAGCTACAAGGTATTATACTCTCCGCTTTGCGGGATTGTTCGACTTACCAATTCCGTTGCGCTTTCATAATTGTAGTTTCAACAATAAAATGTTGACGAAGAAAGGTTAGTAAGAGTTATAAGTATATGAGTACAAAACCCGAACTTAAGAGATAACGCCAAGGAGAACGTCCTCATTATTTTCAACCGTCACCAATAATTTTATGATGCGATCCCTCTTTTCAGCCCGAGAATCTTGAACAGCCGCATATAAAGAAATGTCCGTTTGAGCATCCATAAGTTGAAATCGTCGATGTCAGAAGGGAATTTCTTATAGAGCTTCTCCAAGCGCTTCGCTATCAGGAATACTAAGAATAACTTCAAGAGTAGGCCTATATGCCCCTTACTCTTTATGAGTTTAGCAATAAGTTCCTTGATTGTATAATCAAAGGTTCTATCACTCCAAAGTGCGCTAAATTCTTTAGAACCCACTAAGCCTAATTCAATACATGTGTTTACTTCATCAACGGGCACGTTCTGGAAAAGGATCCGGAATGCATCGGCAAATGGTCTGGTTGCCCCGAAACCTTTCTTATACCTTACATTGTATTCCCATAGGGATTTTCTACTGACATCTCCCTTGCGGATGGCCGAGGCGGCAACTTCTGCTGCAAGCTTACCGGCAATTATCGACCCCGGAACTCCGAACCCGGAATTTGTCGAAACCTGATAACCGGCATCACCAACGAGCATGAAACCATTGCCGACAAGCTCCGGTTGACATGTCCTCATGGGAAGGCATGGTGTTGGCCCTGTACCTTTTGCATATACTTTTTTACCGATTTTATCCGGGTGTAAGGCGCAGAATTCATTGGTCACCTTTACTGGATCTGGATGGTTCGGGAACATGGGGACACCGCAGCCGATATCGATTGTACCCTTATCTTGAGGCACATTCCAGAAATAGCCTCGGTTTTGGAGGCCGCAATACCATCCGGGATAGTCGTGCGGTGGTATAATATCGGAGCTGCCCAAGAGATCCCGCACCTCCCGGTAACAAAAAACAGTGTCTTCGGGTATTATACCTTCATTGTGATAAACGGAATGAGGAAGTCTATCACGCACGACAGCTAAAATTCCACTGGCATCGACGACGATCTTTGCTCGATATTCACCGAGAGTCCCTTGTGGTCCCCGGCAGCGGATCCCGATGATGAAGTCCCTTTCCATGATTGGGTCGATCACCTCGGTTTCAGGCAGTAGGGTACAGCCGGCATCCATGGCGTATTTCAGGAGCCGTTGACCCAGCAGACGCCTTTGAGCGATGTATCCATCGAGGTCCGCCTCAAAAGAATACTTCCAGTTCGGCGAGAACACTTTCAGCTTCAGCATTCTTTTATCAAGCTCATCTCCTTCAGGAATGGGTATGCCGAGCGCCTCGAATGCATAAACCGGGATTGTATCGAACGTAAGCTTGTCCCCGATGTCATCCTTTTTACGCTTATCGAGCAGCAGTACTTTAAGCCCCTGCTCCGCAGCAACCTTGGCAGTAGCGCATCCACCGCTTCCAGCCCCTACAACAATAAGATCGTATGTGTCTTTTATCATGCTACTCTCCTCACTTTATAAGATATGAACCGGTTAACCGGTCAGGATTTGCACATTCCTCTCAAAATGATCTTAAGACCCTCCTCGTACATGCGGATTGCAGACGCCCCTTCCGATTTTACGTATGTTTTGATGAGAAACATGACATAGATGGAAAAGAGGAGCTCAGCTGAGTGCTGTACATCCATTTCGTAAAACCTGCCCTGTTCGATACCCTTGGTCAGGATATCTTCTATGAGCCTTATTGCTCCCATGTTTATTTCATAGAAGGGGTCTTCACTCGGGAATAGGCTAAAAATGGCCGGGTCTTTTATGAAAATGGAACGCAGTTCATTATGTTCGTTAAGATATTCAATAGAACGTATAGCCATTATCGAGAACTTTTCCGCCAGATCATCTACTTGACCAACGGCATTAACGACCGCCGTTTGCCATTCCTTAAAGGCTGAGCTGACGGTCTTCTCGTAGAGATCACGCTTACTGGTTATATAGAAGTAGAGGTTGCTCTTGGTCATACTAAGTTCGTTGCCCACATCCTCCAGTGTGGTCTTCTTATACCCGTAATGGGCAAAAAGTCTTAAAGCGACTTTGAGTATTTCATGGAGTTTCTGGTCTTTGTTTATCGAGGTCATATTTGAACAATAGACTAATTTATTCATATAGTCAAGTAGTAATATAATTAATATTATTGGTCGTACCTGAAAAAGTCGCAAAATCTTGATAATGTTAGTTTATTTATGTATGTATATTGATATGCTATGATTATAGTGAATTGAAAGGACAGAGTCGAAAGATATCAGGTCTGCCTTTGAACTTTGCAACAGTCAAGGATAGACTTAATGCGTTTCATTTGCTTGTTATTTGATAAATCATCTGCATACGCATAACCTTGTATTCTTTTGTCATGTATCCAAGCAGATAGATTTGCAAGTTTTGGCGAAAAGAAACTTTCTTGAGGCAATACACCTTGATAAGTACAGATATTGTTATTGCTGCAATGGTCTTGAAGTTATTGTAAATTCGATTACGCTAAAACGTTGGAAATAATCTTTTAAATCTAAAATTAAAATAGTCTTTGCATCCCCTATGTGACAAAGCGTTGTCAGCTGTCGAGCAGTATGAATAAGCGGTGCCTCGGCCCCATGGCAGTTATAGTATCTTCGGCGTCATTATATTCCATGATGCGAACCATACAGATAAGTGCTAATAAGAGAGGAGAAAAATACCTATTTATTAATAGCCTTAAAATAATTTAATTTTTTTCTTGACACAATCGTGAAGAGGGAGTAGAAAGCCTTCTCTGTTCGTCAGAGATATGTTTGAAAGTAAATTGAAATTTTCAGTAAGTTCACCGGTAGTATAATTCTTAGTTCGGATACTTCCAATTATAACGGGTTGAACATTAAAGTTTTTTGAAATCAGCATTGACAAAAGAATCTAACTGCTTAGATTTTAAGTATAGACTCTTTTTTTAAGAAGGCTCTTTGGAAATTGAATAGTGGGAAAATGAATTTGTGGGTCCTATATATTTTTTGAGAAAACGCGAGAAAAAGAAAGAGAAATCTTTCTTCTAGGATTAAAACTGGAGAGTATGATCCTGGCACATAACAAACGCTGGCGGCGTGCCTAACACAAGCAAGTCGTACGTGAAAGTCCGCTTCGGTGGATTAGTAAAGTGGCGCACGGGTGAGTAACGCGTGGATAATCTACCCTTAAGTCTGGAATAATTTATCGAAAGGTGAACTAATACCTGATAATACTGCATAACTACTGTTGTGTAGTCAAAGAAGGCCTCTGCTTGCAAGCTTTCGCTGAAGGATGAGTCCGCGTACCATTAGCTAGTTGGCAGGGTAATGGCCTACCAAGGCGCCGATGGTTAGCTGGTCTGAGAGGATGATCAGCCACACTGGAACTGAAACACGGTCCAGACTCCTACGGGAGGCAGCAGTGGGGAATAGTGCGCAATGGGGGAAACCCTGACGCAGCAACGCCGCGTGGGTGAAGAAGGCCTTCGGGTTGTAAAGCCCTGTCAGGAGGAAAGAAAGCGCAGCCAATCAATACCTGGTTGCGTTGACGGTACCTCCAGAGGAAGCACCGGCTAACTACGTGCCAGCAGCCGCGGTAATACGGAGGGTGCGAGCGTTGTTCGGAATAACATCTGGAAACGGGTGCTAATACCGGATAAGCCCACAGGGTCACAAGACCTAGGGGGAAAAGGTGGCCTCTCCATGGAAGCTATCGCCAAGGGATGAGCCCGC
>JAPLJP010000144.1 GCA_026388535.1 Deltaproteobacteria bacterium | reverse complement strand
TATAGGCAATATAAATGAAATACCGGGATACCGATTCATGATTATGAACATGGCATCCATGAAGCGCGTTCTCGAAGAAGAACTTATGTTGAAAGGATCAAACCGCGAAATAGAAATGTTCATCTACTGTTTTTATAATATGATGATATCTTTTATCGGAACCAGATCATTGCAGGCACAAGCACTGAATATGGATCCTTTGGAGGAAAAATATCGCACATGGGTAAAAGATTGTTGCATGACGCTCTTTTTGCCCTGGTTCAAGAAGATTTTATTTAGTTACTGAGTACTCACATGCACATGAGTTGCAGGGCTGGATGATCATCATAAGTGTCCGCAGGAGTCTTATGATCCAATATCAGAAATGGCCGATAAGAAAACAAACTTTAAAATAATATGGAAATGGGAAGAGGGGCGTCGGGATTTCAGGATAATGCTATTGATGAAATATTTTTACTTATGCCTGTGGCACTTAGGCTGATAATACCAATGTTTTTGATTTCCTTTTTACCTGACGGTAAGTCAATTTGAATTCAAGGTATGATTGCTCATTATTATGATATTTAGATTTACAAGCATAATTTATGACAAATAAAAAAAATTGTTGACAAGCATACCATGCTATAGTATTTACCACTCGGTAAACCTGATTTGGGTAATTAATTATGATAAACCTTATTCGGGTAATAAAAAAAATGAAGGAGGATATGTTATATGTGGAGTTCCCTAATACCAATTGCGCCAGAAGGCATAAGTGTCGATGATTTTTTCACCAAGTTTGTTCCGGATCAGTTCATTAAGATGAATGCGATGCTTACAGTTGTTGACCTTTCTTTTTTGGCGGGCAAAGATTTCAACATGACGTTCGATGTTGAAGGAAAAGTGTATGGCATTAAATTCAAGAACGGCAAGGATCTAGAAGTTATTAATGGGGCGGTCGACAAGTCCGCTGTAACCCTTTACATTTCCGAGAAGGACTGGCGCGATGCCGTTACCGGCAAGTTTAACAAAATGGCTGATGACTTCAGCGGCGATCCGACTTCTTTTATCGATGCCAAGCGCTACAGCGCCTTGCTGTCAACCAATGGCACGGTAATCATGAACCTCAAGAAAGATGATGGTGGAAATCTGCCGCTCAAAATAGTGTTCAACAACGTGGAAAAACCTTCTGTAACCGTCAACCTCGATATGGTTGACGCTATGGCTATGGTAAATAAGGCGACCACCGGCCAGGCGTTGTTCATGAACGGCAAACTCAAGTTCACCGGAGATATGGTTCTGCTCATGAAGTTGCAGACTCTTATGTAGGTCCGGCAATCACAAACCATTGCCGGAAGCCGTTCTCGGTATCCGGCAATGGTTAACTATTATAAGAACTTATTTATCTTCGATTTTCTCGAAGAAACAATTATAGCTTTTTGAAAAATATGTCCCGCTCCTCCACGACATCGGCTAACTCTTTTCAAATGTAGATTTCATTGAAAAGAGATATGTTTTGTGTTCTAAGGGGAAGGTCAGCGAAGACGAATATCTCCAATTCATTAAGGGCAAAGTAGCCCAATATGCAGTTCCTCGTAAAGTGACCTTCATGGATGAAATACCTTTAACTGCAGTGTTAAAGGTAGACAAGAAGTTGCTAAGAGAAATGGTCGCCAAGCGCTAAAAAGGCTGTTACCGCCGATCGGTTCTGGCATGTAGACATGGCCGGTCGGATTTACAGATAACCCCTTATTTACGGCGGGGGTATTTTGGAAATGGTCTCTCCGCCGCAAAGAAATTAAAAAATGGAGGCGTTCATGAAGAAGAGAGTGACGATTATCGTTTTTCTTGGTATCCAAATCTTTACATTGCTTGGTTTGGTCCCGGTATCCCGGGCGAACAATAACCTCGGTTATCCAGTCAGCATAGAAACACAAACTGACGATAATTACGATATACTCGCCAACGGCTTGATCGATTTGTTGGCCGGCGCCTACGATAAAAAATCTCAGTACTATGATCAAGAATTTTCCGAGGCTGTAAAAAAAGATATCCAGCAACTTCTCATAGCTTCGCGCTCTCTGGTTCTACATGAGGATTTCAAGAAGATCATCTTAAGTCTTGATAAGATACTGACCCTAAACGACAGTTCTGATATAAGCAAAAATACTCTGGCGAAATACCTGAAGCAGGTCTTAAAGGGCATGGCGCCTCTTGCTGACAGTAAAATAACCAAAGATATGCTCCTGACTTTAACCTCGATCGATAAAAAACTCTTTACCGGCAGCAATAGTATTATTGAAGGCCTTATTATGATGGCCGATAATAATATGTACGGACAGAAGCGAACAACATCGGATATTAATACCAGCGCTCTAAGATCACTCCTGTTCATGATCGCCTGTGCCGATTTCAACGTTCCTCTGGAGGTCAACGGAAAAGACACCGGCATACAAGTCCTCTTATTGGTAGATTCACCTGATCATCCGTCTTCGGAGCCCGGGACGGTCAAGGCACAGACGAACAATATCGCCGAATGGTTTATCGGAGAGATTGTTACTGCTGTGCGATGGGGACGTGAAGGTAAAATCAAACTGAATGACAAGTATGTCTATATGGACCAATTTCAAGCCTATGACTGGTTGATGTTCAAAAAAAGATACCAGTTGTCCGGTGTAGGATATGAACCGCTCAAATTCGAGGGGATCGTGGGTATGATTTCCAATCCCTTGGTGCAATCCATCATGCCTGCCCCGGTCATTGAGGCTTTTCCTTCAATAATCGAACTTGGCGGAGGTATGACGCAGGCCGAATATAATGGCGGCCGATATGACGGTTTCACCAATAACTCATGGAGGAGCCGCTATGGAACGGCAGGAAAGCGCCACAAACTCTTGTCCTCATTCACCCCGATTATGGAATACTGGTGGAATGCCAGGGATGCTCAGGGTCATCAGCGCATTGGTGATCTGATCCACATGTTGGCGAGTTTGAATGAGATTCCTGCCGCCGATTATAAGTCCATGGAAAGAGAAGGGATGCAAAATCCTCAGGCTACATTTCGGAATGATTCGCAGTTTTACGGAAAGTCAGTTCTTAAAACCATTGAGGACAGCGAATTGTTGAGTGCGGGGCTCAAAAGCCACGCCCCCAACGATACCGGTTTGGCGCCGCCCGCAGTGGACATCTTTTTTAGATTTACAAAAAAGTTGAATTCGCCGCATAGTATTCCGGAAGATTATCTGCGGGCAAATCCATCATTTAACGGGAATACCTTCCTGGATGTTATCTTTGCCGAATTGGATAAAGTAGCTTCTACTGTCCGGCGGACAAACAATGTGAGTTCCGCTTCCATCGATCGGATCTTCGAGATGCTGTTTGTTCCGTTGGAAGGTGAAAGAAATTCTTTGGTTACCAAGCTGGGAGCGATTGTTCACGTTGCAGCGCAAACAACCAGCGATGAGCAATTTGTAGCGACCTTTAAAAATGATCTCGGCAACCTGCTTGATGCTACCGAAAAACTGGTCATGAGCGTCGATATCAAACAGCTACTCAACAGTTTGGATACGGTATTGGCGCTCAATGACAATCCTGATCCTCAAAAGAATACCCTGGCGAAATTTGCCAATAGCGCCTTACAGGGTTTAGCGCCTATCTCGGATGGTGATACGATCAAGGGTATGCTGGTAGCTCTAACCTCCATGGATAGCAAGGCGCTGCGAGATACTGCCAAGTTGAATGAGGATCTCATCATGGTTTTGACTAACAATATGTACGGCCAGAAGCTGGAAACGTCTAAGGTCAAGACTTCCGAACTGCGGACATTGCTTTTTATGATAAAGGCAGCCAATGTCGAACAAAATCTCGTTCTGGCTGGTGTCGATATGCACATGCCTATGCTGAGCATGGTTGATTCTTCCCACCATCCCGATGATGAACCTGGTACGGTTAGAGATCAGACCATCAATATTGCCCAGTGGACTATCGGCGAGATAGTAACCGCCCTGCGGTGGGGCCGTGAGGGCAAGATCAATATCGATGGAACCTATGTTACTCTGGATCAATTTCAGGCCTTTGACTGGGTTATGTTTAAGAAACGCTACGACCTTAAGTTTGCCGGCATAAGCATACCGCTCATGTCATTCGACGGTATAGCTGGACTGCTCTCCAACAGAATTGTCCAGGTTTTTATTCCGTCGGCAATTATCGACGCATTTCCTGCCCTGGTTGATCTTGGTGGTGGTATGACGAAAGCTGAGTATGCGCTAGGAACCTATAAAGGTTTTAATGATACAACATGGCAGGAGCGTTATGGCACAGCCGGGAAACGTCACAAACTCTTCGCATTCGTCGCTCCGCTAATGGAGTTCAGTTGGAATAACAAGGATGCCAAAGGCCGACAGCGCGCCGGAGACCTGGTTGGGGTATTGGCAGGATTAAATGAGATTCCTATGCCGCCTGCATATCAGATACTTAAAAAAGGGAGTACGGATAACCCTGACGCAACATTCCGCAAGGATGACCAGCCCTCTGTCATCAAGACTGTCGAGAACACCGGCCTATTGGTCACGTTAGTGAAAAAACGGGGCGAGAATGACATTGTGGTGCCCGCGTTTGATTTGCTCGTCACCGTCGTGAACAAACTGAATCAAAAAGATAGCGTTCCGCCTGATTACCCAAAAAACAATTCCGGCTTTACAGGGAATACGCTTTTGGATGTTCTTTTTGCCGAGATGGATATTAAAGGTTATAAAAAAAGTCCGGGGGATGCATCCGATCCGATTCAGAAGATTATTAATGTTCTTTTTGTGACCCAACCCGGAGCGTCTAAAAATAAAAATGTAGTGTCCCAGCTGCAGGCGTATTTACAACGCTTTGCAAACCATATCACTGCAGAAAATAAAGAGAATGTTCAGAAAGGTTCAGACGCCCCTGCGTACCGATCGCCGGGCGATTCCAATGTTAAGGGGGGGGCATTATGAAAAAGAATCTTCTTAAGGTGATCTTGATTGGTATTCCGTTGTGTGCTCTGTGCGCCCTTATCGTATTCTTTGTATACAAAGGCACACATAGAAAACCGGGAAAACCACCGGCACCGGTTGCAGCGGTGAAGCAAATGCCGGCCCCGCTAATAGAAATTCCTGTTCAAAAAAATGTAATCTCAAAAGTCGATGCCAAATACATCAAAGATGATCTCAATTCAATCCTCGATACATCCAAAATGTTTGTTAAACAAGGAGACTTCGGGAAGACATTTACAGATATGGGTGCTGTTCTGGCACTTAATAATAATTCTGATCTTCAAAAGAATACACTTGCGAGATTTATGAAAAATGCCCTGCGCGGCCTTGCCGCCAATACGGATATCGAGACCATCAAAGGATTAATCGTGGCGATTGCGTCAATTGATAGATCGGCCCTGCAGGGCAAAAACAGTGTTAGTGAAGGGTTGATTCAACCGATTGAGCGGAACATGTATGGACAATTAAGAAAAACGGCTGACGTGAAAACAAGCTCTTTGCGGTCATTTCTTTTCATGCTTAAAGTTTCCGACATCAACCTGAATCTTAAGATTCTTGGAATAAATACACATATACCGCTTTTGTATTTCTTGGATTCACCCGATCATCCTAAAGGACAGCCTGGCACGGTTTCAAGTACTACTAAAAATCTCGCTGCCTGGTCTGTTGGAGAAATCGTAACCGCTCAGGAGTGGGGACGCCAGGGAAAAATAGAGTTGGATGGGAAATATGCTACTATGGATCGATTCCAGGCTCTGGACTGGGTTCTTTATAAAAAGACATACCGCTTTAAAGCATTTGGCATCCCCGTTCCCATTTTGAAATTCAAGGGATTAGCGGGAATGATGTCCAGCAAGCTGGTACAGCCCTTTATGCCTAAAAACATTACCGATTCTTTCCCAACACTTGTTGAACTGGCTGGCGGTATGACCGATGCCGAATATAATAACGGCAAATATGATGGTTTTACAACTACCTCCTGGAAGGATCGCTATGGTACTGCCGGCAAGCGGCATAAACTCTTTGCCTTATTCGGCCCGATTATGGAGTTCTACTGGAAATCGCCCTATCCTGACGGAAAACTAAGGGTAATTGATATGGTGGCCATGATGGCTGGTTTAAATGAAATCGATCCATCTGATTATCGCCCACTCAATTCGCTATTTGGCAAGTACAATGCCAAGGCGACTTTCCGGCAAGATGAAAGCCCCGGCGCTCAGACTGTTATGAAGACTCTTGAAGATAGAGGATTGCTTATAGCGCTTTTGAAAGGGAAGGGCGATGATAACGGGGGAATGTTGGGACCTGCATTGGATTTAGTGATTAGATTGGTAAGCGCACTCAACACCAAAGACAGCGCTTCGGAACAATATAAAAAAGCCCATCCGGAATTTAAGGGCAATACGGCGCTTGATGTTATCTTCGCGGAAGTGCAGAGGATCGGGTTTAAGAAAGATACAGAACTTGCCGACCGTTTGATTGATAAAACCATTACAGCTCTTTTTGAAATCAAAAAAGGTGAATCAAAGAACGCAGTCGCCCAGCTGCAGGATTTAGTCCTTGCCTTGGGCAAGGCTGCCGATGATAAGGCCTACATGAATTTTATCAGGGCTGATCTCGTCAAGATAATTCAGGCTGTCCAAAACCTCATCTATCATGATGATTTAGAGCGCGTCTTGCCCGCTTTTGATAAGATCCTCGCCCTTAATGATAATACTGACCTTCAACGAAATACGTTGGCCAGATTTGTGACCAGAACTTTACATGCCGCTGCGCCTCTATCAGACGGCGCTACCCTCAAGGGATTACTGCTTGCCCTCTTGTCCGTTGATAAATCGGCCATGGAAGCTCACGGTATCAGTGAAGGCGTTATTTATATGGCGCACCATAATATGTATGCGCAGAAGCGTGAAACCGCGGATATAAATATAAGCCAGCTGCGTTCATTCTTTTTCTTGATCGAAAATGCTGACCGGAACATGCCCCTGACGGTAAATGGCAAGAATACTGGTATCGACCTCATACGATTAATAGATTCTCCCGATCATCCGCTTTCGGAACCGGGGACAGTAAGGGATCAGACCACCAATATCGCCCAGTGGTACATCGGCGAGATGGTTACCGCCATTCGCTGGGGTCGTGAAGGCAAAATTATGCTCAACGGCCGATATGTTCACATGAATCAATATCAGGCCTATGATTGGCTATTGTACAAAAAGCGCTATCAGTTGGCGGGCATCGGCAGGATTCCCTTGAATTTCACAGGTGTGAACGGCATATTGAACAACGATATCGTGAAATCCTTTCTTCCTCCGGGTGCTAAAGATACCGTCACGACCTTGAGTGAATTGGGCGGCGGTATGACGGATGCAGAGTACGCGGGCGGTAGCTATAATGGTTTTACTTTGACCTCCTGGAAGAACCGTTATGGAACTGGTGGCCGGCGTCATAAGGTTCTGGCCCTATTCAATCCGATCTTGGAGTTTTTATGGAATGCTCACCATCCCCAGGGAGGCCAGCGTTCGGGAGACTTTGTTCGACTCATACGGGGCATGAATGAAATGTCAGTTGCGGATTATCAACCCCTTTTCAAAGACGGAGTCTCGAACCGCAACGCAACCTTACGTCATGATGATCAATTCAATGGTAAATCGGTAATCAAGATCATCGAGGATAGTCGCCTCTTGAGTATCGTATCGCGCAGCCATGGTCCCAACGATAACGGCCTTCTGGCGCCGGCTTTGGATTTGTTGATCAGGATCGTTGCCAAACTCAATGAAAAGGACAGCGCCCCGGCGGATTACAGAAAGAACAATCCTGGTTTTCGCGGAAATACTGCTCTGGATGTACTTTTTGCGGAGATGAAGACTAGAGGATTCACAAGTAATTCCGGCGATGCAACCGAACTTATCGAAAAGGTAAACAAACTCCTTTTTGTACCTCAGCCGGATGAAACCCAGAATTTAGTTGCCCAGGTGCACGGATATGTAAAAATCCTTGAGCAAACCGTTGCAATCTTCCGTGAGCCCGATACGCATAAATCCACAACGCTCCAGACAGAGTGAAGAAGTTTAATAAATGTTACAAATAATAATTGAATGCTAAAGGAGGACGTACAATGCCGGAAGAAGTAAAAATAACTGAAGCGCTGGGATATGGCTGGCGGAAAGCAAAGGAAAACTTGGTATTCTTTATTGGCAGCTACATCATAATGGGTGTTGTTCAATTCATTCCTATATTCTGCACTGTTTTGGCCATCGTCAATCTGATGGAAGCAAACGAATCTTTGGCGATCGGTTTGGGAATTGCAGCGTTCCTCTCTGAATGCATTGCCTTCGATATGCTCTATGTCGGATACGTTAAGGCCGCCACAAACGTAATTAACGGCACTGGGCCTATGTTCGGCGATATGAAGCCATCTATGACGGATATGTTTAGAGTCTTAGTTGCCGCGATTTGCTGGTTTACCTTGATTGGAATAGGATTAGTGCTCTTTATAATTCCTGGAATATGGTTCGCTGTCACTTACTGGCCTTTCGGCTGGGTTATCATCAACAAGCAGGTTGGCCCGATCGAAGGTTTACGGCAAGCTCGCGAACTCACCAAAGGAAAAAGATTCAATCACGTCATATTCTTTGTGCTTTGCGGAATTATACTATTACTGGGCGCATTGGCTTTAGGATTGGGGCTAATCATCGCTTTCCCCACGACCCTTTTGGCCACCACTTATCTTTACCGGAAAATTTCCGGTCTGGAAGTGACAGAGTAAACAGTTTGTTTTTATGGTTAAGGCACAGGAATATATCCCTGTGCCTTAAAATCTACATGCCGGCATTGCGTAAATCTTTAAAGGATTCATGTCATGCCGGCATACGTTTATAACGCTAAAAAGAAAAAGGAGCTTGCTTGAGTTTCGAAATACGACCTGCCAGACCGGAAGATGCTGAGTTCATTGCTTGGGTGATGTTGGCCGCGGGACGATCTCACCTTTCTTATGGTGTCTGGGATCACTATATAGGTCGTACTGAAGAAGAGCGTCTGGCATTTCTTACGGCCTTGAGTTTGACGGCTGCCCCGCATCCGTTTCATCATTCTATATTCATAGTGGCCGAGGAACATGGAAATCCGATAGCGGGCTTGTGCGGATATGACCCGGCGTTCCTGAACATGGGCAACTATTTGCAATCTCTCCCTGAGGTATTTGAAAAGCGGCGCTGGTCTAAGGATGATCAAAGAGCAGCTTTCAAACGGATTATATCCTTTCTATGCTGTATACCAGCCAACGCATCGGGAGCATGGATCATCGATAGTGTGGCCACACTGCCTCAGGCAAGAAGACGCGGCATTATCAGTAAACTTCTGGAACATATCATTGCCAAGGGAAGAAGCTTGGGGCTAAAACGTGCCCAGATAAATGTGTTGATCGGTAACATCCCTGCGTGGCGATCTTATGAAAATAGAGGATTCACCTTTGACTATGAGAAGCGCAACCCCCAATTCGAAACCACATATGTCTCTCCCGGTATAGCCCGCCTTTTAAGGGGCACCTAGGAACAGCGCCCGATAAAAAGTTCAGAGTTTAAAGTGTCAGAAGGGAAGCAGGGGTGCCTGTTAAAAAGCGATACCAGTCAAATTACCTTGACACATTTCGGGCGTCTTGCTATGTTTTTCCAGAATCATCAGCGGAAAATGAAACAGATGTAAGTGGAGCACCCACCGGCAGGAGCCGGAGGCTCCATACAAAACGCGACCTCCCGCGGGTTGCACCGCATTTCTTCCCCATCTGAGGGGGTATTCTAAACCGCGGGACTAAATGTCAACCAGCAGTAGTAGCGTGGTTATCCCATGGACATGAAACGCGATTACTATGAGGACGTTGAGTTATTCAAAAGCGGCACTATTCTGGCTTGGTCTGTTGTTTTACTGATTTTTCTTTTTACGCTGCCCGCTTATTTACCCTCTTATAATATCTACCTTTTAAACATTATCATGGTTAATATAATTCTGGCGGTAGGCCTTAACATTCTGGTGGGCTATACAGGACAGATATCGCTAGGGCACGCGGGTTTTTTCGCTATTGGTGCGTATGGCACTTCATTAATTATGATGCACTTGCATCTTCCCTTTTTCGCCGCGATTATTCTTGCCGCGCTCCTTGCCGCGTTCTTCGGCTTTATCATCGGGCTTCCGGCGCTGAGGCTTGAAGGCCCTTATCTGGCTATTGCCACCCTGGGCTTCGGGTTGACCATTATGCACATTATCGGCCGGTGGGATGTATTTGGCGGCAGAATGGGAATTACCGCTCCACCGCTTGACTTGGGGATTTCCGGTTCATCACTAAGCTGGGTGATTGCGGGTGATGTAAAGATTTATTATCTTATTCTGATAATAACTGTCCTGCTGGTGATCGGGGCGCGAAACCTCATGAAGACCCGCGTAGGCAGGGCTTTTATGTCCATTCGCGACGACGATATCGCCGCAGAAGTTATGGGCGTGAATCTTACGATCTATAAAACCATGTCCTTTGCGGTAAGCGCTTTTTATGCAGGGGTTGCTGGCGGCCTTTACGGTTTTGTCGTCGGTTTCTTCGATCCTTTTTCTTTTAACATGATTCTCTCCATCATATTTCTGGTCATGATCACAGTCGGTGGCCTGGGTTCGATCATGGGCGCGATCATGGGCGCTATTCTTATCACCTATCTTCAGTATGACCTACTGAAAAATGTGGAAAACCTGCCCTATCTGGGCGGACTTCTTGTGACTATATCTAAAAAATGGTTTACCGTAATCGGACTTGCCAATTTCGCCAGTATTGCTCTAGGGCTTATTATGATCGCGATTGTTATTTTTGAACCACTGGGGATGTTCGGTATATGGATCAGGATCAAAAAATATTGGAAGACCTGGCCGTTTTAGAAAGGCTTAAGGGAGTGCGCCATGTTTGAGATGCTGTTGATTGAGGGACTTGCCATCGGAGCTTGCTACGGCCTTTTCGGCGTCGCTGTGGCCATCATCTACAAGACCTCGGATGTAGTAAACTTCGCCCTGGGTGAAATGGGCATGGTGGCGACTTTTGTGGCCTACCATCTCCTGACAGTTTATAATTTTCCTTTTTGGGTCGCTTTTCCTGCCACGATGGTCTTTGCCATTTTGCTGGGCATGGCGATTGAATTTTGTTTTCTGCGCCCGGCGAAAAACCCGACCGTGCTGGGTCTGCTCATTATTACACTGGGCGCGGAGATGCTGCTCATGGGGCTGGCCGGCTGGAAGTGGGGGGCGGAGCAAAAAGATTTCCCCTTTCTGCTTTCTGTTATCAAGAAGCACGAGATCATTCCCGGGTTAGTGTTAAACGAATGGACCATCGGCGTATTTACTTTGTCAATAGTAATCATGACACTCTTGTTTTTATTTTTCCGGTATTCAAAACTGGGCATTGCCATGCGCGCGACCCAGCAAAACGTCAATGCGGCCAAGATTATGGGCATCAAAGTCGAGCGGGTCTTTTCCATTACCTGGGCGATGAGTTCGCTGATCGGAGCCATCGCGGCCATGTTTTTTGCGGCACGTTCCGTGCTTGATCCCAACTTTATGATGGAACCATTTATGCGCGCTTTTGCCGCGGCGGTGTTGGGTGGCCTCACCAGCATTCCCGGCGTCGTCATTGGCGGTTTGCTTCTGGGCATCATCGAAAACTTTTTCGGCTATGCCTGGCCGGAGTGGAAGCCGATAGTAGCTTTTGTGGTCATTATTCTTATTATTACAGTAAGGCCGAGCGGATTATTCTCGAAACATTATATCAAGAAGGTTTAATTTTTACATTTGCTTTAACAGATTGAGTTAGCAGGAGAAAGTTGATGAGTAAGGCGGTTAAAATCATTATTCTCGTCTTTGCGGCGCTGATTATTTCCGGCTTTTTTCTCTGGGATGTTCCCCGCAACGAAGTGGAGCTGTTTCTGGAAAAAGACGCCATTGAGAAAACCGCCCACTCCTATTTAAAAGCCGAGATAGAAAAAAATTCCCGGCAGGTCTATGCTCTTCTGGCGCCATCATCTGCTTATAAGCGAACTCATTCCTATGAAGAGTTCCTTAAGGACATCGCCGAAAATTCTCCTTTGTCAATCAATGAGTATAAGATTATCAGAATTTATCGCTTGCGTGATAACGATAACAGGCAGAACTATCCCGGCGTGGATAAGTTTGTTCA
Organism: Deltaproteobacteria bacterium; assembly: GCA_026388535.1. GTDB lineage: Bacteria > Desulfobacterota > Syntrophia > Syntrophales > Smithellaceae > Smithella. Next base: position 9,460 of record JAPLJP010000144.1, on the reverse strand, counting down.
GGTGGAGGTGGAAGTAACCTTCACTCACGCGGGACCTAATAGCATCTATAACTACAGTTTTACTTTTTTAAAAGAAAAGGGAAACTGGTACAAGGGTTGAGGGAGTAAAAGAGTTTTTAGCAGAAGTGTAAAATAAATCATCCAAAGTATTTGAGCCAAAGGAGGTCGTTATGAAAAAAGTAGTAGTCGCTGTAATGATTGTATGCACAATTTTTGCGATTTCAATCTTTGCCAATGCCGCCGCCAAGCCGGGTTTCGATGATAAGGAAATCCGTATTGCCCAGTGGGGGCCGCAGACAGGACCGGCCGCGCCATGGGGTTCGGTGGCTAGGGGGAGCGGTCTGCTGTTCAATGTAGTCAATGAACAGGGCGGTATCCACGGCAGGAAGATCAAGTACTTCATCCGGGATGACCAGTACAATCCGGCCCAGACCAAGGCCGTGGTCAAGGAACTCGTCGAGAGAGAGGGCATCTTCGCCTTTGTGGGCGGCGTGGGAGGAGCCTGCGGTCTGGCAGTTATGGATTATCTCGCAGAAAATAAGGTGATCTGGGTTGGGCCGTCCGCTGCTATTACTGATTTCGTCTTTCCGGTGAAACCCTATTTGTTCGCCGTGTATCCTTTGTACGAGGATGAGGGCAGCATTCTTGCGAAATACGTGGTGGAAAAACTCAAGGCCAAGAAAATAGCGTTCTTCTTCCAGAATGACGCCTATGGCAAGGACGGGCTTAACGGGGCCAAAAAAAGACTAGCCACTTACAAAATGAAATTCGTTGAGGAGATCCCGGTTGAACCCGGAGAGAAAGACCTTTCCTCCCAGATGCTGAAATTCAAGAATTCCGGCGCCGAAGTGGTCATTATGTTTGTCAATCCCACCGTGGCCGCTATTACCCTGAAGACCTGTGCCACCGTCGACTACAAGCCTCAGTGGGTGTCCTCCAACACCCTGTCGGACTACGGGCTAATGCTCAAGATAACGGGCGGTCTCTGGGAGGGTGTCATAACCGGCGCTTTCGGCATGACGCCCACAGCGGACCATCCCCTCTTGAACATGTACCGTGAGGCCGGAAAGAAGTACTCTCCTGAGGAACGGTGGGGCACCTTCTTCCTCGCAGGAGTTGTCTTTGCAGATCCTCTCGTGGAAGCCCTCAAACGTGTAGGGCCGAAACTGAGTACGCAAGCATGCTTGAAGGCTTTGAATTCCATAAAGGATCATCAGACCATAGGCCCCAAGGTTACCTGGACCCCGAAGATCCACCAGGGTACAGATTCGATCCAGATTCAGAAATGCGGGCCGGGTGGTTCTTACATCCTGCTACAGGACTGGACACCCAACGACCTGGCAACTTGGAAGAAGAAAAAATAGCAAAACCTGAGGCGGGGCAGTAGCCCCGCCTCTACATTAAAATGTGCTGTTAATGCTTACGGCACCGAAGGTTCGCAGCTTATGGCGCACTTTAAAGTGGAAAACCTGAGCATCTCTTTCGGCGGCATCAAGGCTGTTAATAATGTCAGCTTTGAAGTCGAGCCTAATACAATATTTTCTATTATCGGCCCCAACGGAAGCGGGAAAACCACAATCTTCAATATGATCAGCGGCATTTACAAGCCAAACGAGGGCGGGGTTTTCTTAGAAAATGAGAATCTTGTCGGCATGCGTCCGGATACTATCGCCCGCAAAGGAGTGGCGCGCACATTTCAAAACATCCAGCTTTTCGGCAATGCCACCGTTATGGATAACCTCATGTTGGGACGCCACATCCACATGAAGACTGACATTCTTGGTGGTGCTTTTATGTTAGGCAGACGCTCTCCCGCCGCTAAAGAAGAAATAAGGCACAGGGAGATTATCGAACACATAATTGATTTTCTGGATCTTCAGGCTCTGCGAGACTTGTTTGTTTCCAACCTTCCTTACGGCAAGCGCAAACTTGTGGAACTGGGACGTGCGCTGGCGTTGGAGCCGAAAGTTCTGCTTCTGGATGAACCATCAGCCGGAATGAACACGGAAGAAAAAGATGACCTGCGCATATGGATCAAGGATATTCAGGAAGACTATAAAGTGACAATTCTGCTCATCGAGCATGACATGAATATGGTGATGGGTATTTCCGACAGAATCCTGGCCATCAGCCAGGGCGTGAAAATTATTGAAGGCACCCCGCAGGAAGTGCAGAAGAACCCCGACGTCATCGCCGCGTATCTGGGAGAGGAGGACTGATGCTCTCGATAAAAAATATCGAAACCTGGTACGATCTGATTCGGGCTCTGCACGGCATCTCCTTTGAAATCAAGCAGGGGGATATTGTGGCGCTTTTAGGCAGTAATGGCGCGGGGAAAACCACCACCCTCAAAACGATAATGCGCCTTTTGGAGGACGATCAGCCGGAAAAAGGAACCATCGAGTTTATGGGCAAAAGAATAGATCGCATGGATACGGAAGAGATCGTCCGGCTAGGCATCAGCTATGTGCCGGAAGGACGCGAAGTTTTTCCCGAACTTACCGTGATGGAAAACATTCTCATGGGTGCCTACACCCGCAAAGACAGGCGGGGAATTCAGGAAGATATTGATGGCATCCTTAAGCAATTTCCCATTTTGAATGAACGTAGAAATCAACAGGCCGGGCATTTAAGCGGCGGTGAGCAGCAGATGCTGGCTATCGGACGGGCGCTGATGAGCCGCCCAAAACTTCTCATGCTGGATGAACCATCGCTGGGACTTTCGCCTTTGCTTACCAAAGAGATATTTACAATAATTCAGAAGATCAATCAGCAGGGCATGACGATTCTGCTTGTGGAGCAAAACGTGAATATGGCGCTTAAATATTCCCACTACGCATTTCTAATGGAAAACGGGCGTATTGTCCGCGCCGATAAACCGGAAGTTCTGCGCGAAGACAACGATGTCAAGGAATTCTATCTGGGCATTGCCACGGAAACATCGGTCAAGGGTTACAAAAGATATCGTCGAAAAGTGCGTTTCCGGTGAGGTATGAACAGTATGAATAAAGAAGAAATGAAAACCCTGCCCCAGGCGCTGAGAGTTTTGGTACAAAAACAGCCCGACCGTGTTGCCATGCGCATGAAGGATTACGGTATCTGGCATGATATTGCTTGGACGCAGTATTACGAAAATGTGAAGAAGGTGGCGATGGGACTGCGCGCATTGGGTGTAAAGCGCGGCGATCATGTGGCGATTGTCGGAGAGAATAAGCCGCAGTGGCTCTTCTCGGCCATGGGAGTGATGTCGCTGGGCGGAATATTCGTCGGCGTTTATACAACCAATCCGACAGCGGAGTGCGAATATGTTATCGGGCATTCCGAATCAGTTGTGTTTTTCTGTGAAGATGAAGAACAGTTTGATAAGGCGCTGGCGTGTCGCGAACGAACGCCTCATCTTAAAAAAATAGTGGTCTGGGATATGGAAGGTCTTAAACACTTTGATGATCCCATGCTGATGAGCTTCGATAATCTTCTGGAACTGGGCGCGAAGGAAGATCAGGCCAATCCCGGTATGTATGAAAAAATTGTGGATGAAGGCAAAACTGAAGAGACAGCTTCCATCATTTACACATCGGGTACAACAGGTCCGCCGAAAGGCGCGATGATTGGCCATCAGAATTATTTATGGATAGCCCGTGCAAATGAAAAAATCACCAAATTGAGCGTGGACGATGAAACTATTTCTTTTCTGCCGCTCAATCATGTCTATGAGCAGATATTCGATTTAATGATGCACATGTGGGCGGGGCATATTGTCAATTTTACCGAAAATACCGACACGGTCATGAACGACCTGCGCGATGTTTCTCCCACGCTATTTCATGCGGTGCCGCGGATTTGGGAGAAGTACCATTCCGGCATTGTGCTGAAGATGGCTGATGCCACCTGGCTCAAGCGCACCGCTTTCAATCTTGCCTACAAGATCGGCACAAGATACAACAACTTTAAACTCGCCAAGAAACCAGTGCCCTGGTATTTATATTTAGGTTATCAACTTGCCTACTTTTGCGTTTTCTGGAAACTTAAGGAGCGGTTGGGATTTGATCGTGTGCGTCTGGGATTTTCCGGCGCCGCACCCATTTCGCATGAGATTCTGAAATTCTTTCAAAGCATCGGCATTCCGATCCGTGAAGGTTACGGACTTACCGAGACCACGGGCATCACGCATATCTCCGATGAAGAGCATTTCAAACTGGGAACGGTGGGCAGAGCCTTGCCGGGGTCCGAAGTGAAAATAGCCGAAGACGGTGAAATATTGATTCGCCACGGCGGAATTTTTCAGGGTTATTTCAAGGAGCCGGAGGCGACAGCAGAAGCGCTGGAGGGTGGCTGGTTTCATACCGGAGATGTGGGAGAAATAGACTCGGAAGGTTATCTGAAAATCACCGACCGCAAAAAAGATTTGATAATTACGGCCGGCGGTAAAAACGTCGCGCCGCAATACATTGAAAATCTGCTGAAGTTCTCTCCTTATATTACAGACGCTGTTGTCATCGGCGATAGGCGCAAATACATCACCGCGCTGATCGTCATTGATGAAGAAAATGTTGTCAAATACGCGCAGGATCACAAAGTTCAATATACCACTTTTGCCACCCTTACCCGCACGGAAGAAGTAATAAAACTTATCTCCGGGGAAATAGACAAGGTAAACAACCAAATCGCCCGCGTGGAAAACATCCGCAAATTCCATCTGCTGGATAAGAAGCTCTATACTGAAGACGGTGAAGTAACCCCCACCATGAAAGTCAAACGCAAATCCATTTCAGCGCAGTACAAAGATATCATCGAAGAGATGTACAAAGGCGAAGAGTAAATATGGTGAAAATTCTCAAGCTCAGTACGTTTACGATTTTTATTATTTATATACTTATTGGTGCGGCATGGGCGGCAGATGACAACTGGAAAAAAATCGGAGAATCGGATGGAATTGAGGGATACGCCCGGCCAACAATCAGAAGCAGTGTTGATGAAATAAAAGCTGTGGGCATTGTAGATGCACCGATCGCTGTTTTAGAGGCTGTTATTCGCGATATTTCCGTAATGCCGGAATATATATTTTTGTGCAAAGAGGCGGCCCTGATCAATACCCCTGACATGAAAAGCGGGGGAGATGTTGTCTATTTCTATAGTTTAACGGATCTGCCCTTTCCCGTAAGCGATCGGGATGCCGTGGCCAAATCGTTGTGGTCTATTGATAAGTCAACGGGCACTGTTTATTGTCATACGGAAGGAATAAAAACATCTTATAAGCTAAGTAAAGATATCGTGCGGACGCCGCTTTCGATCATTGATTGCACTTTGATACCCAGGGGCACGGATAAGACTGAAGTTATCTATCAGGTTCTTGGTGATCCGTGCGGGGCATTGCCATCTTTTATCGTCAATATGCTAACCAATGATTACGGCATCAAGACCGTAGCGGGACTGCGGCAAATGGTGAAGAAAGATAAATTCAGGAATGCCAAAAAAATTATTACCACCACCGCGAAAGTCAAACGCTGATCCACTTCCGAATAACACAAAGACATTATCGAAGAAATATAAATAGGCGAAGAATAACTCCGCAACAATTTATTCTTTGTTTCTTTTTATCAGAGATATTTATTCCTAATAAAAAGATTTAATGGTAAAGAAATCGGCGGATATTATACCAATTCGCTTTCTTTGGCTAACTTTGTTGGCAGCGTCGTCGGCTTCCTCAACGTATTAGTTATACGCCTGCGGAGCCTCCTCCTTGCCGCCGCGTTATCCTTTGAAATCGAAATGGTATTAGTTAGCGTGTGGATGTATCAATGGAAAAGAATCAGAAAATTTATTGGGGCTGGTACATAGTAGGCGGCGCTTTTCTGGTAATGGGAATAAATTACGGAGCCCGTTACTGCTTCGGCGTCTTTCTCAAACCGATGGCGGCGGAATTCGGCCTTTCACGTTCGGTAATATCGCTGGCGGCCGCTATCAACATGCTCGTTTATTCTTTCGGCGCGATCTTTGTCGGCCGAATGCTGGATCGAATCGCGCCGCGCTGGATAATAACGGCGGGCGCTTTAATTGCCGCCTGCGGTTATGTTCTGACCGGCTTTGTCAACACCCCTTTTGGTTTGTATCTCAGTTATGGGTTAATGGTCGGGTTGGGTTCGGCAGGAATGGGTGTTGTCGCCTGTAGTTCTTCCGTTGGCAAATGGTTTATCAACAAGCGGGGGCTGGCTATCGGAATTGCTTCCATGGGAATAAGTCTGGGGACTGTTATGCTGACGCCGCTGGCCGGATATATTGTTGTAATGTTCAACTGGCGGTTCGGACTTATGGCTTTAAGTTTTATTATGCTGATAATCGGAGTTCTTGTTTCCCAGACGCTGATGAGGAAAACAAATCCGGAAGCATATGGTCTTTTACCGGATGGAGATAATACAACAATAACCCATCAATCATCAACGGCACAGATGGTTCATAAAGTTTCCACCCTGACTCTTTTCAAAGATTCCCGTTTTTGGACGCTGGCTATCTGTCAGGGGTTGGCCGTTATGATCAGCATGTCTGTTTTTGTGCATCAGGTGGCGTATGCTACAGACAATGGCATTGAAAAAATGGCTGCGGCCGCTTCTCTTGCCGCTATCAGTATAACCGGCTTTATGGGGCAATTCCTATTTGGCTGGATAACTGACAAAATAAGAGACCCTAAATATGGCTCTTTCATCGGGATATCGTTTATGCTCGCCGGAACTATATTGTTGCTTAATGTTCATAGCATCTTCCAACTTTATATTGCCGCCCTTGTGTACGGATTTGGATACGGTTCACTCGCACCCATTTTGCCGCTCCTTATCGCTAACCGCTTCGGCAGGCATGTTATGGGATCAATTTATGGCCTTTTGACCTTTTTTATTGGTGTCGGCGGCGCTATCGGTCCGGTTTTGGGTGGTGTTATTTACGATAAATTTGGATCGTATCACTATCTCTGGCTGATAAATATTGTTGTGTTGAGCGGTGTGGCCCTTGCCTTTCTAACCTTGAAAAAGGGAAAGCAATACGTAGTCTGATTATATCTATTTTAGGTCTTTAAAAATTCCCCTGTTTGTCATTCTTAACTTGGATATCCTCCGCCAGCGGAGGTGTCACGCAGTGACGGAGGTGGATATTGTGGAGACTACTCCCCGAACAGTTCGAAGCGGCTGCGTTAATACATCCACCCCCTTAATCCCCCGCCAGCGGGGGACATGGAAAGCATATAATTAACAGGAAAGTTAATTTTAATAAAATTTCCCTCTGCTGAAATACGCGGACGAGATTAACGGGCGTTCATCAGTATCTTGGTAATTACTTCTTTTGAGTAGCCTTCATAAAACCATACCTGAGAAAGGGCGAAGGCGTTTTTCGCGATTGTGTCAATATCACTTTCAGGAATTTTAGCGGCTTTCAAAGACACGGGGCTTCCGATGGATTCAAACCACAATTTAAGGCAGGCGATGCCCTTTTCCGCAACTTGCTTTGAACCGCGTCCCTTAACCTGAAAGATTTCTCGTGCGAATTTGGCCAGCCTTTCGGTTTTTGTATCCAGCGTGTAGGACATCCAGGCGGGTAGAACGATAGACAGCCCTGCTCCGTGGGCAATATTATAAATGGCGCTTAAAGAATGTTCGATCATATGCGCGGGCATCTGTACCTGACCCATGCCGGAGGTGGTCAATCCGTTAAACCCGAGGATGGCGCTCCACATCATATTGGCGCGCGCGTCATAGTTATCCGGCTCTTTCATGATAATATCAGTGCTCTCCATTACTGTCCGCATCAGCGCCTCGACCAGCCTGTCCTGCAGAGGACTGGCCGGAGCCGTATTGTTGAAATATCCCTCCAGCATATGAGTGATAACATCCACAGCGCTAAACGCGCTGTATTCGGGGCTCAGCGAGAACAGAACCGTCGGATCCAGAATGGAAACCTTCGGCTGAATCAGGGGAGACACAATGCAGTACTTTTGACAGCCGTCTTCTTTTGTGACAACGGCGCCGGCATTCATCTCTGAAGCGCTTGCCGAAATAGTTACAACCGTTAAGACGGGAAGGGCGCCTGTGATGGGTTTGCTGAAGGTAAAGAAATCCCAGACATCGTGATTTGCCTTAACGCCCGCGGAGATGGATTTTGCGGCGTCAATCACGCTCCCGCCGCCGACAGCCAGTATAACATCCACATTTTCTTTACGCGCCAGTTCGATTCCTTTGTTTACATGTGAAAGAACAGGATTTGATTTCACGCCCGGAAAATCAACGAATTCAACCCCAGCTTTTTTAAGAGAATCCGTTACTTGATCATAAATGCCGTTTTTCAGAATACTGCTCATGCCGTAAACCAATAAGGCCTTTCTGCCGAAACGAGCGGTTTCTTTTCCTATCTTGGGAATCTGGCCCTTGCCGAATATAATTTTTGTCGGATTTTCAAAAACAAAATTCTGCATGGCTGTGTTCCTTTCGTGATAAATTTATTTTGATGGGGACGTGATATTTTATCTTTATAATTTACCTATCACTGATTTAAAATCGTGTAAAACTTTTTGTGCCGTTCAATTTTAAATGTTCTTGCACGTTTTCCTCGCCGGGTTTATACACCCTGATCCCCTCGGCGAAAAACAACTGTTCGATTAACTTAAGCTCCGCATCCATGGGCACGCGCAACTCAAGACTCGCGGGGAGCCCCAGCCATCGGCGTTTGTTCACCCCCATGGTGTGATAGGGCACTATGGTAAGAAAAGATATTCCCAGTCCGCGAAGAAAGCTGGCCCAGCCTTTTATATTATCGTGCCCATCGGTCATTCCCGGTACAATAGGAAGGCGCGGCCAGATAAAAGGGCCCTCCTCTCTGTTCCAGGCATCCACAAGGGACTTCAGATTTTTCTTGATCACCGTGTTTTCCACACCGCATAACCGCCGGTGCTGCGCTTCGTCAAAGACTTTGATATCGAAGAGCACCAGTTGCAGTTCTTGGAGAAGAGGCCGCAGCATCTCCATGTTGAAGAATCCGCAGGTCTCCAGGGCAACATCAATTCCTTCGGCGCGTAGAATCTTGCCCAGCCTGCTGGTAAAATCTGGATAGAGTGTCGGCTCACCGCCGGTAAAGGTCACACCGCCTCCAGAGGTCCTGAACAGAGAGAACTCGGGACGCAACTCTTCCACGATTTCTTCCACAGACCGGGAGATGCCAAAGCGCGTCATGGCGCCGGATGGACAACTATCGGTACAGGTAAAGCAGTAACGGCAATGTTTTGCGTCCCTTTTACCCACTTCCGGCAAGGCATACTCGGGGCATTTTTCTACACACCTTCCGCAGTTAATGCAAAGATGAGCTTTGAAGGCTATTTCTGGTTCCATCTTCCATGATTCGATGTTCTGGCACCAGATACAGCGCAAAGGACAACCCTTGAAAAAAACCAGGCTCCGTATTCCCGGACCGTCATGAAGGCAGA
>JAPLJP010000132.1 GCA_026388535.1 Deltaproteobacteria bacterium | reverse complement strand
GAACTTCCCCTTCTTTACAATCATATCCCGGCGAAAGAACGAAAAAAGAAATCTCTGGCGTCCCTGAAAATGCTGGGTCTGGAAGGTCGTGAATACCACCATCCTAATCAGCTCTCCGGTGGTCAGCAACAGCGGGTGGCTATTGCCCGGGCGCTGGTCAATGACGCCCCTATTCTGATGGCCGATGAGCCGACAGGAAATCTCGATACGAAAACGAGTATCGAAATCATGGAACTCCTTGTTCAGTTAAACCGGGATTCCGGAACGACAATTATCCTCGTCACTCATGAGCCGGACATTGCCACCTTCAGCAAGCGGATAATCCGGTTTGTTGACGGCCATGTAATCAGCGATGAGGAGGTAAAAAAATCATGATCAGCATTCTTTCCACTCTCCGAATTGCTTTAAGAGCATTGTGGGTTAACAAGATGCGCTCATCTCTCACCATGCTGGGAATCATTATCGGTGTCAGCGCCGTCATCACCATGCTGGCTGTGGGCACAGGGGCAAGCCAGAAGATCTCCGAACAAATATCCAGTATCGGCAGCAACCTCCTTATTGTCGTCCCCGGCAGTTCCACGCAGGGAGGCATCAGAATGGGAGGAGGCAGTCAATCCACATTGACACGTGATGATGCAGATGCCATTTTGCGGGAATGTTCCGCCGTTTCCACGGTGGCCCCCACGCACAACGGAGCCGCCCAAGTGGTGTACGGCAACCAGAACTGGTCTACAAGCATCCAGGGAACAACCCCAGGTATTCTGGAAATCAAGGATTGCGGACTCACAGAGGGAAGGAATATGACGGATCAGGATGTCCGCAATGCAACGAAGGTATGCATTTTAGGTCAGACCGTCGTTGACAACCTTTTCGGGAGCATTGACCCTATCGGTCAGATCATCAGAATCAAGAAGATTCCCTTTATGGTCATCGGTGTTCTGGAATCCAAGGGACAGTCCCTTGTGGGTCAGGATCAGGACGATACTATCATAATCCCCATAAGCACGGCGCAGAAGAAAATCTTCGGAACGACTTTTCCGGGGATGGTACGTTCGATAATGGTCAAGGCCAGAAGCACAGAAGACCTTACCATAGCGGAAAGACAGGTGACGGATCTGCTGCGCCAGAGACACCGTAGCGGCCCGACAAAGGAAGATGATTTCACGGTCAGGAATCTGACCCAAATGCTGCAAATGGCGGAACAGGCCACCAATATCATGACCCTGCTTCTGGCCGCAATTGCCTCAGTATCTCTTCTGGTCGGCGGTATCGGTATCATGAACATCATGCTCGTTTCCGTCACCGAAAGAACACGGGAAATCGGCATTCGCATGGCCGTCGGGGCAAAGACCTGGGATATCCGGATTCAGTTCATTATTGAGGCTCTGACCCTGTCTATGATCGGGGGTATTATCGGAATCATTATCGGAAGTAGCGGTTCCGCCATTCTGTCCGCCGTGGTGGGATGGCCGACCGTTGTCTCGCCTCTATCGGTTCTGCTTTCGTTTAGCTTTTCCGGTCTGGTAGGTATTTTCTTCGGCTTCTATCCGGCCTACAAGGCTTCTCTGCTTAATCCTATTGACGCTTTGAGGTTTGAATAATCAGGGGGATTGTTTGATAAGAAATTATCAAAATATTAAATTGACACATATGATTATTCCTTATATGTTCGCCGCCTGAAAAAATTTTTATCCTAAAGAAAATAAAATTATGAATTCCACAAAAATAATCTGGCAGAAATGGTCCGTCGCATTCAAAGTAATGCCTGTGATCATTTTAGTAACTATATTAAAGTTTCTTTCTCATAAATTCGGATTCGAGATTATGGAGTTAAATGCCCTTTTTACCAGTTTGGTAGCGGGCACCATCTTCCTGATCGGATTTCTTATTACCGGAGTGCTTTCCGATTATAAGGAAAGTGAAAAAATCCCCAGCGAGCTTACGGCATCACTGAAATCATTGTTTGATGATGCCTACACTATCTATAAGAGTAAGAACTCCGCCACCGCTCATCAATTTATTGAATTTCAGAAGTCATTCATTAAACCATTGATGGATTGGTTCTACAAAAAGGAAAGAACAAAATCGATGCTGGATAGAATCAGCGCGATGAATGAATTTTTTGTTGAACTGGATAAAGAAGGTATTCAACCCGCTTATATTGTAAAAATGAAGAACGAACAAAACAACATCAGAAAAATGATCCTGAGAATTGATACAGTCAGAGACACCGACTTTATTGGTTCAGCTTACGCAATTGTGGAAGCTATGGGGTTCCTGACGGCACTCGGTCTGATCGTAATGAAAATTGAACCTTTTTACGCGTCGCTCTTTTTCACCTTGCTGGTTACTTTCCTGATAACCTATATGGTTTTTTTAATTAGAGACCTGGATAATCCGTTTGATTATGGCGTTAACGGCGAAGGCGGAACGGAGATTTCCTTAAAGCCGCTTCACGACCATAAGTCGGCATTGAAAGATTTTAAATAATACCAATTCTAAATCAAAGCGCTATTTTTGTTGGCGTCGTTGTCGGCTTCCTCAACGTATTACTAATACGCCTCGTCGCCTCCGCCTAGCCCCACTTACATGGGACAGTTCAACTAACGAATTACAGTTCACTTCGTTTCTGTAATTCGAGTTTCACTGCCGCCTCAATATCATCTTTGATTTAAAAATGGTAAAAGATTAGACAGGGTATCTTATTGTACCAGCTCTTACTATATATTACGGTTCACGAACACCTGTCGAATCCTGAAATCGGAAACAAATCTGGTTATTGCGGGAAAATGCCTTGCGCCCAAAATCGTTAACCTGCAAAATTTACCAGGCACAATCAGGAATTTCCCTTTTTCTATTCCTTTTATAGTATCTTTTACCATTGTATCAATATCGTATTCAGGTATCGTCAGGGTATGGGCTTTATTCTCAGGTGTTCTTGTATCGTTAAGGTGCTCGGTCATGGGCGAAGCAAACTCGGAAGGACACACAAGATGAACCTTTACGCCGAGCGGCTTCATCTCATACCGGAGAGACTCCGTAAGGCCGACGAGAGCGAATTTTGATGAGCAATAGGTTGTATAACCGAAAACACCCATTAGACCCGCTACAGAAGATATATTAACTATCCGGCCGTTGCGTTTGATTATAAAAGGCAGGGCGGCCTTGATTGAATTAAGGACTCCGAAGTAATTTGTCTCGATCACTTCCCGGAAAGTTTCAACGGGAAGCTTATCAAAATATCCCTCGCGGAGTATTCCGGCTGAGTTGATTAATATATCAGGAGGACCAACCTCAGCCTCAATTTTTTTAAATGTCTCTGTTATAGATTCAATCTTAGACACATCTGATGAGAATACATGCACCGAGCCGCCTATTTTCATTATCTCATTTTTCGCCGCCTCAAGTTTTTCCTTATTGCGCGCAATCAAAATAACAACAGCTCCCCTTGCCGCCAGCTCTTTCGCCGTGGCCAGTCCAAGTCCTGAAGACCCGCCTGTTATAACTATATTCTTTCCTTTAAACATAATTCTGCCTCCCTTTCCTTCGCTCTTGCGGCCATTTTAGCCGCGTCTTTAATACGCTCAAATTTAAGTAAAAAACCTTCTCCCGTAACCAGATCATTGCTCACCAGCGGCACATTTTCTTTCGCTGAAATTTTTGCCCCGCTGGCATTGATTATATCCTTCTTTATATCAACTCCGGGCATGACTCTTATTAATTCCAGCCCCCCGGAAGTGAGCTGAAATATTCCGACAGTGCTCACATAATAAACCTTTGTTCCCTTGGCGACGGCGCCTTTCGCGTTGAAGGATATCTCGTTTACTCTCTTGATAAACTTCGGACTTCCCTGTTTTTTAATCGCGAGCTTTCCATTTTTAATCTTATACTTTCCGCCTTCGCTCCATTTGCCGATGAAAATTATTGTTTTGGCGTTGGTCACAAGGTTGGGAAAACCGCCCGGGCCGACGTAATTGCTGATCAGTGGCCCTCTTTTTGACACATTGACATTACCGTCGGAATCAACCTCAAGATATCCGAGCACGGTAACCTCAAGGTCTTTTTCATAAATACGGAACATCTTCGCCGAACTGATCAGCTTCAAAGGATTTATCGAGGCGCCGAAATACATCCCGGATACGGGCATGCCGCCATATACACCGCTTTCCGTGGTAAAGGTCAATTGTTTATAAAGTCCGCTCTCAAACAGGATGCGGCTTACTTCCTCGGGAAGTCCAATGCCGATATTTATAAGCGAGCCCGGCGTCGTTACCTTAACAAAAAGCGAAGCGGCCATTCTGGCAATGGCGTTATCCACCGAATCTCTTATCGGCGTTATGCCCGTAAATGTGTTGGCAAGCTTAACAAGATTGTACGCGCCTACTATGTCAGTTTTCGCGCCCTCGGTGAACATCGGTAAATACTGTCTCTGAAGAACACCGCCTGTCTGTTCATTTCTCGGGTTCACCACTATCGCGTCAATCATGGACGCGGGAACAGATATTTCTTCAGGATTCGATTCGATTATATCGCAGACCGTCACCAGCACGAGGCCGCCATTGGCTTTGGCCGCGGCAGCGGCATCATAATCTTCAGTAATCGTAGCCGCGTTTTTAAAATAAATATTCCCGTCCCTGTCCGCGTAAGGCGCGCTGAATACCGCAACCTGTATATCAGGAAGTGTATAGATCAGAGTATCGCCGTTTGACCGAACAAGATTTTTGCCTTTTTTCGTTACAACATTCGTTCCGCCGCCTGTTTTCGGATCAAGAAACGTTCCAACTCCGACGGCGCTCGAAATCTCTTTAATCCCTTTACCCTGCCCCTCAATAAGATGCGCCATTACACCCTGAGGCATGGTATGAATTTCAAGCTTCCCCTCCTCACCCAGTTTGAGCAGTGACTTGTGAGTTTCCAGGTGTCCCGATATATGGCATTTCAACAAACCGGGCAATCCCAGCTCTTCAACGGTTCCGGGAGCTTCGCCCCTGCCGCCGACACCGGCAATAACAATCCAGGTAAGGCCTCCTGGTTTGCCTGTTTTCTCATATCTGTCTCTGACCGCCCAGAAATAGGTTGAACATCTGCTGTTTCCGGCTATTCCCGTTGAAATAACTGTCGCCCCATCGGGAATTAGCTTCGCCGCCTCTCTTGCGGACATGAACACCGGCGGCAGGTTTCCTTCAGGTACATAATCAAGATCGCGCCTGTTCCAAGTTGCCCTGAACTTGAGCATCTGAATCATCGCGCTAAACGGCTTGATATCGGTTTTCCCGTTTTTTATTCTATAAATAATTACTCTGATAACGGTTTTCAGCAATTCGATAATTTGTTTCATTAAATTTTTCCTGATACATTACTGGATAATCTCGTAACAGGTTTTAACATCCATACCCGGTTCCAGCAGAGGGAAAAGACTTTCCATATTTTTCATAAGATTGGCGGAATGAAGTTTAAAGGCGTCTTTATCAATATATTTTTCATAAAAGATAATGGTTCTTTCATCGCCGCGGACAGTATGGGGTATATATTCCAGGCACCCCGGTTCGCTGGCTTTAACTTTGGGTACGATTTCTTTCAGAGCGTTGATCGCCTCTTCCATTTTTCCTTCTTTGACCTTTAAAGTTGCAATCAATGTAATCATTATCCGGTCTCCTTTTTTTAATAAGCGCTCATTTTTTCATGGAGTGGGAGTATATTAATAATGGTCCTGCGTGTCAAAGGAATATTTACCACAAGGTAAATTGTATTGAAAATTCACAAATAAATATTTGCTTTTAGTAAGGTATTGGTTTAAAAATAAGTTGTACAGTCAATAACGTTGTTTGAAAAGTGGCAACTCATAATTCATCCTTAAATAAGCATTGGCAAGTGAGGAAATGCAATGAAAATTAGCAATTCTTACAAGCTATTCGCTGTTACCATAATCCTTCTTCTTACCATTATAGTAATCGTTGTTTTTCAGGCGCTCAATACTCAAGAAGATGTTGCACATAGTGAAGAACATCGTTTCCGGTCTTTTTCACTTGCTATGGAATTATTTCAAAGCTCCGAAGATCTGACCCGTATGGCGCGCAGTTACGTCTCTACGGGCAATCCAATCTATGATAAACGCTACTTCGAGATACTCGATATCCGTAACGGTAAACAGCCGCGTCCGGCACATTATGCCTCCACCTATTGGCATCTTGCCGGTGTAGGCCGGGGCCCGGCTGTCGCCCAGGGAGAAACAATAGCTTTGCAGGAATTGATGCGTCGTGAAGGTTTTACCCAACAGGAATTCAACTTGCTCAGGCAATCTCAGGCTAATTCAGACCATCTCGTCAATATGGAAAAACAGGCTTTTGCCGCCATGAAGGGGTTGTATGACGATGGCCATGGCAATTTTACCGTGCGCCGCGCGCCGAACCGTGATTATGCGATTAACCTTTTGTATAGCGATGAATATTCAAATGAAAAAGCACGAATAATGGCTCCTATCGAGCAGTTCATGTACGTACTTGATAAGCGTACTAATGCCGAATTAACTTCTTTTCAATCTCAACTGCGGCAATACATTTTTTTAGCATTGGCTTTTATCGCCATCACGTTGTGCGTTGTGATAATTATAATCTCACATGCGTTTAGCAGCATTTTGCGACCCATTGAACGCCTGCGCAATGAGATTGCCGAAATTACGTCGGGTAACTATACCGCCCGTAGCGACATTTCTTCCGCAAATGAGATCGGCGATCTATCCGCGAACTTCAACGACATGGCTAATTTTATTGAAACAGATATTCTCATGCGCAAGAAGGCGGAGGACGAACTGCGGATGAGCGAAGAATACCTGTCGGCCACGTTGCGCTCCATCGGCGACGGCGTAATCACCTGCGATGCCGGGGGAAACATAATAAACCTCAACACCGCTGCAGAGAAACTCACCGGATGGAGCACAGAAGAGGCCAGGGGAAGGCCCATTGTCGAGGTATTCCATACCATCCATAACGAAACCCGTCAGGAGGCCGAAAACCTGGTCGGCCGAACCCTACGCGAGAACCGCGTCATTGGAATGGCTACGCACACCGCGCTCATCGCCCGCGACGGCGCCCAGTTCCAGATCGCCGACAGTTGCGCGCCCATACACGATGTATCAGGAGGACTCATCGGGGCCGTGCTCGTCTTCCGCGATGTCAGCGAAGAGTATCACCACCGCGAACAGATAGAGCGCCGCCATACTCTTTCATACGAACTTCTGGGCATCCTTAATTCCTCCCGTGCCTTGCCTGATATGCTCAACGCCGTTATATCCTCAATCAAAAAGTGGTTGGCTTTTGATGCAGTGGGCATTCGCCTGCAAGCCGGGGATGATTTTCCGTATTTTGCCCAAAACGGTTTTTCCGATGATTTTCTACTTACTGAAAATACACTGGTTGAGCACGGCAAAGATGGCGGTTTGTGCCGGGACAAAGATGGCCATGTTTCCCTGCAATGCACCTGTGGGCTGGTAATTTCCGGAAAGACCGATCCGGCGAATCCTCTTTTCACTCCCGGCGGAAGTTTCTGGACAAACAACTCATTTTCTCTACTGGAGCTCCCGGCCGAAAAGGATCCGAGGCTTCATCCCCGCAACCGCTGTATGCATGAAGGTTATGGTTCCCTGGCTCTGATACCTATCTTTGAGAATCAGAAAATCGTTGGTCTATTACAGCTCAATAATCGGAAGATAGATTCTCTTTCGCTCGATACGATCAGCTTTTTTGAGTTGATCAGCGCAAATATCGGCGAAGCGTTAATGCGCAATAAGGCGGAGTGGGCTCTTAAAGAGCGCTTTAAGGAACTGAACTGTCTTTACAGCATCTCGGCCCTGATAGAGACACCGAATATCCCATTAGAAGAACTACTTAAGAAAACCACTTACCTCCTCCCTCCGGCAATGCAGTTTCCTGAGATAACCGAGGCCAAAATCACAATGGAAGGACAGACCTTCCAGACGGAACACTTCCGGGAAACGTCCTGGATGCAGGCCGAAAAAATTATGGTGTACGGCAAACCAGCCGGACAAATTGATGTATGCTATCTGGAGGAGCGGCAGGCAAGCGATGAAGGACCGTTCTTAATTGAGGAGCGGCAATTGATAAAAGCCGTCGCCCAGCGTCTTGGCCGTGTCATAGAGCGCAAGCGGGCGGAATCCTTGCTGCGGGAGAGCGATGAGCGGTACAAGGCTCTTTTCGATCGTTCGCTCGATTTTGTTTACACCTTTGATTTTGAAGGCCGCTTCATCGATGCCAACGCCGCCGCCTTGAATGGGTTTGGCTATACAAGGGAAGAGATCCCTTCCCTAAATTTTGTCTCGTTCTTGAGCGAAGATCAACTTCCGCTTGCATTCAAAACATTACAGGAAATTCAGGAAACCGGTATTCAAAATAACCCTGTTGAGTTCAGGATAAGACATAAAAACGGCAGCGAAGTTTATGTGGAGACAAAAGGATCCACCATTATGTCCAATGGAATACCTGTAGCGATCCAGGCGATAGCCAGGGACATCACCGAGCGCAAAACGGCGGAGGAACAGCTACGCGAAAGTGAGGAAACGCAACGCATTATGTTGGACAATCTTCCTGCCGGAGTCATCATCGTGGACTCTGTGACCAGGGTGATCGAACGGGCTAATTATCATGTGGCCACTATGTTTGGCGCTTCGGTTGATCGTCTGGTGGGTCAGCGGTGCCACTCGTTGTTGTGTCCCGCAAACGAAGGGTCTTGTCCGGTGTTAGATCTGGGCAAAACCGTGGACAACTCGGAGCGGGAGATGTTGCGTATGGACGGCAGCCGACTGACTATTTTGAAAACAGTGACGAGGATTCGACTAAATGGTCAGGAGAAACTACTGGAATGCTTTGTGGATGTGTCCGAGCGCAAGCTTGCGGAGGAGGCGCTGAAGAAAAGTACTCAGCTTTTAAGGGATACCGGAGAAATGGCAAAAGTTGGGGGGTGGGAACTTGACGTGGTAACACAAGAACAGGTATGGACGGAAGAGGTTTATCACATCCACGAAGTTGACATGACCTTCAAGCCGACTGTGAGCAAAGGAATAGATTTTTATGCCCCCGCGTCCAGACCGATTATTGAACGGGCCGTGCAACGTGCCATTGAGCATAGTGAACCCTTTGATGTGGAATTGGAAATCATTACGGCAAAAGGCAACCTTCGCAAGATTCGTGCGGTTGGGAAAATAGATAAGGAACACGGCAAAGTCATTGGAACCTTCCAAGATATCACCGAGCGCAAGCTTGCGGAGGAGGCACTGGCTCGTCTCAGCCTGCAAAATAAACTCATCCTGGACTCGGCGGCGGAAGGGATTCTGGGGATGGATTTGCAGGGTAAACACACGTTCATCAACTCGGCCGCGGCAAGGATGCTTGGTTACGAAGTCAAAGAGCTTATTGACCGTCCCAGCCACAGCACCTGGCACCATACCAAACCTGACGGAAGTCCCTATCCCCAGGAAGAGTGTAAGATCCTCACAACCTATTCTGAGGGGGATGTGCATCGTGTGTCCACCGAGGTTTTCTGGCGCAAGAATGGCACCAGCTTTCCCGTCGAGTATACGAGCACACCCATCTATGAACAGGGCCGGATAGCTGGCGTTGTGGTAACTTTCGCGGATATAACCGAGCGCAAGCGTACCGAGAGCTATCGCGAGATGGGCAACGAGATTCTGCAGATCCTCAGCAAACCGGGTACTCTGCATGATTTAATCCAGAGCGTCCTCACAGTATTGAAAACGCAGACAGGGTTCGATGCAGTGGGCATTCGCCTGCGGGATGGAGATGATTTTCCTTATATTGCCCAGAGCGGTTTTTCCAATGATTTTCTGTTGACGGAAAACACGCTGACTGAGCGCAGCGCGGATGGCGGGGTGTGCAGGGACAAAGATGGCAACGTCAATCTAGAATGCACCTGCGGTTTGGTTATTTCCGGCAAGACCGATCCGGCCAATCCGCTCTTCACGAAAGGTGGAAGCGCCTGGACTAACGATTCCTTCCCGTTGCTCGACCTTCCATCTGATCAGGATCCACGGCTTAATCCACGCAACCAATGCATACACCTGGGTTACGCATCCGTAGCTCTGGTTCCTATTCGCACGAAAGATCAGATCGTCGGCCTGCTGCAATTTAATGATCGCAGGAAAGGGTGTTTTTCCCTTGCTGCGATTGAACTGATTGAGGGCATCGCAGCGAATATCGGCGAGGCCTTTCTGCGCAAAGACGCGGAGGAGGCGCTTAGCCGCTCGGAGACAAAGTTTCATACACTCTACGACTCAACCAGCGACGCGGTTATGCTGCTGAACGAGAAGGGCTTTTTCGACTGTAACAAGGCGACCCTAGCGGTCTTCGGTTGCGCGACCCGGGAGGAGTTCATCAATAAAAATCCTTCCAATTTTTCCCCGGCTAAGCAGCCCGACGGCGAGGATTCCATGGCGCTGGCCAACCAGATGATCAAGACAGCGATGGAAAAAGGCAGTATTCGCTTTGAGTGGATGCACAAGAGAAACGACACCGGCGAGAGCTTCCCTGCCGATGTACTGCTTAATGCCATGGAACTGGACGGTAAACAGGTTCTCCAGGCTGTTGTCCGCGACATCACCGAACGCAAAAAAACGGAGAAAGAACTGCTCGATATAAATCGCCAATTGGGAACGGCCATTGCCCAAGCCACCGACCTGGCCGCTCAGGCGGAGATGGCCAACGCGGCCAAGAGCGATTTCCTGGCAAACATGAGCCATGAAATCCGCACCCCCATGAACGCCATCATCGGCATGGCCGATATGCTCTGGGATTCCCAACTTACAACGGAGCAACGTCAGTACGTTCAGATTTTCCGGTCCGCCGGGGAAAATCTTCTCACTCTCATAAATGATATTCTCGATCTTTCCAAGGTGGAATCAGGACAGTTGATTCTTGAACACATACCCTATGACCTCTTTGATGTAGTTGACAAGACTAATGAGGTCATAGCTTTGCGCGCACACAGCAAGAATCTTGAACTTCTCTGCCATATCAGTCCCGATGTCCCTCAACGTATTCAGGGAGACCCCACCAGGCTTCGTCAGGTACTTACGAACATTTTGGGAAATGCCATTAAATTTACCGAAAAGGGTGAAATCGTTCTTAAGGTGCTCCCCGTTTCACAAGATGCTTCGGAAAAGACGCCACGGTTTCTACAATTTTCTGTCCGGGATACGGGAATCGGCATCCCCGCCGCCAAGCTTAACACTGTCTTTGAAAAGTTCACCCAGTCCGATACCTCTATCACCAGAAAATACGAGGGCACTGGTTTGGGCTTAGCCATTTCCAAACAATTCGTCGATCTGATGGGCGGAAGAATCTGGGTGGAAAGCAAAAAGGGAGAAGGCAGCACATTCTTCTTTACCCTTCCATTGGAAGTAGCGCCGCCGGAGAAAAAACAGAAGCCGGCTTTCGGGCCGGAACTCGATTTGCAGGGAGTGAACATCCTCATAGTTGACGACAACGCCACCAACCGGCTAATTCTGCGGGAGACCTTGTCGCAGTGGGGATGCGTCGTCACTGAAGCATCGAGGGGCGCGGAAGGGCTGAAGGAACTGGAAAAGGCGAAGAAAAAAGGAGCTCCCTTCCGCGTTGCCATTCTGGACAGTCAGATGCCGGAAATGGATGGCTTCACCCTTGCGCAGAAAATTCGCAGTAAACCAGACTTTACCGCCTTGAGTATATTGATGCTCACTTCGGAAAGACGCAGTAATGACCGCATACAGGCCAAAGCCATAGATATTACGGGATACCTCATCAAACCGGTTAAACGGGATATCTTGAGAAATGCTCTTCAGGTGGCCATGGGCAGAGAGGAAATCCTTCGCAAACCAAAAACGCCACCGGCACCGGAAAAACTCCCCGCGGAAGACAGCCGTCCCCTGCACATTCTGCTGGTCGAGGATTCCGAGGACAATCGTTTCCTTGTGCAGGCCTTTTTAAAAAATACCAACTACCTAATTGACACTGCGGAAAACGGTCAGATTGCCGTCGAAAAATTCCTGTCCAATACCTACGATCTCATTCTCATGGATGTGCAAATGCCTGTGATGGATGGCTATACGGCCACGAGAGAAATCCGACGCCTGGAGCGGGAAAAGAAACGCAAACCCACCCCAATTGTCGCCCTGACTGCCCACGCCCTCAAGGAAGATATGGAAAAGAGTCTCCAATCAGGCTGTGATAGCCATTTGACGAAACCCATCCGCAAACCGATTCTTTTGGAGACCATTCGGAAATTTGCCACTTCTAGTCCTGTTAAGAAGGGAAAAGGTTTGAAGAAAGCGTAAAAGTTTCTCTGGAAGGAGGTATTGCAGATATGGAAGAACAACAGTCAGGGAAAATAATTGTACATGTCGACAATGATCTGGCTGATCTGATTCCCGGTTATCTGTTCAACCGGAAGAAGGATATTGCCGCCATACACGATGCCCTCGAAAAAAAAGATTTGGAAACAATCCGAATCCTAGGCCATAGCATGAAAGGATCCGGCGGAGGCTATGGATTTGAAAACATCACCGATATCGGTATGTTGATAGAAAAGGCCGCGAAGGAAGGCCGTGATGAAGATATCCTTCTGCAGATTAAGAGGCTTGAGGATTATTTGCTTCAAGTAGAGGTTCTCTATGACTGACGGCACAAGTTGGAAAGTTGCGCGGAAACATCCTGATGGATTGCCGGAAATTTTCATGAATATGTTTTGGCGGCCAACGAGGGGAAGAAGATGTCCGTAAACCTATCTTCTGCATCTACGATCCTGTGTATCGACGATGACAGCGACATCCTGAAACTGCTGGGAAAGCTTTTGTCGGGTGCGGGCTATACGATTATCAGTGCGGTAGATGGAAAGCAGGGACTAATCGAGGCTCGGAGCAGAAAACCGGGTTTGATTCTTTTGGATATTACAATGCCGAGGATGGATGGATATGAGGTCTGCCGGAGGTTGAAGGACGAGGATGCGACAAAAGATATTCCCATCATTTTCATTACGGCGAAGAATGAAGACGAAGACGAGGCTAAGGGCCTCAAGATGGGAGCCGTAGATTATATACGGAAGCCTTTTTACCCGCCTATCGTCAAATCGCGTATAAGAACGCAAATGGATCTGAAATTGAAAACGGATATGCTGGAAAGATTGGTTGCCATTGATGGTCTGACAAACATTTATAATCGCCGCAAATTCGACGAAACGCTTGAACTGGAATGGAAACGCGCCGTGCGCAGCAAGCGCCCCTTATCGCTCATCATGTCCGATGTGGATCATTTCAAGGGATACAATGACCATTACGGTCATGCGGCAGGTGACGATTGTCTCCGGAGAGTTTCCCGAGGGCTGAAGGATATGCTGCAGAGACCAGCCGATTTGCTTGCCCGCTACGGTGGAGAGGAATTTGCTGTTATCCTGCCGGAAACCGATTACAACGGGGCGATCTATATCGCCGCAACATTAATAAATGGTATAGGAGAACTGAATATCTCCTACCCGCATTCGCCGGTTGCCGGATATGTCACAATCAGTATAGGCGTGGCTACAGCCATTACCGGCAACAATGGCGGCACACCTCTGCAATTGATAGAGGCTGCTGATTCCATGCTTTACGCTGCCAAAGAAAATGGCCGCAACCAGTTTCAGGGCAAGAAAATTTAAGATTTGAGCCTTGCCGTAAATGATTGACCAGCGTAAGGCTATCCTATTTCACTCACTTTAACTCTTGGAACAATCTCTTTAAGGACATTAATATCATCTTCCCATTTTCCGTTTTTGACTTTTTAAAATCGTGACTGATGTATGAATTACTAATTATTCAGGAAAGTGATAATTTCATCAATATCCGGCAGTTCTGAGATAGGATAAACCTTCACAAAACAAACCTTTCCCGCCTGGTCGAGAACGACGTTTGCCCTTTGCGAAATACCATCCTGTTCCCGAAACAGGCCGAGTCCTTTAGCTACATTTCCATGAGGCCAAAAGTCCGAAAGAAGCTTCGTCTGTTTTATCTTTATTGCTTTGGCCCAGGCCGCCTTGCAGGGAACGCTGTCCACGCTCAAGCCAACGGCGATCGTGTGGAGATTGTCGAATGTCTTTTTGTTCTTTTCGAGAGACTGCATCTGCAGGGTGCAGACGGGCGTCCAAGCCAAGGGATGAAAAGACAACAAGACATGCCGGCCCCTCATCTTGGACAGTTCAAAGTCCAGGCTGAACTGATCCTGCAGAGTGAAATCTTTAGCCATCTTGCCTAATTGGATAATTGTTTTTTCTGCCATAGAACACCTCTATAAATCTTTTTTTATCTCTGCGCTTCTTTTTCCATTCGGGAAATTCCTATCCGATAATCCGGAACAATACTTTCAACAGCGACACCCTGCCACCATAAGGCGGATATCGTAACGGCATGTCCAATAAATTTGAACGGAACAGCATACCCCGCTGGTGGGTGAACGTATCGAAACTTGCCTTCCCATGATAGCCGCCCATGCCGCTTTCCCCAATACCGCCGAAGGGAAGCTCCTGACTGCCGATATGGGAGATGGTGTCATTGATGCAACCGCCTCCGGAAGATGTTTCCCGAAGAATCCTGTCCTGAATTTTCTTGCTTTCAGAAAAACAATAAAGCGCCAACGGCCGCGGCCGCTGATTCACAAAGGCAATCGCCTCGTCAATGTTATCATATTCAATTAGGGGAAGGATGGGACCGAAAATTTCTTCCTGCATCACTGGATCATCGGGAGAGACCTGATCGATAAGCGTCGGCGCGATATAAAGATCTTTTCTCCGGCTATTGCCGCCGGAGAGAATCCGACCCTTCTCCGTAAGACGGAGGAGACGGTTGAAATGTCGCTCGTTGATGATTCTGGCGTAATCGGGACTCTCCATCGGATCTTCGCCGTAAAACGTATGGATCGTCCGGATCATCCCCTCGACGAATGCTTCCTTGATTTTTCGGTGGATCAAAATATAATCCGGGGCAATACAGGTTTGTCCGGCATTTAAAAATTTTCCCCAGGCGATTCTTTTGATCCCATAATCCAGACGGGCATCCTGATCGACAATAGCAGGGCTCTTCCCTCCCAGCTCCAGTGTTACCGGTGTGAGGTGGCGGGCTGCCGCGGTCATGATAATCCGGCCTACAGCCGTACTTCCCGTGAAGAAGATATAGTCGAATTTTTCTGCGAGGATTTGCTGTGTCGCTTCCGCTTCGCCCTGGAAAACGGCCAGATAATCAGGATCGAATAATTCGGCAATCATCTTCGCCATAACCGCCGATGTGGCAGGAGAAAACTCGGAGGGTTTGATTAAAACGCAATTGCCCGCGGCAATAGCGCCGATCAGTGGTGCTATGGTCAACTGGAAGGGATAATTCCACGGGCTGATAATCAGGACAACGCCATAAGGGTCATAGTAAATACGGCTCTTGGATAAAAAATGAATAATGGGTGTTGCCACGCGCCGGGGACGCGACCAGGAGCGAATGTGGCGAATAGTGTGATCTATTTCCGTGTAGAGAATCCCTATTTCGGTCGCATAGGATTCAAAGGGCGGCTTTCTAAAGTCACTATAAAGGGCGGCAATGATTTCCGGTTCGTATTTGCGGATGCCTTCTTTGAGCTTTTTTAGTTGGGCGATGCGAAAATCAACATCTCTTGTTTTTCCCGCGGCAAAGAATGCCCTCAGCCGAGTCAACGTTTGCGATATGGGTTCTGGTGTCATAGATGTCCTCCATATACAGAGTTTCTCTTTTATGGTGGAATACCAATCTTAAATCAAAGCGCTATTTTTGTTGGCGTCGTTGTCGGCTTCCTCAACGTATGTACACAATACGCCTCGTCGCCTCCGCCTAGCCGCCTCAATATCATCTTTGATTTAGAATTGGCATAAGTATATGAAGAAGACTTTTGTGTGTCAATAAAATATAGACTGCAAAATATAATAAATCTCCAACAGCTTTTTTTTACGCAATCATTCAACAATAAATGTTTGATTTTAATACAGCATTAGTTTAAATAATAAAAAACTGAACCAATGGCATTGTTTGAAAAATAACAGATAAAATGAAACTAATAACGAGTAAACTGACGATTTACAGATGCCGGTTATACATATCGTTAGCCAGTCGGAGAAAGAAAGATGACAGTTGATATAAGATCCAATAAAAAGGACCTTTGCATAGATGACATACATAATATGCTTTCAAAAGCGTATTGGAGTCCGAACATAACGAAGAATGAAATATTAAAAGGGATAAAGAACTCCGCATTGGTAGTTGGTGCGTACATTGAAAGCGGTCAGCAAATCGGTTTTTTGCGAGTAGTTTCTGATAAAGTGAGATTCGCGTGTCTGCAGGATGTAGTCGTAAATGAAGAGTACAGAAGACAAGGCATCGGCCAAAAAATGGTAAATTTTGCTTTGTCACACCAGAAATTAAAGTACGTATATCAATGGCTTCTCATCACAAAGGATGCGCATGGAATTTACGGAAAATGTGGTTTTGAGTCATTGAAAAATCCAGAAAAGTGGATGTCAATAATAAAGCCGAGACCAGATCGAGCCAATTTCATTGGCTAGCCAGCGCATGCAAATAGACACTGCGTATTGCCCTCGCCGGTGATCTTTTCGTTGCCGTTACTTAACACCACCATTAAAGGACATAAATACAATGATAGAAGAAATAAAAGATAAAAAACATGTTTGTCCCTGGTGGTTATGTTTTACATTTGATAACCCGTTGCGCAGAATTTTTCATGACCCGGTTAAAATTTTGAGTCCCTACGTTCACAAAGGCGATACGGCAATTGACATCGGGCCCGGCATGGGCTATTTCACTATACCTTTGGCCGAACTCGTTGGTTCCGCAGGCTGCGTAACGGCCATTGACATCCAGCCTAAAATGCTCTCCGCTCTGATGGAGCGCGCTCATAAAAAAGGCGTTGAAGAAAGAATCAAAACACATCTGGCCGGTCCGGATTCCATTGGATTTTATGAAAAGGCTGATTTTATACTGGCTTTCTGGATGGTGCATGAGGTTCCCGATCAACTCAGATTTCTTTCAGAAATACGTAATCTAATGAAACCGGAGGGAATGTTTCTGATGGTCGAACCCGTAATCCATGTATCAAAGAAAAAATTTTCGCGAACGCTGGAAACGGCAAAGGGACTGGGTTTCGTAATCAAGGAATCTCCAGAAATCAGCATGAGCCGCAGCGCTCTTTTTACCCTCGGCAAAAATGACCGTTAGCAATAACATTCATGATTAAGACAATATCATGTGCGGAAGGAATTAAATGAGAAAATATTTTATATTAATGCTCATTGCTATGTTCGTCATGTTGTTGAATGGTTGCGCCAAAATTATTCCCATTAAAAACCTGGCTTTGCCGCCCGTTAGTACAATTGAAGGAAATATCACGAAGCTCGGCCATAGCGGCTTTACTTTGAAGGATGATTCCGGATCAATATACGTCAGAGCGGAGTTGCCGAAGAATTTCAAACTAAAACTTTCCGTGGGAGAGAGGGTCAGGGTTTATGGTAATTTACAAGGCGGCAAGAAAAAAATATTCGATGGATATGTTATCCAAAAGTCTACGGATGAGCAGATTATTGTAAGCAATCCTACTCCTCATTTAGGCTTTATTCTTCAGACCTCTTTTAAGTAACACTTAGGCGCAGACAAATTCTGACCTTCGGAGTGTTGTGATGTCCAAGTTAAATCTGATTCTGGAAAGACAGTGGCTTCACGCATCGCTTATTGCTGTCCTGCTTATCGGGGCTTCGCTGGCTGCCAAGCTCGATGGCATGAAAGCCGGAATGTTCTGGGGAATCAGCACGCCGCAATGGTTTTGGCTCGCGATAGCGCTGGCCATCGCGCATCAGGTGTTTGTGTGGTTTTGCTGGCGGACTCAACTGCATGGACGATTGCTGGACAGGGTTTTCGGCAATCTGAGTTTTCCTGTGTATGCCTCGTGTTTTTTTATTTTCGGTGCTTTGAGAGTATCCTTTGTTTTTCTTCTGGCAATATCAAACCGCAACACTTTGCCGGTGGACATTACAATTCTCCGGATTCTTGCCGTCATCGCGCTGATACCGGCAACATATCTGCTCTATTCGGTAAAACGTTATTTTAGTTTCAAACGCGCTCTCGGCGCTGATCATTTCGATGAGAGGTACCGGTCTTTACCGCTTGTTAGAGAGGGAATCTTTCGGTTTGCCCGCAACGGCATGTACACTTTCGGGTTTCTCTTTCTATGGGTGCCTGCGTTGTGGTGCGCGTCAATGGCGGCGGTGTGTGCCGCGCTGTTCAACCACATATATATCTGGGTTCATTATTATTCGACTGAACTTCCGGATATGAAACGCATCTACGGCGAAGACCGGCTAAGCGCCCGTGACTAATCTGTCCGAATAAATAGTCCTTAAATACTATCGGTAAAGAATCCTGCCTTCAAAATGCCTTCCGCCCATTCTCCCTCAGCCGTTGAATCCCATACAATACCGCCGCCAATACCCATCTCTCCCTTTCCATCAGCGCTATTTATCAAGGCAGTGCGTATCGGAATATTAATAAATAAGTCTTTATTGGGTGTAATATAGCCGATGGCACCGGTGTATATTTTGCGTGATTCCTGCTCAAGCTCATGAATAATTTCCATGGCACGTATTTTAGGCGCGCCGGTTACTGACCCTGATGGAAACAGACTTTTAAATAAATTGTATAGCGGTACATCTGGTTCAATATTCGCCGCAACCGTTGAAGTCATTTGAAATAATGTTTTATACGGGGTCACTTCGCATAAACGCGGCACACGAATATTGTATCCGATACGCCCAAAATCATTACGCAGCAAATCTGTAATCATTATGTTCTCGGCCCGGTTTTTCTCATCGCGATAAAATTTATATCTGGCGGCAATATCACTAAAAATAGTATTGCCCCTCTGCCACGTTCCTTTCATGGGCTTTGATAAAATGGAATTTCCTTTTTTATACAAAAACAATTCCGGAGAGAGCGACGCGATACTGTACTGATCGGTTTCGATAAATGCCGCATAGGGTACAGGCTGCACATTAAACAGACTTCTATATAAATCAAACGCGTTACCGTTAAAATCAAAAAGGATTTTTAAACAATACGTGATTTGATATACATCGCCTGACTGTAAATACGAACGGACAATATCAATATGATTAAAATATTTTTCCTTGGAAATATTAAATCGAATATTCTTTATTGTGAAACTCGAATTCCGAAAGCGAAGCGCATTGGAATTGGTAAGTTGAACAATCCCGCGAAGCGGAGGGTACAATATGTTTCCAAAGCTTGCTTTGGGGTTCATACTCGTGACTTCACAGGTCTGACCGCCGGCGACCAGTTGATTCTTATACTGTTGAGTTTCTTTATAACATCCTATGTGTATAAGGGGAAAGTCGTTAAGCTGATAAGATGAAAATTTCTCTTCAAACGCGTAACCTAGCTCATAGGAAAAAAATCCGGCAACATATAATCCCCGCGCAAGTGCTTCTTCAATTCTCTCAAAAGCCTGCGGAACGTCCTTAAAAGAAATACAGTTAATAATTGAAACGGGATTATCAAAATACAAAGACGATTTTTCAAAATCAAAGAGTATATTCATACGGCATCCTTTTAGATCTGGATGCCGCGTTCGGGGCTAAAACATGATCTGCGATTAAATAATTACTTCCTTTTACGGCGCGAGCATATGAAGAATGTCGTTATATGTCAATAAAATATGGATTTAATTATCCATATGACCATAAAAATGTATATTCAATCTATTAGAAAACCTTATCTGAAAAAGACATCTATACTTTTGCCTGATATATGATAAAATTCACCACAAAAAGAGGAGGCATTTTTACATACGGATATATTATGATTGATTATATGAAAAAGCATGAAATTTACGTAGAAGAAATGCTTGAAAAAAATCTCGACGAGAAAAAATTAAGAGAGCTTCTCGCGTATCACGATAAACAGATTCAATGGATGCAACATGAAAGATTGGCGCATCTTATTGTTATGCTCTTTGTTTGTTTTTTTATGTTGCTTATTTTTGGATTCACTGTTATACAGACATCAGTACCTTCTATTATTCTTTCTGTGATTTTCCTGGTTCTCTCGATTGCTTATATCATCCATTACTACCGGCTCGAAAATGGCGTGCAAAAATGGTATTTAATTTCTAATCAAATCAAGCAACGACTAATTACAGTAACTTTGCCATAAATACGCCTGTTAATCTTTAAACTTGGTTTTACTTAAATAATTGATAGATATTTTCCGTCTATCATCAAATATGCAGCATTACAAATTTAATAGAAAGGAGGAAGAGCAGTGATTCAGATTAAAATAGTCGCGCACTATCAGGACGGGAAATTGTTTAAAGGCGTTACCAACGATTTTGCTCCTAATAAAGACGCTTTTCATTTAGTTCCGATGGATGCCCCTCCGGAAGGCAAACCTATAGAATTACATATTAACGGTTTAAAGGGTTTGTTTTTTGTTAAGGACTATTTCGGCAACCCGGATTATCATGAAAAAAAGGACTTCGATCCCTCCCAGCTTTTAGTTGGACGCAAGATAAAAGTAATTTTCAAAGACGGGGAATTAATGGTTGGCACAACAAACGGATATCAACCGACTCGTCCGGGATTTTTTGTCGTACCCGCTGACATCAATTCCAACAATGAACGTTGTTTCGTTGTTACATCAGCGACCGTGGAAATTTCATTAATTTGAATTTAGAGGGTTGTTTCCCGACTAATCAAAATTACAAGAAACATATCCTGATTTTTTCCATCAACTTTAATCTATAAATTACAAAAAGTCTTTTATTCTTTCTAATATTGCAATTATTTCTTCAATATATTTGACACTCGTTCAATATCAGCTTTGGCTTCGACCACAATTCTCTCGATAAGTTCTTTGCACGTGGGAACATCCTTGACCAGTCCTACTGATTGCCCCATCATCATCGGAGCGCTGTCAACATCGCCGAATTTCCACGCCGCTTTTACTTTTTCTCCCGCAATTAGCGGAATAAGAGTCTCCAATCCTCCTCCTTTTGCTTCCACGGCCAGAACTTCTTCAACAATCTTATTCTTTATCGCTCTGCCCTGCAATCCTATGCTCTTGCAGATAAGGGCGGTTTCGTATTCCTGCCGCTTAATGAGTTCCTGTTTAATATTGTCGTGCACTTCGCACTCCTGAGTGGCGACAAAGCGCGTAGCCATCATAATTCCCTGAGCGCCTAGTGCAAGAGCCGCCGCGAAAGTGCGTCCATCAGCGATGCCTCCCACGGTCACGACCGGAATTTTCACTGTTTCGGCAATACGGGGCGTAAGTACCATTGAAGTCACATCATCATTGAGGGGATGACCGCCTTCTTCAATACCCGCTGCATATATGCCATCGTAGCCGATCTTTTCCGCATGCACGGCATGACGAACGGAACCGACTTTATGAAAGAGTTTTACTCCCGCTTTCTTAAGACTATCTATAAAATTCTGATCCACAATCTTGTCCAACGGGGTGCCGGATATTTCCAGACCGGCAACTTTTTCCTCCAAACAGACCCTCAAAAACATTTTGTGGTGATCGACCGTAATATGGACCGATGGTAACGCCGTCACATTCACCATAAAAGGTTTATCTGTGAGTTTTCTTGTCTGTCTGATTGCATCACGGAAATCATCTTCAGTGGAATAATTTCCGGCAGTCAAATTTCCAAGGCCGCCGGCATTGGAAATGGCCGCACAAAAGTTTGGTTTACAAATCCACATCATCGCGCCGCATATAATTGGATATTTTACTCCGAACATCTCTGTGATAGCTGTTTTCATTTTTATCAAACCTCTTTCATTGTATTTGTTATAATTAATTTTACTTAAAATTCTAATCCAACATTACCAGTGAATCAATTTTTGCGGAAGACGGCATAAAGTCATCGTCCAATACTTTTACAATATCCGTGTACAGTCTCTTTTTCAATTCACCGAAAATTCCACGCTTTTTATGGAAAGTCTTGGCAAAGGTTATGGCCGTGGACATGAGATCCTCTTTATTGGCGCAGGCCTTGACAATGATATTATGCTGTTCCAGTTCGGAAGCGGTATAGCGATTTCCGGTAAATTGCATCTGCGAAAATATGTGTAGAGGGATGGCCTTTTTAACAAAGGCGTTCATACCCCATCTAAAGTGAATGCCTATGTTTACTTCCGGAAAACAAAAGAAACCTTTGTCTGAGCGCATGAATCGAAAATCACAGGCGCAGGATAATATTGAACCGTTACCGTAAGCATGGCCGTTGATCGCCGCGATTACCGGCACCGGATAAAGAAGCAGTTTTTTGAAAACAATATCCATCTCGTTGATGAAATCAATCACCGGCTGATGTTCATTTTTCTGCATTTGTCCCATGATCCACTCAACGTCTATGCCCTGAGAAAAATTCTTTTCGTCATTGGAAGTAATGATCAGGGCGCTTATTGATTTATCAGCAATTATCTCATCGAGCATGGCGCTTAAGGTTTTGGCAAAAACAAGATTCTGCCTGTTTTCCCCATTGGTCATGGTTATAATCGCCACGTTTTCATCTTTGACCCAGTTCATAATAGACATATAGTTTTTTCCTTTCTTTCTTCTAAAATATATTTTTACCGCCATAGCGGCCATAATGTCCAACGATTTCCGTTGTCTGGCGGCTGTTTTTTTATATTAAAAGACACAAATAAGCAAATGTTAAGTTTTTTAATAAAAGAATTTATCTGAAAATAATGGATAGGTGAAAAAGGTAAGTATAAATAATCAGGGGTATATTTTTGCCGGGAAATCCGTTCAAGGTTTACGCAAAAAATTAGCTGAAATAATTTAATATGTTTTTATACAGAAACAATTCCAAGTTGATCGCAGCAAGTTTATAATTAAACAAAAAGTTTTATCAATATTACCGCTGTTAAAAAATTTAGTATAATCTAATGAAAACCCATAAGGCAATCATTAATGCTAATATTACTAATAAGATATAATTGAATTTACGTTTTTCTTTAATCATAGCCATAGCTTTTTACTCCTGTATTGTTATTGTTAATATAATAATTTTCTTCGTTTAGCAAATAAATCGCCAAAAACTCCACTAGAAAGTTATTATTTAAATAATGGAGGAGTATAAAAAGTCAAAATTTATATGTCAAGGGAATAATGATCATCGAATGGCCTTGAAATTTACTGAACAAAGTATTAGTTTACATAAAACGTCTGTTTCCAGACAGTTAACTTGTGATTAAAATTTTTAGCCTATAAATATGACAGAAAATTAAGATTATTTAAAGATTGAAGGAGGTTCCAAAAATGGCGTTAAAAACCGCTGAACAATATGAGGAAAGCCTGCGTAAAATGAATTTCAAAGTCTATCTGCTGGGCGAATTGGTGAAAAATCCGGTGGATAACCCGATAATCAGACCATCCATGAATTCCGTAAAAATGACTTACGCACTGGCTCAAGATCCTCAGCATGAAGATCTGATGACGGCGAAATCCCATCTGACCGGGGAAAAAATAAACCGCTTCTGCCACCTGCACCAAAGCACTGAAGATTTGGTTAAGAAAGTAAAAATGCAGCGCCTGCTGGGACAGAAAACGGCTTCCTGTTTTCAGAGATGCGTTGGAATGGACGCCATCAATGCCGTGGACAGTGTCACGTTTGAAATGGATGAAAAACTCGGCACTAAATATCATGAGCGTTTTATCAAGTTTCTTAAAATGATTCAGGAACAGGATTTGACTGTGGACGGCGCGATGACTGATCCCAAAGGAGACCGCAGCCTTTCTCCCAGCAAACAGGCGGACCCCGATCTCTACACGCGTGTTGTGGAAAAGAGAAAAGATGGCATTGTTGTGCGCGGCGCAAAAGCTCATCAGACGGGAGCCATTAATTCGCACTGGATTTTAGTTATGCCGACGATAGCCATGTCCAAGGAAGACGCCGATTACGCCGTCTCTTTTGTCGCGCCTGCCGACGCGAAAGGCATATCCTATATTTATGGCCGGCAATCCTGCGATACGAGAAAACTGGAAGGATGTGAAATAGACGTGGGCAATCGGCAGTTCGGCGGTCATGAAGCACTCATGGTTTTTGATAATTTATTCGTCCCCTGGGAAAATGTGTTTATGTGCGGGGAGTATGAGTTCAGCGGCGCTTTGGTGGAAAGATTTGCCGGTTATCATCGCCAGAGTTACGGCGGATGTAAAGTCGGCGTTGGCGATGTGCTCATCGGCGCGGCGGCTCTGGCCGCCGATTACAACGGCGCGTCCAAAGCCTCTCATGTAAAAGATAAACTGATTGAAATGATCCATCTGAATGAAACCCTTTTCTCCTGCGGAATTGCCTGCTCGGCACAGGGGCACAAAACCGCTTCCGGCACTTACCTGATTGATTTATTGTTAGCCAATGTCTGCAAACAAAATGTGACCAGATTCCCGTATGAGATTGCCCGGCTGGCGGAAGATATTGCCGGAGGGCTAATGGTTACCATGGCTTCGGAAAAGGATTTGCGTCATCCGGAAATCGGCAAAATAGTCGAAAAATATTTTAAAGGAATCGCCTCGGTACCCACGGAGAATCGCTGTCGTGTTTTGAGACTGGTGGAAAATATTACTTTAGGCACGGCTGCTGTCGGCTACCGCACGGAATCAATGCACGGCGCCGGTTCGCCACAGGCTCAGCGGATTATGATTTCGCGTCAGGGCAATCTGGAACAGAAAAAGAAACTGGCTAAAGATATTGCCGGGATTAAAGATTAACCGGCATTAATTTTAAGTCCGGCGATACAAGAATGAAGCTGATAGGTATAAAATATTGCGGCGGTTGCAACCCTAATATTGATAGAGCAAAATTAGTTCAGGAAATTAAAAAATTACTGCAGCCGGAATATCTTTTCACAAAGAATCAATCTTCTCATCCATGGGACTTAGGCATACTGGTCTGCGGCTGTTTAAATGCGTGCGCTGAAAAACCGGAATTTATAAATCTTGCCCGCCAGTGGATTATTGTGGCCGGTAGTTGTGTTGATTTGAATAATGTACCGGAAAAAAAATTAGCTGATATCGTCACACGGAAAATACAACATCTCCAATAGTAAAACTCTCCCGTAACAAATTTGGTAATCTTCTTAATCACATAGCTGATAATAATCCCCCTTGTGATCATACAACTCTTTTCTTATTATTATTCCAAGGAATACTTTAATAAATATTCTCTTTAATATGTGTGACTTTTTTAATATGTTTTATTTTATAGTTAGACTATGAAATAAAATAATACTTGACAGTAAGACTATGATTATTTAGTATAAAAAAATTCACGGAGTTTTAATCATGACGGATAAAAACAGACCAAAAACCAGAAAAGACCGCATCATGGATGCCGCTTTGCGCATCTTCGCCGAAAAGGGATTTCAAAACGCAACGATTACAGAAATCAGTAAGGAGGCTTCTGTTTCAGAAGCCACAATATATGAATATTTCGGGACTAAAGAAGACCTTCTCTTCGCCATTCCCGAAAAAATATCTAATGAAGTCTTTAAAAAATCCGTAGAAGTTTTGCCCTATATCAAAGGAGTAGAAGGATGGATTAGGTCTATATTATTTTCATACATACAACTTTATCAATCGAACCCTCATTATTCCGCTCTTGTTTTGCTTCAACTCATGCCAAACAAACGATTTCGCCAAACACCAGCACATGCCGCAATACGCCTGTCTTCTCATGGACTGCTGGATTGTATCAAGGCCGGAATCGAAGACGGCACGTTTAAAAAGGGGTCCAATCCTTATTTGATACGCTCCATGCTTATGGGCACCATCGAACACTTATTTATTCACTGGCATATGCAGGGAATGCCCAAAAAAGAACCCAGTATTATGGATATGCTCGACCCTCTTCTCAACATTATTTTTGACGGTATCCGCACTAAGAAAGAAGAATCCGGCACAACACTGTACCTAAAACTGGAAGACGCCAATGCCTTCGGGAAACTTCTTCAGAAAAAAGGTGGAGGACATCCTCCGAAGAGAAAAACAAAAAAATAAAAAAGGGGTATTACCATGAGAACTAAAGAAGATTACATAAAAGGCCTGACAAAAATGAAACGCAACATTTACTACGATGGCCAATTGCTAGACAGGACAGACGAATTACAGATGGATTGTCTCAATACCATCGGCGTTACCTACGATGAAGCGGCCAGGCCTGAAAATCAGAAACTGTGCACGGCAATTTCTCACCTCACGGGCGAGCGTATTAATCGTTTTAATCACATTCATCAGAACAAGGAAGACCTGCACAACAAACAGGACATGACCCGCATGCTCTGCCAGAAAGTCGGCGGCTGCATCCAGCGATGCATGGGGATAGATGGCACAAACGCCATTTACAATGTCTCTTATGAAGCGGATAAGGCAAATAAAGGGGCTACTCAATATCATGAAAATTTCAAGAAGTGGCTTACCCGCTTTCAGACGGAAGACCTCATCGGATGCTGTGCCCAGACGGACACCAAAGGCGACCGGATGCTGCGTCCCGCGGAGCAGCCCAACCCGTCCGCATATGTACGGATTAAAGAAAGACGAAAGGACGGCATTATTGTTGAAGGCTGCAAATTGCATATTTCAGAAGCTTCCGTGGCCGATGAAATTTTGGTACTGCCCACTCGTGCACTGCGACCTGAAGATAAAGATTATGCGGTGGCCTTCGCAGTTCCGGGAGACTGGGATGGAATGAAACAGGTCGTGACCATTCACAACTTCCGTCCGCGGGAACATTACAAACGCGGATTTGTACCAGGCTATACGGATTCTTATCTGCTTTTCGATAATTGTTTTGTGCCGTGGGAAAGAGTCTTCCTGGCCGGTGAAAATCTGATGGGCGGAGCCTGCGCACTCCTCTTTGCCCTCTTCCACAGGCACTCCTATTCCGGCTGCAAACCGGCCATCGGCGATGTTATCTTAGGAGCGGCAGCCCTTGCAGCGGAGGTTAATAATATTCATAAAGAGTCCCATGTCCGGGAAAAACTGGCGGAAATCATTATGACCATAGAGCTGGGGTATGCCGCGGGCTACACGGCATCCGATCTCGGCAAACCCGAGCTATATATTCCCGGAATGGGTTTTGTTCCTTTCGGTCCCGGTTCCTACATTCCCCATTCGATTTACTGCAATGTCGGCCGCTGTCTCTCGGGCGAGGCGGTATTTCGCGAAGCGGAGATAATCTGCGATATTGCCGGCGGTATTATCGCCACCTTTCCCCACGAAAAGGATTTTAAAAATCCGGAAACAGGAGAACAACTTCTCAAATATACTAAACGTAATCCGAAAATGTCAGTGGAAGACCAGGCCAATTTCTGGAGATTTCTGGGAGACGTGTTCTGCTCGGCAACCGGCGGTATCATGAACGTCGGCAATTACCACGGCGGCGGTTCACCGATTATGGAGCAAATCGCTATTACCACCCAATACGATATCGAATCCCGCAAGAAACTTGTGAAGTACCACGCCGGTATGAGTGGCGGCGACAGAGAAGTTTTCAGCAAAAAATGAACTCCGGGAAGCAAAATTTTCTGGCAAATATGACAATTAAATATTAGCATGAAACAATATATATTTAAAAATTTGTTTTAAATGTCATTTCGAGAAGTTCCGACGTTTTGGAACGACGAGAAATCTTGACCTTTGTTAAATTAAGATTCCTCATCCCGATAAATCGGGATTTCGGAATGACACATTATATATTACTCAAAACTCCAAAATTTCTAAGGAGCATTAAACCATGTTCGATATATCCCGGTTTTCACTAAAAGGAAAAATAGCCGTGATCACAGGCGGCGGCCGAGGCATCGGTCAGGCTATCGCGTTTGCTTTCGCCAAGGCCGGAGCTAAAGTGGTTATTACCAGCCGCAAGGCGCAGGATCTGGAAGCAACGGCAAATGAAATTAAAGCTTTTGGCGGCGAAGCATTTCCACTCCCGGCTCACCTGGGCAAAGCGGAAGAGATAAAAAAAATGATCAACGCTGTGATGGAAAAACACGGACGAATTGATATTCTGGTCAATAACGCCGGAGCCAGCCCAGCTATGGGTTCCGTGCTCGAATGTGATGACCGCCTTTGGGATAAACTAATGGACATCAACCTGAAGGGCGCTTATTTCGTCAGCCAGGCCGCGGCCAACATTATGACAAAGCAGGGCGGCGGCAAAATAATCAACATCGCTTCTGTGGACGGCCATAATCCGGAACCCGGTTTGAGCATTTATTCCATTTCCAAAGCCGGTATCAGAATGCTGACAAAAGCCTTTGCCAGCGAACTTATCCGTTAT
The DNA here is from genome assembly GCA_026388535.1 of Deltaproteobacteria bacterium. Lineage (GTDB taxonomy): Bacteria > Desulfobacterota > Syntrophia > Syntrophales > Smithellaceae > Smithella. Next base: position 2,942 of record JAPLJP010000132.1, on the reverse strand, counting down.
AATATTCAGGTAAACACTATCGCTCCGGGACCAATCAGCACCAAGATGATGAATTCGCATTGGGGACATCTCCCTCCGGAAGAAGCTCAAAAAGTAAAAGAAATGGTGGAAAAGATGCTGCCTTCCGGCCGAATCGGCAATCCCGATGAAATAGCAGGTGCCGCTCTGTATCTGGCATCCGATGCTTCCAGCTATACCACGGGAGCGGAAATATTGATTGACGGCGGATTACTGCTCGGCAATCATCTGTCCTGATCACGGGCATGAACTCCAAATCAAGCTTGGGGTTCCCTTCATATATACAATACACAGGTATGGTAGAAAAACCGATGAATGAACGGAACAATTGCCGGCTTCCCGGCGGTAATCCGCGTGATGAAGAAATCGCTCGGTTACTCAGAAACGCCCTAACGATCGCAATTGTGGGGCTCTCCGATAGGCCTACCCGCGACAGCCATAGCGTTGCCCTGTATCTGATGGAAAAGGGATATAGGATCATTCCGGTAAATCCATCCCGTCCGGAAATACTGGGAGAGAAATCGTATCCCGACCTTCTATCAATAAAGGACAAAGTCGATATTGTCGACATCTTCCGAAAGACTGAATTCATTCCGGAAATTATAGACGAGGCGATACAAATAAAAGCGGGCGCCGTATGGATGCAACTCGGTCTTTCCCACGATCAAGCGGCACAAAAAGCACAGGAGGCGGGATTAATGGTTATACAGTCAAAATGCATTAAAATCGATCACGCAATGCTGTTAGGATGAAATGAGATACCGTTTTTAAAATGCACGCAGGTATTAATAATAAAAACCAGAGGGAAAAAGGAGGAACGCACCATGAGCCTGAAGGATAAATATGCGATCGTTGGCGTGGGCTACACCCCGCAGGGCAGGATTCCGGCAAGAACCTCCTTGAGCTTCCACCTGGAGGCTTGTGTAAACGCAATTGAAGATGCCGGCCTGAAAAAGAACGATATTGACGGATTGATATGTTACCGGCATTTTCCCGCGTCATCGGACGAGAATGATCTTACTCCCTTCGTGGTGGCCCAGCATCTGGGAATAGAGCCGAAATATATTTACCAGGACGCAAACTGCTCGCGGAGTCATTTGCAGAACGCCGTAAGTGCGCTGGATTCAGGCCTGTGCAATTACGTGATGATTTCATTCGGCCACAATGCCCGATCCAGCGACTCGATGCTGACAATGCTCAGCGAATTTTCCGGAGATGATGCGGTGTTCGGCCATTTCGGAGCGACAGGCGGGTACGCCCTGGCGGCCCGGAGGGCGATGCATGAATATCGGACGGGCCCTGAAACATGGAAGCATATCGCCGTCGGCCAGAGGAAATGGGCGTGCCTGAATCCGGACGCGATAATGTACGGAAAGCCGCTTACCTTTGAAGATTACTTGAACTTAAAGTGGTTTGTGGAACCGTTTCGTCTGCCGGACAACTGTCTCCTCAACGACGGAGGCAGGGCCATTATAGTGACGTCCCTCGAACGCGCCCGCGATCTCAAACACCCTCCCGCGGTCATCATGGGACTTGGCGGACACCACCCTTCAACGGACATCAAGTATTCCACGTCAATGACCGGCCCGACCGGAGCAAGGAAAGCGTCCGAGGACGCCTTCAAAATGGCCGGTATTACGATCAATGATGTGGATGCGTGCGAGATATATGACTGTTTCACCTACACGGTGGAGATCACGCTTCAGGACTATGGCTTCTTCGGTCCGGGCGAAGGCGAGGACTGGTTTAAGGGCGGCACTATCGAGCCCGGCGGCAGGATGCCGGTGAACACTTCGGGCGGACTCCTCTCCGAGGCTTACTACATGGGCATTACACCATTGAGCGAAGCGGCAATGCAGATTATGGGCAGATGCGGGCAACGCCAGCTCGGTCCGAAGACGAAGACCAAGAGCCCGGAAATCATCTTATGCAGCGACAACGGCGGAATACTGCAATCGCATTCGTGCTGCATCCTGAGGAGGTTATAATCATGGTATACAACAAGCCATTGCCTAAATTAAATCCCGATGTAAAGCCCTTTTGGGACGGCTGTAAAAACCACGAACTCAGGTTTCAGCAGTGTCAGGCGTGCGGCCATGTACGATGGCCGGCTTCCATCATCTGCCCGAAATGTTACAAGCAGGAAACCCAATGGGTCATTGCAGGCGGTCACGGAACCATCTATACGTATGCCGTATATCACATCGCGTATCACCCCGGTTTTTCGGACGATCTCCCCTATGTGGTTGCCATTGTGGAACTGGACGAAGGACCACACCTCCTGACGAACATTATCGATTGCAATCCTCAAGAAATCAAATGCGGCATGGACGTGATAGTGGTCTGGGATGATGTCACGCCGGAGACCACTCTGCCCAAATTCAGGCCTGGACGATGAAATAGCGGGAGCCGCTCTCTACCTTGCATCCGATGCCTCCAGCTATACCACAGGAGCGGAGATTTTTATTGATGGAGGCTTGCTATTGGGGAATCATTTGTCCGGATAATAAAAGAAATAATTTATTTCGCTCTATCCGGAAGAAGTTATAATCATTAATTAAGCAAAACCAGATAGGCGGCTGAATTTTTTGTCTGGAAAGAATTGAGCAGTACCCCTCGTTCCATAAGTTTATTCATTATAATCTTTTCAGGATGTTCTTTACTGCTTCTGTGGAACAAATGAGAAAACAAAAGCCATACTTCTCCGTGAAGCTCTTTAAAATTATTCAAATCCGCCCCCCAGTTTACATATTTTCCTTCGCCGACGCCGGCTATGACGGCATCACCAAATTTTACTCCTCTTGTTATTTTATAGTATTCCAAAGTCGCTTTTGAATAATAATAAACATAAACTTTCTGATTTTTTTGAAAACGCTCATTAATAAATTGAATACTTTCCCTGGCACCGTCACCCTTTATCGGAT
>JAPLJP010000160.1 GCA_026388535.1 Deltaproteobacteria bacterium | reverse complement strand
TTCATGTGTCATGTCCCCTAATTGTGAAAGGTACTATTGCTGAATGAGTTTTAAAAAGCATTCGATAAGATAAGGATTGAATGTTGTACCGCTTTCATCGGTCATAATCCTGATGATTTGATCTTGGGACATGGCCTCCCGGTATGGACGCATCGATCGCAAGGCATCGTAGACGTCAGCGACGGCGATGATCTGGCTGACGATATTCGGTTCCCATCCTCCCTTGATCCGTGGATAGCCGCTACCGTCATATTTTATGTGGTGCTCCATGGCGGCAAGAATGGCCAGTTTGTTTACGCCTTTCAATTTCATCAGCTGTATGGCCCCCTTGATGACATGCTCTTCCATGGCAATCCGTTCCTTTTTTGTCAAAGGGCCCTCCTTTGACAAAATATCATCAGGGGTCGTTGCCTTTCCCACGTCGTGAAGTAAGGCGGCAATCCCAATCTCGTTAAGGTAATGCCCATTGAAACCAAGTCGCTCCGCCAAGGACATGGCAAGAATCCCTACATTGGATGAATGGGTAAAGGTATATTCGTTGTTCGATTTAATTTCCGCGAGAAGCTTGAGGGGATTTGATTCGCGGATAATTACCATGAAGTCAGCGACAATTTGATCCACCATGTTGAGATCGATTTTGTTTTTATCCCGGCAACTCTGGTAGATTTTCTGGATCATCTGTTCCTTTGACAGAAACCGGAGATCCATAACATTCTCGATATCTTTGTCGGATGCCTCCAGATCGTACTTCTCCGCTGTACCTATTTTATCGCTCTCCTTGAGCTTAATTTTGCCTAACTTGATGTATCTAGTCGAGTTCATGAATGAACTTCCCGAAGAGGCAAAACTTAGTATCAACTCCTCAAGTTGAGCAAAAGGCAGACCGCTTAAGAAAGATATCCATTCGACGCCATTTTTCTTCATTAAACTGACAAAGGCGGCTTCATAAAAATCGGGTATGAGCAGGGGTTTGTTGCCCACGCTGACATACTCACCGATCAGGAGGATGGTGATTTCTCGCGCATCTTTGAGCAATAGGTTCAGAAGGGCAAAGGCTTCCTGGGCATGGTGAATGACCTGCGGATGATCATCGGGGTACATGCTGGCATTCTGGATGGCCACAGTCAACCGGCTAATGATCCTTCCGATCTCTTGCTGATTATTTATATCGGCCATATCATGATTCCTTTTGCCCCATAATCTTCAGGCAGCTTGCCCTGATTCTTCTGTTCCGCGATTTTGAACCTCCCTCCAAAAGTGATTGAACTGCCTGCCGGGGAAAATGTTCCAGGGATTCATAGAGGATTCCCTTCATACGGGAGAGTCGTTGAGGGAATAGGGTAAACCTTACTGACATGATCGTTTTCATGTAAGGTACTGCCCAGGGATTTCCTGTGTCTCCAAGCTGTTGGACAATCCATTCATTAAGGATGGAATCCTCTTCACGAATGTAAAATGTTTTCAAAAGAGACATCAACTCACCCATCAGTTCCTTGACTTCAAAAAGGAAGATCAAACTCACCGCCTGCTGAACCTCTTCACAGTTCGAGGAATGGATGCTTTTACGCAGTAGATCGATGCCCCCTGAATCCTTGAAAAGAAAAAGAATTCTGAGAACTTCCTTTTTGATATCATAGTTGTCGTATTTATATAGTTCTTTCAAGAGTGGAATCGTACTGTGATTGCCTACCGCCTGTAAAAATGAAAGTAGGCGGACGGCCTTCAATGGTGTTTGATTCTCCATTCTTTTAGAGGCCTCATCCACGGCGTCACTGCCAAATCCTTTGATAATATCCAAGAGCGTATCAGAAACCTTTGTCTCAGGGTTCAGGTAGAGATCAAAAATCCAGTGGATGTTCTGTACGCCGCTCATGACGAGAAACTTTGCCACCACAGTGGTGTCTTGCTTCCTCAAGATGAATGGAGTGATACATCTGGCAACGGTATCGGGATCAACGAGGATAGATAAAACAGACGACGCTTGGCGACGGATTTTTTCCGAAGCGTTATTATTCCCATGGCGGCGAAGGGTTTCGATAACGCTGGTCAGAAATAAAAATTGTCCCTTCTTTAGTAGATTCGGGATTACAACTGCCAATCTTGTCGAATAGGCGAGATAATTTTCTTCATCGGTCTCTTCCTCCATCAAGGCAAGCACCAATTTGCAGATGCGAAAATCGATGTTTTCATCATCAATGGTTTTCAGATATACGGAGAAGGGAACTGCGTCTTCTGCTACATCAGTGGCCGTCGAAGATTCGCTAGACAGCTTCTTAAGCAGTTGACTGTACTTTTCGGGAATATACTCTTCATATTCCTCCCTTTTCATAAGTTTTCCCATTTCTGAGAATGTCATATTCTGCCTGTCAACCTGCTGATGAGCCTCTCCCCCGTCCTTGATCGCCGACAACTTATGCAGCAGCATGATGAGGGCAGGAGAAACCTGTTTTTCCCTTTCGTTTGCCAAATGAATTATCACATGGAGCATCTCCTCGGGTAAATATTCCATGTTCTCCAGGATAAGCGCCGTTTCCGGTTGGAGGGAAAGCTGCCTTTCCGCCACTTCCAGGAGTTGTTCTTTCAAGTCAGGGTGAAAATTATTCATCAGATTGGCAATCTTGGCTAGTGCATCGTATTTATCAGCACCCACCTGCATGCCTGCTCGGATATCGTATAAATAATCCTGGATCATGTTTTCGTAACTTACGACCGCCTTCTGCCAATATTGCCTTTTATCATTGAGCGTCCGGATAGCCTTCGGGAGGCCAGAATCAACCGACTTCTCGGTATCGTAATTTTTCAACTCCGTATTCGATGCATTAAATGACATTTGGGAAAAGAATTCCAGCCAGAAATCTTCAGCGGTCATTGTCTTCCGGGTCTTCTTATCATCTGTCAGTTGAAAATAGTCGGCATCTATGGTCTTTACCTGGATTCCTTTGACAGAAGTACGAGCGAGGAGATCTTCCAGCTTGCTCATGGTCCGGATATCGGATGGATTGGAAGACAAGATTCTACTGAACTGGAATAAATCTTTTCTGGTTACTGTATGCTTCAGGCTGAAGAAAATTACACGGAAAAGGTTGAGGGCGTGGGCATATTCTCGGAAGGTATTGTTTTTCTTGTCCAACACATTATCATTAAGCATGAGTGTTTTACCGGCGACACCAATAATTATTTCCGATCTTCCTTGAAGGTAGTCCTGGATGAGTGTGTAGGCCTGCTCAACGCTTTTATCGATACTGGAATGGCCGTCCGGATACATTCCGATGTTCATCTTGATCAGATTGAGGGCCGAGATGATGCGGGATATCTGCTTAAGATCTGTAGGCGAGGATATTCCTGTACTTTTCATCCTTCCGGTATTTTCATTATTCAATCTATTGTTTCTATCATTCATGAATGTCCCTTATGGATGCTTTATAATTAAGGAACGTTAATTAGGTTATCATGTCTTCAGAATTTTACCCCTTCACATTTTTTGATAATAACTTCTGTTTTGTGTAGGGAAGTATAGGAAACAAAGCCTTGTATGTCAATGAAATACTGGCCGCAAAACGTGGAGAGAAATATACGGGAAGCAATAAAGGGTTCGTTAATCTCAGCGTGATATTACTGGTGCCTGGGGCGGGAATTGAACCCGCACAGCCTCAAGGACCGAGGGATTTTAAGTCCCTTGCGTCTACAAATTCCGCCACCCAGGAATAAGAATTTGAAATACGAGAAGCGACTCGGCTTATATTATTTTTGCATTGCACTGTCAAGAGCTTACTGATTAACTTTTCCCGGGTATTTTTTTTGTTTCTTGAAGATTTGACAACTTATATGATAGACAGAAACCCTGTTAGAAAAGGAGTTGTGTATGCAGGAAGTTGATTTAATCATAACCGGCGCAAAAGCGCTTCTGCTCGATTCCCAAAACACGTGTCTTGACCACGCCTCTGTCGCTATAAACGCGGGCGATATAGTCGCTGTTGATCATACTGAAAAGATAGAAAAACAATATCGCGCCAAAAAAACAATTACGGCCGAAGATTCTTTGATTATGCCCGGATTTGTCAACTGTCACACGCACGCGGCAATGACTTGCTTCCGCGGAATCGCCGATGATCTGGAACTGATGGACTGGCTAAACAATTACATTTTCCCCGCGGAAGCTAAAAACGTTAATAAAGAGCTTGCCTACTGGGGCTCGCTTCTCGGCGCCGCCGAAATGATAAAATCAGGCACAACGACTTTTTGCGATATGTATATTTTCGAAGATGAAACCGCCCGCGCGGCCAAAGCTGCCGGCATCCGCTGTCTTATCGGCGAAGTGCTTTTTGATTTCCCCTCTCCTAACTTTAAAACTTCCGCAGAAGGCATTGCCTACACAAAAATGCTTATTGAAAAATGGAAAGGCGATCCTCTGGTAAATATAATTATCGAGCCGCACGCGCTTTACACCTGTTCCAAACCGCTGCTTAAAAATGTGAAAAAACTTGCCGAAGATTATCATCTGCCGATAGGACTTCATCTTCTGGAAAACGCCGCGGAGAAAAAGCAACTCGAGGAAAAGTTTGGGAAAAGCGCTGTCTCTTTTCTGAAAGACATCGGCTATCTTGACGAAAAACTGATTGCGTTTCATTGCGTTCATTTTTCCCAAGAAGACATGAAGTTGTTTGCCGATAATGGCTGTAAAGTTTCCCACAATCCTGCCAGTAATATGAAACTGGCGAGCGGCGTGGCTCCGGTGCCGGAAATGCTTGAATTTGGGATTACCGTCGGCCTTGGAACAGACGGCTGCGCCAGCAACAACAACCTTGATATGATAAAAGAAATGGCCACGGCCGCTAAACTCCACAAAGTCGCCAGGCTCGATCCGACTGTGATGGACGCACGGACAGTTGTGCGCATGGCCACTATCGAAGGTGCGAAAGCTCTGGGTATGGGAAAGATAACCGGATCTCTGGAAGCCGGGAAAAAAGCCGATATAATTATCATCGGACTCAATGAACCCCATATGACGCCGCTTTACAGTGAATATTCGCATCTTGTTTACGCGATGAGCGGCGCTGATGTTGACACTGTATTAATCAACGGCAAAATCGTTATGGAAAATCGTAAGCTGTCGACTATCAATGAAGAGGAAGTAATGCAAAAGGTAAGAGAAATTGCCGTGAAGGTAAAAGAAAGTTTGAAGAAATAACCAAGATTAAGATCTCGAGTCTATTTTTGTTTCAAATTAGGCAAGAATAATTAGTATAGTGTCACTGGAGTTTGAAAATGATAAGGATCAAAGAATCTAGGCGTTTGCCAGCTCTAACAGCTATTGTTCGGGCAACGTTTTCAGTATGCGCTTTCGCCATTCTTCTTACTCAATCATTCACTGCCTATGCTGCTGAGGGTTATAAGGGTCGCAAAATACTACTAGGCACTTTTACAATGGGTGAATATGGTGGTAAAAATGATTCTTATGGTGTTCATTGGGATATGGTTAGAACTTCACATGTTTCTGTGGCTAAGAATCACTCAATATTCATTTTAGACAGAATGGGCAAAAGAGTTCTCCAATTTGAACCAGATGGGAAAATAGTTCGAGAAATTTTACTACAAGGTGCTGACTTTTACGATAGAAGTGAAGAACTTGGTGATGATGGTTACATTCCATACCAATTGTACGTCTCAGGTAGCGGTAGTCGGTTATATACATCTGGTAATGGGAGCGCAGACAATTGGACAGTTTATGATTTATCTGGTCGGCCAATCAGGAAGAATGTTCGAGTCAAAAAACTCGAAAAAACATGTAAAGGGAGTTTTGTTGCTAATGATGGCCGTCAATACATGAATGACTCACTTGAAGTTACTAAACTAGGTCTTGCACCAGCACATCGAGATGTAGAAGGAAACATAATTTCAGTAATGCTGCAGAGAAAGAAGGACAGCAAAGCGTCAATCATTAAGAAAACCAAAGAAGGACATGAAGTCTGGAAAAAAGATCTGATGAGCTATGGCGAAATTTGCCAGATTGTGGGTCTCGATGGAGAAGGCAACATATATTTGTTAGTAAATGCTAGAACCAAAATCTTAAAGCTCAACAAAGATGGAAAAGAAACGGGAATCATCACATTTCCATCTGATCCATTTTTTAAAGACGGACGTTTTCTATCTTTCCAAGTGATATGCGACGGTACTATTTACGTAGTACCGAGCTATTTTACCATTTGGCATTCAAACAAAGGCGATAAAACAAAAACAATGTCGTACTGGTTATATGAGTTCTCTCAGCACTAAGAATTCTGCTCAACGAATTCCGGTAATATAACACTTCATTGCATCAGCGGATAACAAGGCTCACGAGTCAGTGCTGTTGTATCAGTCGTACTCTTCCAAATACCGTTCAATATAAGCGCGCACGCGTTCTTTGGGTTGAAAAATTCCAAAATGTCCTTCGCAAAGAATATCGGCGTTTAGAGCTAATAAAATTTGCATTGATTTTTTCCATGCTTCCATATCAGAATTAAAGGCTTTGTGAAAAGGCCCGTGAATATCCTGTCCGAAAAGAACTCTCTTCCCTCCCTTATCCAGATAAAGAGAAATTGAACCGGGCGTATGGCCGGGGGTGTGCAGGCAGTGTAATTCTTCCCGACCGAATTTTAATGTTTCGTGTTCTCCCTTCAGTTTCTTATCAACTGCCATCGGCGAAAACGTTGTATTGTAACAGTTTGCCGCTGTTTTGAGAGAATCGCCGGTTTCCACAGCTTTTGCGTCCGAACCGTGAATCAGTATTTTTGTGCCGTATTGTTTTTTAAAGAAAGGCGCCGAACCGATATGGTCTATATGGCAATGCGTTAATATTAAATGAGACAGATTGGCGGGATTCAGACCGAGCATTTCAATATTGCGAACAATCTGAGAGAAGCTTTTGCCGGCGCCCGCGTCAATTAAAACCAGCTCTCCCGAAAAATCTATCAGATAAATGGCCGCGTCATCGGTTGATGTTATTCCGGGACCGCCGATTAAATAGACGCCGCTTATTATTTCTTCGGTGTTTGTTCTCATGAGAATATTTTTACGGTTTGAAAGTGCCGATAATCTCGTTAATATCTTTTATCTTATTAGCGGCGAGATAATTTTTTATCCCCTCAATAACTTCCAGCGTGGCGTGGGGATTGATAAAATTGGCGGTGCCGATTTGTACAGCTTTCGCGCCCACAATTAAAAATTCCAGCGCGTCTTGGGCCGTCATTATGCCGCCAATGCCGATGACCGGCACGGAAACTCTTTGGACAACCTGCCAGACCATTCGCAGAGCCACCGGTTTTATCGCCGGTCCTGATAATCCGCCGGTAATATTTTTCAAATGCGGCCTTTTTGTTTTCAAATCAACGGACATTCCCGTCAGGGTGTTGATTAATGATACGGCGTCCGCGCCCGCTTTTTCCACCGCTTGGGCGATTGCCGCTATATCCGTTACATTGGGAGTAAGCTTAACTATGACGGGCAACCCGGTTTCATCTTTTACCGCGCGCGTAACTCTGGCGGCAATTTTCGGATCGGAGCCGAAAATTACTCCGCCGTTTTTTACATTGGGACAGGAAATATTAACTTCCAGCGCGTGCACGCCTTTTACCGAACTCAGAATCTTGGCCACTTTTTTGTATTCATCGTAGGTCTCGCCATAGATATTGACAATAACCGCCATGTCATATTTACGAAGAAAGGGAAGTTTTTCTTCGATGAAAGCGTCCACTCCGATATTCTGCAAGCCCACTGAATTTAACATACCGCCTGTTGTTTCCATGATGCGGTGCGGCGGATTCCCCAACCTAGGTTTGAGCGATAAGCCCTTGACAACAATGGCACCCAATTTGTTTAAATCGACATAACCGGCGTATTCTTCTCCGTAACCGAAAGTGCCCGAAGCCGTCATTACCGGATTATTCAATTTTAATCTTCCAAGATTCACGGCCATTTTCGGAGTTGTTTTTGATCTCATTGTCATACCAATTTATTCCCAGATAATATCCGCCAGATTAAATACCGGACCGTCAGCGCACACCCGCTTGTAAGCGAGAGCACCATTTTTATCTTTTACGGCCACCACGCAACCCAAGCAGGCACCGGTGCCGCAGGCCATCCGCTCTTCCAGCGAAACCTGACAGCTGAATTTACTTTTTTTCAATATTTTCGCGAGCGACTTGAGCATTTCTTTGGGGCCGCAGGCGTAGATTATAGTATTTTCCGGCGCAAAATTTTTCCTGTCCTTCTGAAAAATCTGTGTGACCAGACCTTTTTCCCCAAAAGTTCCATCATCAGTGCAAACGTTAATATCGCGGCAAAGCTTTTGCATTTTATTCAGGCCGATAACGGCGGAGGCGCTCTGAAAGCCCTGATATATAATCATCTCCGATGAAGAACAATCAGCTCTTCGGCGCAAACTTTCAATAAGCAGTGACAGAGGAGCTATGCCGATTCCGCCGGAGATAAAAACAATATTCTTTTTGACAGACTTAATTTCAAATCCGTTGCCCAACGGTCCGTTGATTTCCACCTGAGAACCTTCAATCAATCCCGCCAGAATTTGCGTTCCCTTGCCCACGACACGGTAAAGCAATTCAATCGAGCAGTCATTCTTCCCACGGGAAAAAGAATAAATGCTGATGGGACGCGACAGGAACGGGTCATTTAATCCGGCGATACGAATCATGACAAACTGACCCGGCAGTGGATTTTCAAAGGAAGAGGCAACTTTCACTTTCATCAGAAAGCAGTCTTCCTGAATTTCTTGGTTTACTAAAATTTCCCCGATGTAAATGTCTTTGGTCATTTCAACCTTTACCCCGTTAGAGAAAGCCGCCAGCTCCAAACCGGCGTTTCTAATCTATGCTGCCGGGTATAATCCAAAGTCGCCATTTTTTTCACAAAGCGCCCTTTATCTCTAACGGGTTTTGCTATTATTATTTATATCCGCCCACATGATTAAGGCGTCTTCATGAGTGTCTGTGTAATAAAGCGGTCTGATTCCTTTTACTACAAAACCGCATTTCTGGTAAAGCTTTATTGCTTCAGTATTTGATTCTCTAACCTCCAAAGTTTGGGCTGTAATTTCATTTTTCCCCGCGATTTCTTTCATTGCTTCCATAAGTTTAAAAGCAAGACCCTGCCTTCTGTATTCTTTTTTTACCGCCAGATTGTGCAAATGAACCTCATCGGCTATCAGCCAGAAAATAATATACGCACCGATGATGCTTTTCCCTTCAACCTTTATCCGCGCGGCAATGCATAGGGAATGAGAGCTGTTAAGTTCCCTTGTAAACATACCCACCGTCCAGGGGGATGGAAATGACTCCCGTTCAATTGCTAGTATCTCCGGCAGATCAGCCATGTCCATCAGATCAATTATCACCTTAGGGGTATTTTTCATAGGACATGGAGAAGTTCCAAAAGTACGGCCACAATTAAAAATATCGCGCAAAAGATGGGGATCGCTCTGCGAAGTTTAAGCATATTAATAGCCACGGCAATCCCCAGAAGCGGCAGAAAATAATATGTAAAAGAAAGAGCCTTTATGACAGTAGCGTTTAATTTAGGATACGCCCAGATTACAGAAGGAATAAAGATCGCCTGAACCGCTAAAAGAAAAAAAACGTAAAATAAAAACACCTTTATTAGTCCCAGATAATTTTTTCGTTCTATGGCCCGGATGTTATTTTCTTTCGCGTCTTCCAAAGCTCTATCGGAAAGAGAATCGTTGGATTTAATAATCAAAACGTCAATCTGCTTGGCTAAAATTCCGCAAGGGATGGCCATAAGCACACAAAGCGCGATTAATTCCGATGGTGCTCCTCCCAGTTTTGAGCCGGCAATCAAGGCAGTTGAAGTCGCCACAACAGCGGTTATGGAATCGTTGGGAGGTATGTAAGTTCCTATCGGCAGGCGATCAATCCAGATTAGTTCAACGAACGCTCCGATTATCAATCCCGCGTAAGGATTATGTAAGAAAAATCCGATAAGCGGAGCGATGACAACCGGCCGGGAAATCATGGCTTGAATAAAAACACGATCAAGACACAGCAAACTGCCCAAGATAGACACTAAAATAATTTCAGTAACCACTTGAATACCAACCTCGCTGATTTGGCAAAATGATCGTTCCCCGACTGACGCCGCGAAACAATCCGGAAGTCATGCAATTTGTAAGGAACAGGACGCGCCGGGTTTGAAGATGAAATTCTCGCAGTAATATGAATCGCCCTATTTTTTTATATGCCAGTAATCCTTAAGTGCTTCTTTAATGTTGACAGCCCTTCCCTTCGGTACCCTTTGCAGTTCAACAAAAACACCTGTCTCTTTCAGCAGGTTTTCAATATTTTTAATTTCATTATCGCATAAAAAAACGGATGGGGAACAGCAAATATTGTATTCATTATTATAAACATTGCCTATATTCAATCTGTCAAAACGAAATCCCCGGTTAAAAGCGTCGCACGCGTCGGCAAGATTGCTGAACAACACTATGGTTTTTTTCCCGTCGCCATGAGTAAAATTATATTTTTTGACGAAATCTTCTACAGAGCTGATAATGACTTCGATTTCACTGGGCACGGCCATTCTGATTACTGTCTCAAAAAAAGAATCAGCGGCCACTTTGTCATCAACGACGATAATGCATTTCGCCCTGACGTGGGGTACCCATGCTTCCAATATCTGGCCATGGACAAGCCTGCTGTCAACCCGCACCAAAACTATATTTAAATCTTTCGCCAAGTAATTACCCGCTAGCTTTCTTACTTAGAACTTCACTGGCCAACATTATGTTTTTTTCACCGTAGTTTTTAATAAGGCAGGCGAATTCACGCAAAGTCATATCTTCCTTTACTTCCGACAATTTGAGCACCATGGGCAGATTAACTCCGGTAAGAACTTCAACCTTTCCTTCTTTCATGAAAGAAAGCGAGATATTGGAAGGCGTTCCGCCGAAAAGATCCGTAAGAATCAACACGCCCTTGCCCTTATCCATTTTTTTAATGGCATTGCTGATTTCTTTTTTTATATCTTCAACATTTTTTGCCTGATCCACACAAATGTGTAATATATTCTCTAATGGCCCCTTGATTAACTCTGCAGATTTTATCAACTCATTTCCCAAATCACCATGAGTAGTAATAATCGTGCCAATCATGATTATCTCCCTTCTTTTTAAGCAATGATTCTGCCATTGCGTCATCTTCTAAATTTAAAGCGGTAAGCTAATGGATTGCACCATAATTGTCAAGATTTATGAACGGGATTGATTAAACTAAATTCTCAAATGCTTCCCGGCTTGTAACTTATTGTATCGGCTTGGAATTAGACAATTTTCCTTTTGGTTGATTTTGCAGAGCGTCAAGCAGACCGGTTTGACGGAAAATGTGTCTTTTTCTATAATTTTCATAAAACTATTGCTGTTTTTTTACGGGCGAGTATGATTAAAAAATAAGTCAAAAGGCAATTCTCGGCGTAAAAGCCGCCAAAAAGGAGCAGTAATGGGAACTATATTCAAGACAGGTTGCGTTCTTTGCGCGCAAAATTGCGGCCTGGAAGTGGAGGTGGAAGGAAATCGCATTATCAAAGTTAAGGCGGATAAGTCCAATGTCAAAAGCGAAGGCTATGTCTGCCGCAAGGGAATGAATATCGCCTACCACCAGCACAACGCCGACCGTCTGAAATATCCTTTGAAAAAGGTTGGAGATAAATTTGAACGGATTTCCTGGGATCAGGCCATAGATGAAATTTCCTCCAAACTCAAAAGTATTGTCGGTCAATACGGGCCGCGCTCGTTTGCCTACATGGGAGGCGGTGGACAGGGCTGTCATTTCGAAGCCGCTTTCGGTGTACGCCTGATGAGGGGACTCGGCTCGCAGTATATGTACACTGCCTTGTCACAGGAGTTTTCCGGCGCTTTCTGGGTCTGCGGGCGAACACACGGGCGGCAATATCTTCATGATCAGCCGGATGTGAACAACACCGACCTTCTGCTGGTTTTTGGCTGGAACGGCATGCAGAGCCACCAGATTCCCCAGGCGCCGCGACAACTGCAGCGCCTCTCCAAAGACCCCAATAAAATGCTGATAGTTATCGATCCGCGCCTGTCTGAAACGGCAAAAATTGCCGACATTCATCTGCCCATCCGTCCCGGCACGGACGCCCTTCTGCTCAAAGCATTTATTTCAATCATCCTGAAGGAAGGCTGGGAAAACAAAACTTACATGGAAAATCACACATCGGGTTTTGAAAAGATTAAATCTTATTTTCAAAATTTCGACGTTCGCGCCGCCGTGCAGACCTGTGAGCTGAATTTCGATCAAGTCCGCGAGATCAGCCGTCTGTATGCCACGCGCAAATCTTCCCTGCGTTATGATCTGGGTATTTTCATGGGACGTCACAGCGGACTGAATTCTTATCTGATAGTTATTCTTCAGGCCATCTGCGGCAGGCTTTGCGTTCCTGGCGGCAATGTCATCAACGGTCATATGATGTCTTTCGGCCACTCTGATGAAAGAGACCCCAAAATCTGGCGAACCATGACAACAAATTCCTTCCCTGTTTGCGGCTCTTTTCCGCCTAACGTTATGCCGGAAGAAATTCTCTCCGATCATCCCGAAAGGCTCAGAGCCGTTCTTGTAACGGGTGTAAATCCACTACGCTCCTACGCGGACACAACAGCTTACGAAAAAGCATTTAGCCATCTGGATTTGCTGGTCACAGCGGAGATTGCTATGACGGAAACGGCTGCTCTTTCTCATTACATATTGCCTTCCCGCTCCGGTTACGAATCATGGGACGGCACTTTCTTTCCCTTCACTTATCCGGGTATTTTCTTCCAGATGCGCCGGCCCATAGTCGAGCCGGAAGGAGAACCGCTGGAATTAGGAGAAATTCATCTGAGGCTGGCGGATAAACTTGGCCTAATTCCGCCGATTCCTGACAGTCTCTATCAGGCGGCGCAAGAAAGTCATGCCGTTTTTACCCAAGCCCTGATGGAATATGCAATGACAGAACCGAAATCCATAAAAGTCATGCCGTTTATTCTGGGAAAGACGCTGGGTAAAGCTCTCGGCTCAGTTCATCTGGCCGCGCTTTGGGGGCTATTGCAAATCGCTCCCCAATCACTGCAGGAAGATGCTGCAAGAGCTGGCTTTAACCCAGGGGCAACGCTGGGAGAGGAAATCTTCCAAAAAATTGTCGATCATCCCGAAGGCATCTGGGTGGGAAAGGTCGATCCGGAAAAGAACTTCCAGGAGATCAAGACTGAAGATAGAAAAATCAACCTTCATATTCCCGAACTTCTTGACGAACTGCAAAGCATTAACGCGGCGAGTGAAGAAGTTGCACTGAAAATGGACGTGAAGTTTCCCCTTGTGCTGATGGCGGGCAGACATATCTCCATGAATGCCAACACACTGATGCGTAACCCTGTGTGGAACGAAGGCAAGCGCGCCTGCACACTGGCAATGCATCCTGATGACGCGGCAGCACTGAATCTTAAGGATGGCCAGCAAGTAAGAGTAACAACTCAAGCGGGCAGCGAGGAGACTGAGTTGGAGATAACAGACACGGCGCGCAAGGGACATGTGGTTATTCCACATGGATTCGGGCTGGTATACAACGGAGTTAAGTATGGGGCTAACGTTAACCGGCTGACCAAAAACACGCACCGCGATCATTTCGGAACTCCCATCCACCGCTATGTTCCCTGCAGGGTGGAGGGAATATAATCAAAAAGAAGCAAGCCATGACTGCAGTTACGGACATTCAATGATGTTTTTCCCCTCTTCGCTCCTGAAAATAATTTTTCCGGCAATATCGTTCAAATCCAAACAGATATGACCGTCTTTTACGCATAGAATGACCAACGCCGCCGCCAGAAACAAGTCTTCTTTATTTTCCCTGGTGAAAGAAGCAATAACACGGCCGAAATGAATATCCATTGAGGAAAAATAGTTTTTATGAGTAATTTTGTCCGTCTTTTACGCGTTACAAAAAATATCGCTCATTTATTTTTTTCCAAATCATTTAGTTCCATCTTCAGGGATAACAGAGCAAGCATATCCTTCAAAGCAATAATACCCTCCAACTGATCCCCTCTGACAACCAGCAAACGGCTGTTTCCTGTGCGATTCATTATCTCCAATGCTTTATTGGCGTCTTCGTCCGGACCTACTGTTGTTTCTTCACTGCAAGGCGAAGCAACTGCTCCTACCGTGTACTGGGCCCATTCTTCGCGTGGAATTGATGCTACCTGTTTTATGGAAATACAACCGGTTAATTTGCCAAAAGAAAGGACCGGATACGTCTGGAAATGGTGCTTATACACATAATCACGAATAAATTCTTCCAATGATATGGAACGAGGCACGGTCACGGGATTCTTAACCATCAGGTCATTTACTTTTTTTGTGTTAAAAAGGTTGCGCGCCAAAAGCTGCTGGTACGACATTTGCGCCGTTGAACGAAGAAACAATCCAATCAAAAACCACCACAAGCCACTCACAAAATTACCACTGACGATGTAAACGATTCCCATAATAATTAATAAAATTCCGAAACCGGAGCCTATTTGCGCGGCAATACCTGTTGCCCAGCGTATATCTTTTTTCCAACTCCAAAGAGCGGAACGCAATACTCTTCCGCCATCCAGAGGAAAAGCAGGAATCAAATTAAAAACAGCCAGAATTATGTTTAACCAGGCTAAATAATTTAAAACACCATTGACTGTCACGGGCCAACCGCTACTTTCTCCCAGATTACAAAGTAAAAAAGAAAATAAACTGATAAAACCGCTGGAAAGCGGACCCACAATAGCCATCATGAATTCAGCCTTAGGATGAGGAGGATCATCTTCCATCTGGGCGACACCGCCAAAAATAAACAGGGTTATTCCCTTCATGGATATCCCGTAATGTCTGGCGATCAGAGAATGAGTTAATTCATGAATAATTATGGACAAAAAAAGGCCGACCGTTCCGGCAGTTCCCATCCACCAATAAGCGGCGAGAGGAAGATCTTTATAATATTCAGGGAAAAGACCGCTGGCCAGTGACCAGGTTATCAAAGCCGCCAAAACGAGCCAGCTTATATCTATTTTAATTTCAAACCCAAAAATTTTAAAAAGACTTATTGGCCGACCAAACATAAAATATCCTAATCAAAATATTTCCTTGTGAGATAACTTTTATCAGACAAAAACAATTATTTTAATAGCACTTTATATAAAAAAAGTTTACTAAAATCTTGAGTATAAACCCCAAAACAAGATTTGGAAACAGATTCCGCAGCAAGCTGTGGGGTATTATACCCTACGCTTATGCGGGATTGTTCCCAATAGCCTTTGGCGATTGGATAATTCGACTAACAAACTTTAATACGCTTAGCTTTTAAAGTTTGAGTCTCATTACCCTCCGCTTTGCGGGATTGTTCCCAATAGCGTTTAGCTATTGGATAATTCGACTAAAAAACTTCAATGCGCTTTGCTTTTGAAGTTTTAGTCTCATTACAACTTACCAATTTCGCTGCGCCTATAGTGACCCTATAGTGACCTTCAGGTTATTTAGGTTATTCGCTTTCGGAATTGGAGTTTCACGAATAAAACATACTATAAAACAGAAAGAAATTGACAACTATTAATATTTTAAGTTACTTTTATTATAATTTCAGCAATTTTTTATTTGTCGCGGCTAACTGTTAATTGTTGCTTTTAGCGCAGACATAAGGAAATTTATTTTTTAATAAGAACCTTTCAGTGGGGAATAAAGATGAAAAAGTATCTATTACTCTTTTTACTATTGTTTATCTTCCTTTATGGAACGGCAAATGCCGATTTTTATACATGGGAAGATGAAAACGGAGCCACGCAAATAACAGATTACCCGCCTCCGAAGGATAAATCCGCAAAAGGCGTTCAAATTCATAATTATGAATCCGGAGATTTGATAACTTTGGAAAATGAAAAAAATCAAAAATTATCATCCAAAAACAATAAATCCAATAAAAAAGTTGATGTTGTTCTTTATACCAAAAACGATTGCCAAGATTGCGATAAGGCACGGGAATTTTTTAAAGCAAAAAATATTCCTTTCACAGAATATAATATGGAGAAAGACGCGGAAGCTGCCGCCCGAAGGAAAGAAATTGACGACGGCGAAGACGTTCCCTTTGCGATCATCAACAGAAATCGTGTGTATGGATTTTCGGAAAGTGTTTACGATAAAGCATTGAAACTTAATCCCTGATTTTAATATAAATGGAAACTATAATTTATTTCTACACGGGAACGGGAAACTCTCTATGGACAGCAAGAAAACTGTCTGAGATACTGGGCAATACTGAACTTATTCCCATGACGCTTGCCGGCGAGGGTCTAATTCATTCTAATTCAGAAAATATCGGCCTTATCTTTCCTGTTCACATCTGGGGAATACCCCCACCGGTTATTGATTTTTTGAATCGACTGGAAACCGACCCCGCTAAATACTACTTCGCTCTTGCCGCTAACGCCGGTCAGGTTGCCGCTACCCTGATTCAATTGAAAAATTTATTGCAACAGAAGAACATTAAACTTTCCGCGGGATTTTCCATCTGCATGCCCAGCAACTATATTCCCTGGAGCGGCGCTATTGGGCAAGAAAAACAGCAGAAATTATTCCGGGATGCTTTGGACAAAATAAACCGTATCGCCTTATCTATCCGCGCAAAAGAAGAAAAACCACCGCAAAAAGGACCCACCTGGCAAAATATTTTCTTTTCGGCGTTTTACCGTTTATCTTTTGCTAATGTTGCTAAAATGGATAAATCTTTTTTAGTTGATGAAAAATGCACAAGCTGCGGGATTTGCGAAAAAATATGTCCGGCGCAAAATATTTTAATTACCCATGACAAACCGGCATGGCAGCATCATTGCGAACAATGTTTTGCCTGCCTACAGTGGTGCCCTGAAGAAGCGATTCAATACGGCAGGCTCACTTCAAAGAAAAAACGTTATCATCATCCGGAAATAAAACTAAAAGATATGCTGGCCGGCATTCCTCAAAAAAACATATAAAATTTAATTTTTTTCTTAATTGAATCTTTACCATCATCCTTAAAAACTAATCACGGGTATGAACCCCAAAACAAGCTGCGGGACATTGTACCCTCCGCTTCGCGGAAAATTCGACTAACGCTTCAAACTTCATTCCGACTTGTCGGGATTCGTTTTTAGCGAGTCTCATTAAATTGGAATTTCACAATAATTACATTTCCTTCTCAAGCGGCATTTCTCACATCACCAATTTCCTATTTTCTCGTTCTGTATTAGAAACTTACTTATTCTTTGGCAATTGAAATCTAATATATTAAATTTAAAAATAATATTTGCTATTAATAATAAATACTTAAAGAGATGATCTTCAATTGATAAGATTAAAAAGTCCCAGTTATATTGTTGATATTTTTTATAATATCCCTTGACTTTAATGGTTGCTTTACTTAAAATATACTTGAAAGCTTGATAAAGGCAAACCGTACTGAAAAGACGGGACGCAAAGTTACTGACCTAAGTCTTGATTGTGAGATAGGGTGGCAGAACCGCCGGGCGACTTTAAGAAGTAGTCCCGCAGACCTGTTATATTATCCCTTCAAACAATTTAAGACAAAACGGAGAAAATCGAATGCGGGCCTTTTCGCATGAATCGGGGAAAATGGATTTACCCGAATAATCGCCCGCAGGAATGAGGGGAAAGATGAAAAGAACAGGCATTCCAAAAGGGTATACTCTGGTTGAAGTCGCCATAGTTATGGCTTTGATGACAATTACCGCAAGCTTTGCGGTTCCCGCCTGGCAAAACTATACTATCAACACAAATCTTAAAACAGCCGCGAGACAATTAATGGCCGATGTTGTAAATACAAGTCATCGTGCCATAGCGGAAAATTCTAATATCTATCGTATTACTTTCAACGTTAATAATAACAACTATTCCCTTTCACGCGTAGACACAGGAGTAATTTTATGGACGAAGTCTCTTGTGTCCTTCGGAGGCGGCAATTCCATTCAAAGTGTTAATATCAACGGAGGCTCCATTATTAATTTTCAGAGACGGGGAATCATAACACCAACCTCCGGAGGAACAATAATACTTAAAAACAATATTGACTCCAGAGCCACTATCACTGTGCAACTGACAGGAAGAGCTTATGTGCAATATAATCTGCAAAAATAAAAAAGGAATAACACTGGTTGAATCGCTTGTCTCTGTTGTGCTTCTTACCATCGCATTAATTGCAGTACTTTCCATGCAGCCGACTTCTCTGCAAACCAGCGCCAAGTCAGATTATCTGGGACGTGGAGTTATGTTGCTCAACAAGGAACTTATGGCGCAGGAATTGTTAATTATGAATCCCTGCAACACTATATCCACGGGAACGGTCAATAAAACCGCTTATGCCAGTGACCAATCAACGGCTCTGGATGGTGATGCCAGTTTTAATGTTCAAACGGTTACAAGCGCTGTCACCGGCAGGACAAACACATGGAAGGTTACGGTAAAGGTATCTTGGCCGCCGCTTAATGCAAATGGCATTACGGAAAACTTAATCGTAACGAGGCAGGAATCTTTCCGTTTTGGATGCATATGAGAAACTATAATGGCTATACATTGGTGGAAATGCTGATTTCATTGGCCGTGGGTATGGTCGTAATAGCAGCGATATATGCCATTGTTAACCTGGGGCAGAAATCCACCGCTAACGTGGAGAGAAAAGTGTCCGCTTATCAGGACGCCCGTGCGGCGCTGGAATTGATGTCTCTGGAAATAGAGATGGCATCGTACAATCCGAGGCCTGATCTTGTAAACAGCACCTTCTGGAGAACTTCGGGAACTTGCGGCACTTCCGCCAATCAGAATTACAGAGGGATTCAACAGGCGACAGGTTCTTCTCTTACAGTGGAGATGAATCTTAACGCGAACAACAGTATAGGCGCTAATGTTGATGAGGTTAATGAATCAATCACCTATACTTATGATTCGGGCAATCAGTATATAACCCGCTCGACGGACTGCGGAGCCGGAAGCAATCCTTTTTTAGGAAACATGCCGGGAAGTCCGCGGGTGGTTCGTGTAATCAACACAAGCGCGGTTCCAGTTTTCCGGTACTTTAACGCGCAGGGAACCGAAATAACAAGCGGCCAACTGCCGGCAGGGATCCCGGATATCGCCAGAATAAACATCACTCTGTGGGTGGAGACAGAGGGTGTGGATATGAATTCGGGAAAAAGAAGAAAAATTGTTTATTCCACAAGTGTAATTCCGAGGAACCATGTTATCAGCAGGTAGAAAAAAAAGTCTCTTCGATAAGGAAGAGCGTGGCAATGGTTTTTCTCTGGTTGTGGTGCTCCTGGCCATATTGATTCTTACGGCACTGGGTTTTCTGGCTCTTTCCGTCTCTACGGGAGACATCCAGATAGCTCACCGCCTGGTTGGAGAAAAAAAGGCTCTGATGGCGGCTGAAACCGGGATTAACATTCTCACAAACAGTTTCTCGCCGGCGAATATAACCGAAATCAGTGGACAGGTTGACGCGGCATCAGACCCGGCGTCAACATATCATATCAGCGCTGCCCTACGGCCAACTGCCGCTAACGCCCCTACTTTTTTGCCAATGAAAGGCTACTCCATAGCCGGTGGCCAGGAATGGGGACAGAAGATGTATGAATCCAGTGTAACCGGTGAAAACACAAACTATGGAAGCAGTGTGCAAATTGATGTGGGCTTTGGCTACTTCGATGGCGGCGGCATTATGTACAGATAAAGGAGGTCTTTATGTCAGTAAAAAAATTCATCATAATCGCGCTTATTACCGTCATTTGTCTTTCCGGCGGGATATCCCGCGCGGAAGACGATACGGATGAGGCAGCCCTCTTTACCAGTTCGCTCGCTCCGGACGCTCTGATAATTCTGGATTTAAGCGGCAGTATGGATTGGAATCCTGAAGGGGGAACAGATATCTGGGGAAATTCCTCCTGCAACGGAAGCTTTCACTCTTATTCCGGTTGGGATCACACAACCAATTGCAGCAGGCTCGCCATAGCCAAACGGGCTATTTTCAACATTCTTGACGACAACGGCGACAATAAAATCAATGTTGATGATGAAACTAGCCTTGGCGTCAGGATCGGATACATGAGATTTTACGACGGTGACGATACCGCCGCAAATTACAGCAGTGGGAACAACAAACTTACCAAAGCTATCGCACAATCCTACAGTTCCATTTTCTGCAACACCACCAAATCCACCGGCTGTACTATCAGCAGTACCTGCGCATATTCCTGTTCGACCGATACCAAATGCGTGAACAGTGAATGCGCCAACAGCGGCACTCCGCTTGCCGCATCGCTAAATGAGGCGAAACTGTATCTTGACTACCATAAATCTCAGGATGGTTTAGCCGGGGCGTGCCGCCAGAAATTCGCCATTTTAATCACGGACGGGGCAGATACCTATGCCTGCAGCGGTGACGGCTCGGAAACACAGGCCAATATGTACAAAAGGCGCCGCGAATCAGTTGCCAAAGCCAAAGCGCTCGCCGATGCCGGCTACAGAGTTTTTGTAATCGGCTTTGGCAAGTCAATGCCTGATTATCTGGAGAATACCCTGAACTGGATGGCCTATTTCGGAGGAACGGATAATCCCCTGGTCGCGAACACTGGTACAACATCAGCATACAATCCTTCTGCAGTAACCTCCTGCGGAGACTCGACAACTACCGGCACCTGTAACGGTTCAAGCACAAGCTGTTACGCAACATCTAATGATCCGGGCAACACTTCTCTTTCCGGATACGCCTTCATCGCCGCTGACGGCGACGAGATTGCCGCTCAGCTCAAATTGGCCTTCAACATTATTCGCGAAGCCAACTACTCTTTTTCGCAGGCTTCCGTGCAGTTAAACAGAACCGTGGATGAAAACTTCATTTATGAGGGAACCATTCAGCCTATCTCGGGAGATCCCTTCTGGTACGGACATTTAAAAAAGTACAGCATTAATAATGACGGCAGCAGAGGAAGCCAGCTGTGGGACGCGGGAGCCCTTCTGATGAATACGGACGCCTCCGTCCGCAATATAAAAACATACAAAGCGGGAGCAATGATTGATTTCACGACGGCGAATCTGACCAACGCTAATCTATCCGTTTCCAGCGACGCTACCCGCAGTATGGTGGTCGGCTTTTTCCGCGGGGAAGGCACTTACAATCTGGAAAACTGGAAACTGGGTGACATTTTCCGTTCAAAACCAATAACGGTGGGCACACCATCCTCATTCTTTGAAGACAATAGAGACACAAATAACGCTTTCGCCTCATACAGATCAAGTCACGCCCGTGCTTCCAGCCCCTATACGGGAAGAGTGGTTCTCGTCGGCGCCAATGACGGGCAGTTGCACTCCTTCAAAACCAGCGACGGCTCCGAGGCTTGGAGTTTTATTCCGCCCAATCTTCTGTCCCGATTGAAGATGATAGCTCACAGCACCCACCCGACAACTCTCACTCATCAGAGCTACGTTGACGGTCCGGTAACAGTTGCCGATGCCTGGGTGCCCGCGACAGCGAGCAGCGGAACATCGAAGAGCGCTTCCGACTGGCAGACTCTCCTTTTATTCGGAGAAGGACAGGGAGCCGGTACAAATCTCTGGAGTTCTTCCACGTATTGCGACTCCGGTTTTAATCAGATATATACAACTTCTTACCCTTATTATTGCGGTTATTACAGTCTCAACGTAACCAGCCCCCTTTCTCCGGCTTATAAGTGGCGTTTGGGAGTTTCCGCCTCTGCGGCTCCCTACTTGGGCGCCCCGTGGAGCACTCCTATGGTTGGCCGGATTCTGGTTGGAGGCAATGAAAAATGGGCAGGCTTCATCGGCGGCGGATATTCTTCGCCTGGAGCCGCGAACAGCGGCAAGGGATTATTTATTTTTGATATGGTTGACGGGAATCTCTTGTGGAGTTATACCAAGGCGGACAACTCGTCGCTAAACTACCCCATGCCGGCTCCTCCCGCGATTGTTGACACGGACGGCGACGGATTTATTGACACTGTTTATATCGGCGATATGGGCAGTAATATGTGGCGCTTCAAGCTTTGCAAGGCGACGGACAGCAGTTCCTGCGGCACGACAAACTGGACAGGCGGACTTTTTTACGACGCAACAGCTTCTAATATTCGTCCTATATTCACCGCCGCAACGGTGGCAAAAGACGGCTACAATAACACCTGGGTTTACTGGGGAACAGGCGACAAACTTGATCCCACCAGCCCGAACGCGCAGGAAAAGCTTTTCGCTTTGAAGGATATAGACCGCACAAGCACCCGAAGACTCAACGACATGGAAAATCTTACCTCTGCAGGTTCAACATACTCCGGAAGTGGTTACGGCTGGTATATGAACCTTAACGGACATGGGGAAAAGATGCTTGCCGAGCCGACGGTTTTTGGAGGCGTTGTCTATTTTACAACTTACACGCCGCCCTCGGGGAATGACCCCTGCGCTCAGGGCGGAGTGGCGAGTTTGTATGGAATCAATTACACAACGGGGGCCGGGGCTCTTGACGTTGCAACACCAGCTATTCGCTCAATGACCATCGGAACGGGAATTGCTTCCGCTCCGGTTGTTACTATGAGACCCGGAACCGATCCCACTCCGGATTTATATGTAACGACCAGCGGGGGCGGCGGTATTTCCGGCGAAACTCAGCGGGTAAGTATTACTCCCAGAGGCCTGGCGAATAGAACCAACATAATTTACTGGAAAGACACGCGGATTGAGTAAGTTATCCGGGAAAATGTTATTGAAATAAAATTCGAGAATACAATTAACAGGCATGGCTTCTTCGGAAACGAGAATCCATGCCTGTTTTTATTTATTATACGAAAATTAGCGTACTCTGGAATAATTATCCCTTGAATTAATTGTTAAATGATTATAATCAATCTAAAATAAAAAATCTTTAGATAAGGAAAATTCTTTTTATGAAAACGAAAATTACCGAATTATTTGGAATTGAATATCCCATCATACTTCCCGGCATGAGCTGGATAAGCGTGCCGGAACTTGTCGCCGCGGTTTGTAATGCCGGAGGGATTGGTTATCTCGCCACCGGTCCTTTAAGCCCCGATAAAACAAGAGAATCAATCAGACGAATAAGAGAACTTACCAATAAGCCTTTCGGCGTGGGAGCAACCCTTTTGATGCCGGGAGCGTATGAAAACGCTCTGGTCGCCATTGAGGAAAAAGTTCCCGTTCTCAATATATCTCTCGGCAAGGGTGAAAACTTGATAAAAAAAGTGCACGCTTACGGCGGTAAAGTGATAACAACAGTAACCACAGTTCAGCACGCGCTTGCCGCGGAAAAATCCGGGGCAGACGCCCTTCAGGTAACAGGCCACGAAGCCGCGGCTCACGGAAGCCAGGTTACCACCTTAGTGCTTGTCCCCGCGATAGTGGACGCGGTAAAAATACCTGTGGTAGCCATCGGCGGAATAGCTGACGGCAGAGGTATGGCCGCCGCTATGGCTTTGGGAGCTGAAGGCGTGGGAATGGGAACAAGACTTTCCATCACGAAAGAAAGCCCCGTTCATGATTCCGCCAAGAAGAAGCAATTAGAGTGCGGGATAGAAGACACAATATATTCCAACAGATTTGACGCTCTTTACTGCAGAATTCTAAAAACTCCTTCCGCTGAAAAGGCGATTAAGCAAGGTCGTAATATCCCCAAAGGAATTATCGCTTCATTTGCGATCGCCAAAGCACTTGATCTATCCTGGCTGAAACTGGCTACATCAATTTTATCCGGCTCTAAAGGCGAGAAATCCGAAAAGCCGAAAGATACCCAAACAAAAGTCCCTGCCGGATCAAAACCCAAAAAAAATAAATCCTTATTCAGAAAAATGATGAAAGGCCCCGAAATGGGAATGAATCTCGCCCATATGGCACAGGCTTACGTCTCTATAAAAAGAGCAACAGAGGATGGGGATATGGAAAAAGGCGTGTACGTTTCCGGTCAGGTACAGGGTATAATTCATGACATTCCAACGGTAGCCGAAGTAATCAACCGAACCGTTGAAGAATTTACTAAAATTCAAAAAGATATAGCGGGGAAAATAAATTAAACAAGTTTCATCGTCGCAATATACCTTCTGCAGAGATTGCGATAATAATCGATTCCGGCTTTAGCCATCATTTTCTGGTCATCCGTAACATCATGAGTAATTTTGGCCGGATTACCGGCGACGATTTTACCGGCGGGAATACGCATACCTTTAGGTACAATTGAACCAACAGACACAAAAACATCTTCTTCGCAAACAACGTTAAAAAGTACAATAACGCCTATGCCGATCACGCATCTGGATTTGATGTGTACATCGTGAAGGATCGTTCCATGAGCCACGGTGACATCTTCTTCAATTGTTACGCGGGAATCAGGATAAACATGAATAACGGCATTATCCTGAACGTTGGAATGATCGCCGATCACGACCGGTCCGAAATCAGCTCGAATGGAAACACCGGGAGCAATTAAGCATTCATGGCCTACTTTTACGTCGCCTATTAAAACAGCTTTGGGATGAACGAAGGAATCAGCCGGCACTTCCGGCTTTTTACCGTCAAATTCATAGAGCGCCATAATTTATTATTTTTTCCTGCAATTATTGATTTAAAGAAATATTCACCGATCCGCCCCGTCCCAGAATATCATGCAGATGGATATAGCCCTTCAATTCTTTTTTCTCATTAACCACGGCAAAAGAGGTTATCTCTTTTCTTTGCATGAGTTCCATTGTACGAGCCAGCGAAACATTTTCAGCTATCGTCTGGGGATTCTTTGTCATCACCTCTTTGATAATTTTTCCTTCAAAAGATATTCCTTTGCTAATCATACGGCGGACGTCACCGTCAGTAAATATTCCCAAAAGTTTATTCTTCTTATCGGTAATTAAAACAAATCCCACATTTTTACGATTAATTTCCTGTACCGCCTTTGTGACGAAAGTTTCCGCGAGCACTTTTGGAATTTTCTTTCCGATAATCATAGCATCCTTGACCGTTTCTCTTAATCTAGTACCCAGGTTTCCTCCCGGATGAAACTTATAGAAATCTTTTTCTTTAAATTGATTCTCATCAATAAGAACAATGGCCAGAGCATCACCAATCGCCAAAGCGGCGGTGGAACTGGAAGTGGGAGCAAGACCGAACGGACAGGCTTCTTTCTCCACGGAAACATCAATTACGATATCGCATGTTCGCGCAAGGGTTGACGAAAGATCGCCGGTAAACGCGATAACCGGAGCGCCGATATGACGGACGGAATTGATGATGGGCATAAGTTCACTGGTTTCACCGCTGTTGGAAATGGCAAGCAATATATCTTCTTTGGTGACAATGCCTAAATCGCCGTGGATGCCTTCAACTGGATGGAGAAAAAGCGCCGGCGTACCTGTGCTCGTTAAAGTTGCAACGATTTTTCGTCCAATCAGACCGGATTTGCCGATTCCGGTAATTATTACTCTACCCTTGGATTTGGAAATTAAATCCACAGCGCGGAAAAAGTTGTTGTCAATTTTATTAATTAACCGCAAAATGCTTTGCGCTTCTATCTTTAATACGTCTTTCGCCCTTTTTATGATCTTTTGTTTTTTTATCATTTTCTCGCCTTTTGCTTAAATTGTGAATCTTAATTATTTTTCAATTGAATATTTCTGATAAAAACTAGCAAAAAAACACGAACAAGACAAGGATCAATTATATTGTCCCGGCTAAGACAATTATTAACCCGGAACGGGGTTATTCCAAACCGCGGTATTAACTTCACAAGTGTTTATTGACCTGGAAAGAGGTATCTGCTAAAGCAGATTCATAATTAAAACATTAAATTAATGGATTAAAAAATATGAAAGCCGTTTTTATTTCCGATGCTCATTTGAGAAAATCCAGTGATAGAAGATACGGAAAGCTAATGAATTTCTTTGACGCTATTAAAGAAGGAAATATTCATACTCTGGTCAATCCCGATGAAACTGGTGGGGCACCAGTATATGTTGACGCGCTTTATATTGCCGGCGATTTGTTTGATTTCTGGTTCTGCCGGAAAGATAAAATTAATCCGGAATTTAAACCGATAATTAATAAATTAACTGAATTGCAAAAAACGGGGATTCGCATCCATTTGAGCGAGGGGAACCATGATTTCTTCATGGGAGAATATTTCCGTGATGTTTTGGGAATGGAAGTATTTGAGGAATGGGCGGATGTACAATTGGACAATTTGAGAACTCTTATTGCTCACGGCGACACAGCGGACAGCGCCAATACTAAATATATTCTGTTTCGCAATTTTTTACGCAGTAAAGCATTTTATAATATTCAGCGTTTTATTCCGTCGTCAATTCTCTGGACAGTGACCGGCTTCACTTCTACCGCCAGCAAAGAAATGACTATGGATGATGGCGAAGCACTAGTCAAAAAAATGCTTTCTTTTGCTTTAGCTAAATTTCAGGAAAATTATGACGCTGTTATTCTTGGACATTGCCACGTGCCTAGCTTAAACAACTACACTGTCAAAGATAAGCAACGAACTTTTATCACGCTAGGTGATTGGATAAGTTATTATTCTTTTTTATATTATGAGAATAATAATTTCTTTCTCCGGTATTATCGGTAGTGATTTTTACCGTATTTATGTTAGAATTTTAATTAGAGAGGATTAAATTTATGAACTTTGGAGGAATTTATCCGGCGCATTCTTTGAGCGACGCCTTGTTTGTAGTAGTTCCCGTTCCATATGATCTGACTTCCACTTATCAGCCCGGAAGCCGCCGGGGACCGGTGGCCATTATCGAAGCTTCCACCAATATGGAACTCTACGATGAAGAATTAAAAAAAGAAACATACCTCACCGGCATTCACACGACGCTGCCGGTAGAAATTGACGCCCGCGGGCCGAAGAACATGATTAACGCCGTGCGCAAGAAAATTTCCAGAATCGTCGCCATGGAGAAAATACCGGTGATGCTGGGCGGAGAACACAGCATCACGCTGGGAGCGGTTCAGGCGGTTAAAAAAAAATATCCGAAACTTTCAGTGCTGCAGCTGGACGCTCACGCCGATTTGCGGGACAGTTATCAGGGAAGCCCTTACAGCCACGCGTCCGTGGCCAGAAGAATTTCGGAGATATGTCCGCTGGTTCAGGTGGGTATCAGAAGCATGAGCAAAGAAGAAGCTGATTTTTTACCGAAAAGCAAAGTAAAATCCTATGGCGCCGAGTTCGTCTTGGAAACCAAAAACTGGTGTGAAACAATTTGTAAAAACTTAAGCGACGACGTATTTGTCACTATTGATTTGGATGTTTTTGATCCTTCCATAATGCCTTCCACCGGCACACCGGAGCCAGGCGGTCTTTACTGGCGGGATGTCCTGTGTCTCCTGAAGGCGGTTTCACGCACCTGCAAAATCCGCGGCTTCGATGTGGTGGAATTAGCACCGGTTTCCGGCAATATCGCGCCCGATTTCATGACGGCCAAATTGATTTATCGATTCATGGGTTACATAACAAAATAACTCCTTGACAAATATTGGAGATAATGGTGTAAAGTCACGGATTTTCATATCGCGGGGTGGAGCAGTCTGGTAGCTCGTTGGGCTCATAACCCAAAGGTCAGAGGTTCGAATCCTCTCCCCGCTACCAAAATCAACTTCTCTTATGTTATTAAATCTTTTTTAACCAAGCTATAACATCCAAGTAATTGATTAATTATCATTTATAATAATGATGTATTGTCTCCAAGACAATAAGCAAAGCGATAAACTCATAACCACAATTTAAAGAATGATCTGGAGACTCTTTAAAATAGAATGATTAAGACTTAATTCTAAAAGCTACACTAAAAAAATATTTAATTAAATTTTTTCAATAATTGTGATAATAGAATAAAAGTATTTACTATCATTTACACATGGGAGGAACATTATGCAAAAAGTTATTATTTCCATTTTTCTCGTTTTAACATTGATTTGTTCTTGTTCAAAAATGAATGAAAACGCAGATGATTCAATTAATGAGGCAAACATGCTATGGGATGGGAAAAAATATACCGATCCCAAAAAGGCAATCGAATATCTGGACAAAGCAATCAAATTACAGCCTGATTATGCGGAAACTTACAACCATCGCGGCGTTGCCTATAAAAATCTCGAGCAGAATCAGCTTGCTTTGGAAGACTTTTCTACAGCCATCCGTGTGCAACCAGATTATGTTTTAGCCTATTTTAACAGGGGAACTATTTACAATAATCTTGGCCAATATAAACAAGCGATTGATGACTTTAACGAAGCCATTCGCTTGAAGCCGGATTACGCCGAAGCATATAACAACAGGGGAATTAATTACAACAAACTGGGTAATTACCCGTTGGCTATCAAAGATTTCAATGAGTCAATAAAAATACAACCTAATAATGCCAATGCCTATAACAATCGGGGGCTTGCTCATTTCATGCAGGGTGACAATAAGCTGGGTTGCAGTGACGTGCAAAAAGCCTGCTCAATGGGCTTCTGCAAAGGATTAGATTTGATTAAAAGCAAGGGATATTGCCGTTGATTCGGTTTATTTTAATTCCGGACATATGAAACAATTTTAATATTCTATTGCTCAAAAAGTTTTACCAAATTTAAAATTGGTATTTTTTTATTGCGTGAATAAAGCCAATAAATAAGGAATATATACGGCCGAAGTCATAACAGAGGATTAAATGTTCAATTCTTTTGAATCATTAAGAAAAGCTCCTATCCTCAAGAATTTAGACCTTAAAAGCTATCACATTGCTTATTCCCTGGACAGACTTGTTTTAGGTGTGGACAACATTAACTTTGATGTTCATATCAGTCCACAGGTCTATACCGCTTTAAAAAAGACAGCTTCTCTTTTAATGATCAAACACAGCCGGTCGGAAAATTTTTTTAATGACTATAAAAGAGATTATTGTGAAATTGAAAAGGAAACTTTGCGGCGAGTTTGCAACGATGTTTTGCTTGATGGCATCAACAGGGCAAAATCATCATCTGAAGTACAGATAGATTTCCTGTCGCAAATAGCTCTAGTAAAGTTGTTTTTAGAGGAAATCAAAGCTCAATATAAAGGTTTAGTGTCGCAACTAGAACCTCTGGTCAGAATATATCAATTATCCGAAAAACATGATCAGAGTGATATTTTCATGATTAAAGACAAACTGGCAGAAATTAAACTTCACCATAATCAAATTATTAGCCTTGTGGGTAAAGAACTTTTTGAGTTGATGGCTGATATTAATACGCGAAAATTAAGGAACCTGAGAGAGACTCACTTTCCCCCCTGTGATATTTTACCGGATTATTATATCGCGAATCCCCTTTTAAACACAAATAATCCCAACGATGATTTCTTTCTAATCGAAGAGTATGTGCTTCTAGGACAGAGATCGGAAGATTTAGACAATTACACAAGCGTCAAATCTATAATTTATGAATTGTTTGCTCAGACTGATCTGGCATCGAAAAATAAAGAAGATGATAATTATGCGAATGTAAGTGAAGGAAATATTCAAAAAAATAATCTTCTTCTTTTTGTAGAAAATAATGAGTTTGATTCATACCTAATGGAGCAGGACAATATTTACCGGATGTTTGACTGTTTCCATTCACGGGAACTATATGACAAGGCAAAAAAAGAAAAAGAACCGGAAGATATTCTTGAAAAACTGAAAGAAAGAATAAAAGCTCAGAAATATTTACTTAATCTTTTCTACCGTAGATTTAAAAAATTACATCTTATTCGGCTGGTAATCGCCGATTTTGAAATGAAATCCGTATATGAAAAATACTGTCCACCTATGACGCCAAGACAAATAAGAGAATTTCTGGTTAATTTCTGGTCAAGATTATCTATAAGAGCTCAACAGAAACGTCTTAAATCTCTTTATGGTGAAGAGTTCGATATTGAACCTCTCCTGCAAACAGTTAAACGGATCAAGGGCTGTTCCTCCAGAGAAAAAAAACAATTTCTACTAATGTATCTAAAACAATTCTCAAGGTATCATAGAGATCTATATAATTTCCGCACTATCAAAGACGCGATGGACTCCATTAACCTGCTTACGGAAGAAAAGATTATTTTATTGTCGCGGGAAAACCGGTCGCTTTTCGAGTTTCTACTTCCGGATGAACGGGTCAAGGAAGAAAAACCAATTGCTAATCATGTCATAATCAAGGCGGACATACGCGGTTCTATGGATATCAATCATACAATGAGGAACAGGGGGCTTAATCCGGCGTCATATTTCAGCCTTAATTTTTTTGATCCCATCTCCGCCGTTCTTTTTGAATATAATGCGTCGAAAGAATTTATTGAAGGAGACGCTATCATTCTATCTCTCTTTGAAAATGAAGATGCGTCGCAAAACTCTTATAGTGTTGCACGGGCATGCGGACTGGCAACCAGAATCCTGCAAATTGTTCATAACTACAACGAAAAAAATAAGGAAAATAATCTGCCTATACTTGAACTGGGAGTTGGAATCTGCTACAGCGAAGGTCCTCCGTCGTTTTTATTCGATGGTGATTCCAGAATCATGATTTCCCCGGCTATTAATCTTGCGGACCGCCTGTCCAGTTGTGATAAAAAAATGCGCAACCGTTTAAAAAATCAAAACCCCCTGTTTAACTTATTTGTATTTAAAAACGCGGCGGAAGGAGAATCTGAAGATTCGGTGGATGATTTTATTCTTCGCTACAATGTTAACGGAATTGAACTTAGCGAAGATAGTTTCAATAAACTAGCGAAAGAGATCAATCTGAAAATGGTTCTTTATCCGGCAGGTAAAAATGAAATTATAAGGCTGTATACAGGCATAGTTCCCTTGGCAAACGGTAATTATCAACGAATTGCTATACGTGAAGCGGCAATTTATAAAGTGAAACCTGAAACGATGAATTTGACTGGTGAAACATCCCAAAAATACTATGAAGTCTGCACACACGAGGAAATTTACGACTTCATAGACAATCAATCTTAATCAAATGTCATATTGATTAACATGGCAATTAATTCAATCAAACGATAAAAGACTGGAGCAATTTTGACAGAGATTGGCTCAGATTCAACACAAGATAAAAATTCCTCAATAACAGGAAATCTATTCCTTAAAAACTTCGTCATTGGCATCTTTTTAACATTACTGATCATAACTTTATACTGGCAGATAACCTATCATGATTTCATCAATCTTGATGACGTTACATATGTGACAGAAAATGCTCTTGTAAAGCAGGGATTGACTGCAAAAGGCATCACTGAAGCATTCACTTCCGTGTACGCATCTAACTGGCACCCGCTTACATGGATATCACACATGCTTGATTTGGAGTTTTTCGGCATGAATCCGGGCATGCACCATATGGTTAACGTGCTATTTCACACACTAAATTCTATTCTGCTGTTCCTTCTCCTGCAGCAGATGACAGGCTCAACTTGGAGAAGCGTAACTGTTGCCTCTCTATTCGCTATTCACCCTCTGCACGTTGAATCAGTAGCATGGATTGCCGAACGAAAGGATGTGCTGAGCACCTTCTTCTGGATGCTTACCATAATAGCCTATACCCGTTATGTGCGGCAGAAATCAGCGAAAGCATACCTTCTCACTGTCCTTTGCTACCTCCTGGGGCTTCTTTCCAAACCAATGTTGGTAACTCTGCCCTTTGTGCTTCTCCTCCTTGATTTCTGGCCACTGAAACGATGGGGAGTATTGCGGGAAGAATCCACCCACGAAAAAATATCCGGCAGAGATGGCTTTTCAAACAAATATTGCTCAGGATTGACCAGACCCATTATAGAAAAAATGCCATTATTTCTGCTGGCAGCGGCTTCGTGTGTTATAACCATCTACGTCCAGAAAGAGAATATGAGATCTCTCGAAGTTATACCCTTTATGATGCGGATCTCAAATGCAATCAATTCGTATGTGGTCTATTTGGAGAAAACCGTATGGCCATTCGATCTGACCATATTTTATCCATTTCATCCAATTCATCCTCTCCGTGTTGTTTTCTGTGCAACGGGGCTCTGTTTGATCTCATTATCAGTATTGGCAGTGATGAAGCGATTTCCGTATCTCGCCGTAGGATGGCTCTGGTATCTGGGCACCTTGACTCCCGTCATCGGGATCGTGCAGGTCGGCGGACAATCCATGGCGGACAGATATACATATGTACCCCTGATAGGAATATTTATAATGATGGTCTGGGGGTTGGCCTATCTGATTGGCAGACGGCGGTTTGGGAAAATTACTCTCTGGGTAATTTTTGTTGTTGTCCTTGCCCTGCTTTCTGCAAGAACATACCAACAGCTCGGTCTCTGGAAAAACACCGAGATCTTGTTCAAACATGCGCTGAAAGTCACTCAAAATAACTACATTGCACATTACTCTATGGGTTATATACTTGAAGAAAAGGGTGATATTAATGGCGCTATCATGCATTACGAAGAAGTACTGCGGATAAATCCTCAGAGCTTTGCAGCACACAATAATCTTGGAGCAATTCTGTGTCGAATCGGCAGGACAGATGAAGGGATTCAACATTTTTTAGCCGCCTTGAAACCTAATCCTTACATGGCCGATACTTATTATAATCTTGGAAAGGTCTATTATGAAAAAGGCAATACCCAAAAAGCTATCGAATATTTTCAGAAGGCTTTAAATGAAAAGAAAAACCATAACGAGGCTCAAGAGAATCTTGATAAATCAATGAAAATAATGCACGAAATAAAAAAATGAATTTTTAAAATGCTTCTTTTACAATTTATTTGCGGCAAATTTTATTTGTATCAAGTTAAGATAATAAACTGAATAATAATACATTCAAATTTCTGTTAAAAAAATAGACATATTCTGCGAATTGGGATATTAAAATCACAAGATGACAAATAATACCGAAAATAAAATATATCCAAGTTATAATTTACTATTGGCAATAGCTTTTCTGGCTGGTTTTGTCAGTCTGGCCTATGAAATAATCGCCACGAAAGTTTTATACTATTTTTTTAATGAAAACACTCTCACCGCTTCCAGTGTTATTTCCGTGTTTCTTTTTGGATTGGGACTTGGAGGTTTTATTTTCAGCAAGTTGGGGAAGAAAATTCTCGATAAGAAGAAATTTTTGCTTGTATTGCAACTGTTCGTAGCACTTTATGCCGCTTTTATTTTCCCCAATTACGATTTAGTTCCTTCTGCTTTTAATTTTCTATATCCGTTATTTGGCGATTCGGTTAAAATGATGCTTGTAAACAAGCTGATCATCAGCTTTTTCTATCTTATACTTCCAACGGTTTTAATGGGCATGGTATTTCCGGCAATTATTGTTATGTCGATTGATAAAATCGAACAATTGCCTGAAAAAATCGGAACAATATACGCTCTTGATCTTTTTGGGGCCGTTTTAGGAGCGTTAATCAGCGGATTTATATTTATTCCGTTCTTTGGCATCAAAACTTTGATATTTTTCTCCGTATTAATAAACCTGCTTATCGGTCTGTTTATTTTTTTTCAAAAAAACAAAATGTTTATTTTCATGGTTTTTGGTTTTTTGATAATTTCATTTTTTTTCTATCTGCTAATAAAACCTTTCGAAAGTAATTTGGAAATTTATTCCCATCGTCAAATTGATGAAAAATATATACCAAGCGATAATCTTCTTTTTAAAGATAAAATAGATTCAAACTATTTCCAAAAAGTAAAAATTAGAAAAAAAGTTTTTTTCTCTAATTCGCCATATGGAGCACTAAGTGTATTTGACGAAGTGTTTGATAAGCAACAACACAGATATTTATATATTGACACCAGGATTCAATGTTCAACTGAGGGACTTAAGCAAAAAGAAGTAAGTGAAATCAATTTTGCCAATATATCCTTAGACGCTATAGACAAAGAAGACATTAAAGTCTTAAGTATTGGACTCGGGTGCGGGTTTACATTAAACGCGATAACAAAGTACGCAAAAGTGAAAACGGTTGACGTCGTTGAGATAAATCCGCTGATGCCCGAAGCTGCAAAATGTTTTAGTGAGTTTACGGATAATGTTCTGGACAATCCAAAGGTTAATATGATTTTCAACGATGGCTATAAGTACCTGCTCAACACTGAAAATAAATACGATCTTATAATTATGGATATTGACCATCCTTCACTTATTTACTCCAGTAATTTATATACTCTCGAGTTTTATAAGCTTGTAAAAAATGCTTTAAACAAGGATGGTATCTTCACTCAATGGTCGTACAGACCACTACCTGACGCCCAGAAAATAAATTATAACACTCTTAAAATTGTTTTTCCCAAAGTTTTTCCGAAAATATCCGGAGTTTTTAATGACCTTTATTATATAGCCGGCAATAAGGAAATTAATATGAATGAAAGAGACAGGAATTTTTTTAATCAAATGCTGGGTATCAAAGATAATAGAATAAGCACTCTAAATAATCCTTATTTTGGAACGGAAATGATGATAAGGGAAATTTTTAAAATCAACTAATTAATGGGAAAGGAAATAGAGAATTTTATTTTTGTGAAATAGTTTTTTATTCTATTCCAATTTACAATTCTTTTTCCCTAAGAATAAAATGAGAGGATAAAAAAATGAAAAATGCAGTATTAATCGTTATTTTAGTATTTTTGATGAGTTTGATGGTTGGTTCAGTTCACGCGGCTACGTTTGGCTATATTGATGTTCAAAAAGTTTTTTTAACCTATGAAAAAACAAAAAAAGCACAGGAACAGATTCAGAAAAAAGAACAAAAGCTTCAGGAAGAAATCGCGACAAAACAAAAACAGGTTGAAAAAGAGCAAAGCAAAGGCATGTCAGAAGCGGACCTAAGAAATCTAGTCAGCAAATTCGAAAAAGAAATTGAACCAAAACGGGCGGAAATTATTGAATCTCAGCAAAAAATAACACAAGAAATACAGACTGAAATCGTCAAAGCAACTGACTCAGCAGCAAAAAAAATGGGAATTGAAATCGTACTTGATAAACAAGTTATCATTACCGGGGGAGTCGATATAACTGATAAAGTTATCGAACTACTTAACAAAAAGTAACAATAGATAAATTAAAAAATGTAAAGATAAGATAAAATAAGTATTTCGGTTTTATAATTACGAATGAAAAAGGCGCCCCTTTGCAGGAGCGCCTTTTAATTTCAGGGTTAAACTTCCTTATTATTAATCACCCAGTTTATCGCTGGAAATTCGCATACTGTAGAACGAACGGTAAACGAAAATCAAAGCAATGATGAAGAAGATCGTAGCCAAGCTATATTTCAAGTTGATGTTGGTCATGGTCACGGCAATTTCCGTTGCCAGCAATCCGAACAGGGTCGTGAATTTGATGACCGGGTTCAAAGACACAGAAGATGTATCTTTGAAGGGATCGCCGACTGTGTCGCCCACAACGCTGGCTTCATGCAGCGGGGTGTTTTTCATCTTCAGATCTACTTCAACAATCTTCTTGCCATTATCCCAGCAACCGCCGGCATTGGCCATGAAGATCGCCTGATACAGACCGAAGAAAGCGATACCGATCAGATAACCGATAAAGAAGTAGGGGTTAAAGAAGGCCAGCGCCAGACACATAAAGAAGATTACGATGAAGATATTGATCATACCCTTTTGAGCATACTGGGTACAAATCTGAACGACTTTCTTGGAATCTTCAATCGACGCTTCTTTCTTGTCTAAATTGATGTTCTTTTTAATGAACACAACCGCCTGATATGAACCGGTGGTAACTGCCTGGATGGAAGCTCCGGTAAACCAGTAAATTACCGCGCCGCCCATAAGCAAGCCCAAAATTATTTCCGGCTGAACCAGCGAAAGTTTGGCGACAACATTGCCGAAGAGACCTTCAAGCAGAATGATAATACCAAACACCATGGTGGTTGCGCCGACAACGGCCGTTCCGATCAACACAGGCTTGGCTGTCGCTTTAAAGGTATTTCCCGCGCCGTCGGCAGATTCCAGGAAATGCTTGGCCAATTCAAAATCGGGCACAATACCGTATTCTTTTTTCACAACGTCTTTGGCATCGGCGCGTGATTCGATCATGGAAAGTTCATAAATGGACTGTGCGTTATCAGAAACAGGTCCAAAGCTGTCCACCGCGATGGTCACAGGGCCCATGCCCAGGAAACCGAAAGCGACCAGACCGAAGGCAAACACCGGAGCAGCAAAAGTAAATGCCGGGGGCATCAAAGCTAAAACAGCCGGGTTTTTGGATACCATGTAGGCGATCAGCATCAGGATCATGATCGTCAGGCCTTCCCAGAAAGCAGAGAAGTTACCGGCAACAAGACCGGATAGAATGTTCAATGAAGCG
Source organism: Deltaproteobacteria bacterium (assembly GCA_026388535.1). Classification (GTDB taxonomy): domain Bacteria; phylum Desulfobacterota; class Syntrophia; order Syntrophales; family Smithellaceae; genus Smithella. The sequence continues at coordinate 731 of JAPLJP010000160.1, read as the reverse complement.
CCGCCCTGACGGGACGCGTTGACAACTTCTTCGCAATGACGTGAACTGGTGCTTGTAAAGACTTTTGTAAATTCCGGAATTAAAGCACCAGCAATAGTTCCGCAACTGATGATGATGGAAAGAGGCAACCACAAACCTGCGTACGTATCCGTCAAGTCACCGAGTAGATAATAACTGGCAACGAAGGTCACAGCGATGGAAACAATAGATGTGATCCAAACCAGATTGGTTAATGGATGTTCAAAGTTAAATTCTTTCTTTCCGGCAAAAAATGCCTTGCTGATAACATCATTGACAAAATAAGAGGCAAGAGAGGTTAGAATCATGAGGATTCTCATAGCAAAAATCCAGACAATCAACTTGCCGCCCATTGCGGGATTTCCCGCCAAAGACAGAGCCAAAAAGGCGATTAAGGCAACGCCGGTAACACCATAAGTTTCAAAACCGTCGGCAGTGGGGCCAACACTGTCACCAGCATTGTCACCGGTACAGTCGGCAATAACACCGGGGTTTTTGGGGTCGTCTTCCGGCAGATGGAAAACGATTTTCATCAGGTCGGAACCGATGTCGGCAATCTTGGTGAAAATACCGCCGCAGATACGCAGAGCGGAAGCACCTAGAGATTCACCGATGGCAAAACCGATAAAACAGGGACCGGCTAATTCTTTGGGAATGTAAGCCAGAATGAGGATCATGAAGAACAGTTCGATGCTGACCAGAAGCAATCCAAC
>JAPLJP010000148.1 GCA_026388535.1 Deltaproteobacteria bacterium | reverse complement strand
CGGAAAATACGCTGATATGGTGGTGCTGGACAAAAATCCGCTGGAAGACATACGTGCTTTAAGAAAACCGCAAATGGTCTTTAAACAGGGCACCCTGATGTTTGCCGCCGGAAACCTTCACGCCGACGGAATCCTCGCGGCTTGATTCAGGGAGAGGGACTGTTGAATAACGCTCATCTGCTGTGTTGCGCTGAAAACCGCACCGCTAAACGTATGTCCATATACGCCTCGCGATTCGTTTAGGCTTCAAGTCAAAAAGACTTGATCTAACGAGGGCTGTTCAAAAAGGCTTAGAGACAAGGCGCGCGAGGACCGGGAAGCGCAGCATATATTTTAATATGTGAGCATCACGGCCCGGAGCGCAACGCAGTATATGAGCCTTCGCTTGCGTACCCTTTAGGATATTTCAACAGCCCTTTACTTAACTGCGCCTTTTGCTGAAGCGGGTATTTCATTATAATATTGCAGTACCGCTTTCAACAGTGATGCGCTGTGTCCCAATTGTATGTAGGCCTCCTGTTTCGTCATATCTCTTTTTTCCGCGCGTAGTTTGTAGCCGAGCACGCGGCTGAGATTGGCAATTCGCGCAATCTCGCGGGCAAGATCGGTTTCAAAATCTTTTTTACTCAAGTTTATGGAATACATGTGTCTGGATATTTTTTCCGGTTCATTCAAAATCGTTTCTTCCACTATGCCGTCATTGGCATTATGATGTTCCTGATTGAAATCATCATAAGCAATGTTATGCAGGGGCATTGTAAGATCGCTAATGTAATGGGCGCAATAAACAAGATGATACTGGGCGTATTTTCCTGCTCGAAGATCTTTTTCGTAAGCGCGCAAGGAAGCGATAATCGCTCCCAGAATATGTCCTTCAACATCAATTACCTTTTGTCTTTTATTATAATGTTCGATCTGATCGAAAACAATTTGTGGCGTTATTTCGACTTCGGCGGTATTGTTAAACCAGTGATTGTAGGATTCGATATTGCCAGCTTTGATTTTGGCAATGTCCGGTCCGGCACAGTGATACCACATTTCATATCCGGCAGCTTTGGCAATCGCCAGATGTGTTTTGTCATGCCAGGCCAACGCCGGCGAAGCAAACGATAAAACACATAATGCAATTATTATTTTAAATGTCACTCTTTTCATTTACAATTTTACCATCCTTTATTCCACATATCATCATCGTCATATATTTTTTCTGCCTCAGAAGCTTCCTGTGCGTCTTGTTCCATGTCGCGCACGTTGGACTTGGCTTTTTGGGTCAAATACTCACGATACCACTCATGAGCGGAAATCATGGACATAACTTCGCTGGTGCCTGTCCAGATGGAGGCCAGACGGATGTCGCGGTAAATACGTTCGATGGGGAAAACATTGGTATAGCCGATGCCTCCCATCACCTGCATGGAATTATGGACCACCTTCTGACATGATTCGGTGATAAATTTTTTACTTTGCGAAACCATTCGCCGTATCCGGTGCATATCCGCGCCCGCGTCCACCGCCCGCGCGGTGACATAAGCCATGGCTCGCGCTGCATCCAGCAGCATCGCGGCTTCGGCAATCTGGAAGCTTACGCCTTCGAACTGAGCGATTACCTGACCGAACGCTTTGCGACGGGATGTATAATTTGTGGCGATATCCAGAGCCGGACGGGCGGCACCGATAGTCATAGCGGCCGTTCCCAAACGTTCCGGTATCATCATGGTATTAAAAACAGCATAGGCGCCCTGAATTTTTCCCACCACATTCTTCTTGGGAACCTTCACATCGCGAAAAATAATACGTCCCGTTCCGCCGCCGCGGCAGCCCATCAGGCCGTATAAATATTTAACCTCCACGCCTTCAGTCCTGTCGACAATGAAACAGGTCATGGATTCCTGCGGCTTGGCTTCAGGATGGGTTTTCGCGTAAACAAGAAAATAGTCCGCTCCTTCGGCGCCAACAATAAATCTCTTCATTCCGTTTAAGAGATAATAATCACCCTTATCTTCCGCTTTTGTCGTTGCCCCGAAAAAGTCCGATCCGCCGCGCGGCTCTGTCAGGCATTCCGCCGCGAAAATATCGCCCTTCAAAAGGGGCTTTACATATTTTTCTTTTTGCTCCTCCGTGCCATGCCGGATAATCGCGTCGCAGACCAGTTCCGCACCCACGCCGAAGACACAGGCAAATTCGTATCCGATCACTCCCACTTCTTCCATGATCATGCAAGTGGTCACCCAATCCATATCTCTTCCGCCCCATTTTTTCGGATAGCGGCAACCCATCAAATTTCGTCTGGCGGCTTCCTGAAGAAACTCTTTTGGAAACTTGATTTTATCCGTATCCATATCCAAAATCATCTGGCGCGGCACCCACTTAACAAAATCACGTGCCTCATCCCGAATTTTGATTTGCTCTTTGGTCATCATATAATCAAACATAAGTTTCTCCTTTCATGTTTTATTGCAGATAAGTTAGATAATTTTAGAGAATTATAACAGAAAAAGACGATTTAAGATAATTTAATCAAATAGGGATACCAACACCAAAGCAAACGTAACGAATTTAAAGATATTATTTGAAAAGTTAATTTATATCAAAAAAAAATATTGACTTATTTAATGCTGAAAGTATATTTATACTGAACGTTCAGTATTATAACAGAGGTGAACAAATGGCACAAAAAAAGACAATGGGACTCAGAAAGAACCTGAGAGAGCAGGAGCGGCGGGAAGCGATTATCCAGTCGGCAATTAAAGTATTTGCGCGCATGGGTTATGATCGCGCCACCATGGATGATGTTGTATCAGAGGCCGGATGCAGCAAGGCCCTGGTGTACTTGTACTGGAAAAACAAGGCGGAACTTTTTTTATCTCTGCTGGATCTCTGCGGTAAGCAATATTCCGATTTTTTTCATGGCATGCTGGAATCAACCGATCCGTTTGAAGAAAAGTTAACTGCGTTTTTTTCTCAATTCGTAGAATTATTTAATAAAAATATTGAACTCAACAAGGTGTCGCATCACGGTTCCCTCTACATGGGTCATAAGCCCGATGAAAATTTTAGAAGCAGTACAGAATCATATTATCGCGATTATATCGGCACATTATCCGCGTTTTTCCGGCAGGGTATTGACTTGGGATATCTTGACCCTGATCTAGACGTGGAGGCACTGGCCTTTATGGCGGTTGCCGCTGTAGAAGGTTATATTTATATGTCGATTATTGCCGAGCGCATGCCTCCAGAACGAGCCTTTGTTGATATCATGAATAAATATATTTTGCCTATGATGATTAAAAAGGAGAAAGAATCACTATGAAGAAAAACATGAATCAATGGTCTAAAGAAGTTATAGATTCAAAAGAAAGACGGGCGTTTCCCCTGATGATTTATCCCGCTCTGGAGATAAATGGAATGTCCCTGCTGGATATGCTGAAAGACCCGCAGAAGCAATATGAAAGCCTGAATACCCTTGCATCAAGGTATTCATCAGCGGCATGCATAACGGCGATGGACCTGTCGGCAGAAGCAGAGGCCTTCGGAAGCGAAGTCGTATTCAAAGAAGAGGAGATCCCGACAGTTATGGGAAAGATTGTGGACAACATGACATCGGCGGAGGCGCTTAAAACTCCGGTAGTAGGGAAAGCCCGAACTGGAATATACCTTGAGGCGGCGAGGCTGACATCCGAGGGTATAACAGACAGACCGGTTTTCGGCTGTCACATCGGCCCCGTATCACTGGCAGGGAGGCTGTGCGATATAACGACCATGTTCATGAATATGAGACGCGACCCGAAATTTATCCATCTCGTACTGGAAAAATGCACAGGATTCCTGATCGAATATTCACTCGCCTTCAAGGCGGCAGGCACCAACGGTATAGTAATAGCGGAACCGGTAGCAGGATTGCTCTCGCCCTCTCAGTGCGACGAATTCTCATCAAAGTACGTCAAAAGGATAGTGGACGCCGTTCAGGATGATAACTTCATGGTTGTGGTTCATAACTGCGGCAATACGGTGAAGCAGGTGCAATCAATGCTTTCGACCGGCGCAAAGGGATTTCACTTCGGGAATGCCGTGAAGATGACGGACATTCTGCCGCAGATACCGGAGAACATTATCGCGATGGGTAATATAGAGCCGTCCGGAGTATTCAAGATGGGTACTCCGGAGATGGTAAAGGAAAAAACACGGGAGCTTCTCGATGCCACATCAGAGTACAGGAATTTTATAATTTCTTCCGGCTGCGACATTCCTCCCCAAACGCCGATATCGAATATAAACGCGTTTTTCGAAGCGCTCAACGATTATAATAACAGGAATTAATTCAGCCTTAATGGAGATCAAGTGAATCCGATCATTCTCGATGAAATACAGTTTAAGCCTGACTTCGACGCCCTCGCGAGCGTGCTCAGAATAAGAAAAGACGGCAAAGATGAAAAGCGGCTCATGGATCTGCTAGATCAGTCTCTATCTGTAGCTAAACCAAAGGGCGCTTATACTGAATCTTTCGTAGACGAAATAGAAAATGATTACGTGACAATTGACGGGGTGCGGCTCAACGGGAAACTTCTGCCGGTAAATCTAAAAAACGTAACAAGGGTTTTCCCCTATTTAGCCACCTGCGGAACAGAACTTGAAGAGTGGTCAGGAGGAATAGAGGGTATTCGAGAGCGCTTCTGGGTTGATACCATCATGATGTTCGCGTTAGGTAGCGCGATTGGCGAAATCGATCGTCATATAGAAAAGAATTCTAATCCCGGCGCGAGATCAGCAATGAATCCGGGATCGCTCGAGGAATGGCCCATAGAAGAACAGCAGGGGCTCTTCAGAATTCTCGGTAATTCTCACTCGATAATTGGCGTAAAACTCACGGAGAGCTTCATGATGTCTCCGTTGAAATCCGTATCGGGAATATTCTTCCCATCCGAACACAGCTACGAAAATTGCCGGCTCTGCCGGAGAGAAAAATGCCCGGGCAGAAGGGCCCCTTTTGATGCTTCTCTTCGTGAAGGATTTTTTAACGAACCGCATTAATGCGCAACTATATGCGGCAGAAATCTTTTTAAAGTTTATTTTAATAAAAGAAAGGAGAATATTATGGAATCAATGAGTCCGCGCGAACGCGTCATTCGCACACTCGAGGGCAAAACCGTTGACCGGGTGCCGTGCTTCTGCGCCATGATGGAGAGTAGAACGGCAGATGAGATACTTGGGAAACCGCTCATCTCAACGGAGCTTATCACTACCAATCCTGTTTCAAAATTTTGTCTGAATACATTTACCGAGGTGTTGACGAAGCCAATCGCCCGTATGAATCTGGTTAAAACCATGCATAAGAGAAACGTAGCACAGGCAACGATGGGATTTGACGCGATATGGGCTTTATATGATGATTCCTGGCATTTTCCCGATGCCAAAACCATTACTGTGACGAGCGGATCAATATTCAACCTTATTCCCGACGGTTTCGGCGATATGACCTATATGTATCGAGGTCCCGGCATCAAGACACCGGAAGATTTCGAAGCATGGCCATACTGGCCGGACACTGACGCGCAGGCACACAGGGTATATAAATATTTTAAAAAGTTTACCGCGGAGTATGGAGAGAACAGTTGCATCGTCGGCTATGGTTTTTTTGGCGGACTTCAGGAATCGATGAATTGGGCCTTTGGAATAGACAAAGTGCCAATCTGGATAAAGAAGCATCCGAATTACGTGAATCGCTATCTGGATATAATAGAGGAGGTTCATGTCAAGACCGAGCGCGCGATGCTAGAGGCCGGAGTACCGGTCGTATTGATTACTGACGATTCGGCTTTCAAGACAGGCCCCTTCCTGAATCCGAAAATGGTGGAAGAAGTCTTCGGACATCGATATAAAAGAATAATCAAAAACGTTCACGACAAGGGAGCAAAGGTTGTATTTCATTCCTGCGGCGACAACACTAAACTTTTCGACATATTTATAGGATGGGGTGTTGATGGTCTGCACGCCTATGAGAACACTTCAAATGTTGATATCTACAATGAGAAAAAAATCCACGGAGACAAGGTTACTATAATCGGAGGAGTTGGAATAGACTATCTGCTTACGGAAAGATCGAAAGATGAGGAGATAGTAGATAAGGTCAGAGAACTTATCAAGAGGTTAGGACCTGGTGGAAGATTTATAGTTTCCCCCGTTCACAGCGAGGACAGCATGCCGGCGCGCAAGCTTCAGGTTATGCTGGACGCGGTAAAAAAATACGGGAAGTATCCGATCAATATATAATATTAAAGGATATACCCTATGGAAACAATGAGTCCCGTTGAGAGAGTCCTCCGCACATTGGAGGGAAAACCAGTGGACAGGGTTCCTGTCTTTTGTGCCATGATGGAAACAAGGACAGCCAGTGAAGTTCTGGGGAAGCCGCTTATTTCAGGAAAAACCATGATGAATTTGCCCGGGGTCAAATTTATATTCGACAAATGGGGTCCGGGCCTTACCGACTCTCTCTTCATTCCGAGCATGATGAAAACAATCCACAAAAGAAACAGGGCAGAGGTGGAGATGGGGTTTGATGCGGCCTGGATATGGGATTTTCACGAGTGGATATGCCTTGATCACAGTCGTCTTGCACTCAGAACCGGATCGATATTTGAGGCAAGAGACGATGGTTACGGCGAACTCACCTATATGTACCAAAAACCAGGCATCACAAGCCCTGAGGAATTTGAATCCTGGCCCTACTGGCCGGACAGCGACCGCATCGCGCACGATGCGTATAAATACTACAGTAGGTTTATGAAACAATACGGGGATCGGTGCTGTGTGTTCGGAATGGGTTTTATGGGCGGACTTCACGAGTCCATGAACTGGACCTTCGGCATAGACAAGGTGCCACTGTGGATAAAGCGACATCCGGCTTATGTACAAAGATTCCTGGATATGATGGAAGATATATGGATGAAGGTCTCGGCTGGCATGCTTGACGCCGGCGTACCGGTGGTTCTCCTCGGGGACGATTTTTGTCATAAGACGGGGCCATTTCTTAACCCGAAGATGGTCGAAGAGCTTTTTGGTATACGCTACCGAAGGATTATCAAATATGTGCATGACCGCGGTGCGAAGTTCTGTCTCCACTCATGCGGCGATAATACGCGCCTCTTTGATCTTTTCATCGATTGGGGAGTGGACGCGCTCCATGCCTATGAGACCACCTCGAACGTCGATATCTTTAATGAAAAGAAAATTCATGGCGATAAAGTAACCATCGTTGGCGGTGTCGGCATTGATTATCTCCTTACCGAATATTCGCACGATGAAGAAATCGTCGAGCGGGTGAAGCTTCTCTGTGAAAAGCTTGGCCCTGGAGGCCGGTTCATCCTGAGCCCGGTGCACGGCGAATCCGGTACACCGGCACACAAACTCCGCGTGATGCTCGATGCGGCTTATAAATACGGGGAATACCCTATAGCCGTTTCATGAGGAAGACCAGCATCTATTAAGAATAAAATTAAATCATATTGAAATATCAAGGAGGACTTAAAATGAAAGAAAGTATGGCCGCAATTCAGAACGCAGTAATAGATATGAAGGACGAGGAGATAACGAAACTAGTACAAAGATGCCTTGATGAAGGATCGACTCCCATAGAGATAATTGAGCAGGGACTCAGCAAAGGACTTGATGTTGTCGGAGAACGCTTCGATGCAGGAGATTACTATCTGGCCGACCTGATCATGGCCGGAGAAATTGTGACTGAAGCAATGAACCTGCTAAAAACGAGGATGAGTCCTGCTGATATCGGCAAGAAGGGCAAGATTATTCTCGCCACTGTTCAGGGCGATGTTCATGATATCGGCAAGAAGATAGTCGGTATGATACTGTCGGCTTCCGGCTACGAGATTATTGATCTCGGAGTTGATGTTCCTTCGGAAAAAGTAGTTGAAACTATTAAAAGCAAAGATATGCGGGATTGCGTGAAAAGGTTAAAATAGCCATAGGCGGAGCTTGCTGTTCACAGCATCTTGCCAACGAGATGGGCGTGGATGCCTTCGGCGAGTCGGCGGTAGCCGCAGTTGGAATATTTGACGGTTTTCGCAAAGAATTGGGGCTTGCATGATCTAAAACAGGAAAATATTGCGATGTCTAAAATAGGCGATAATACAAAAAAACCTGACGTAATCGAACTCATTCCATTTCCTGATGCGCCGCGCATCCATATGGGAGAGTCCGCATTACGCGATCTGGAAATAGAAGAACTTTTCAGGTTACTGCACAGCAGTGTGCCCGGCGATAAGTTTTGGTGCCGGGAATTCATCAGGGCAGAAATAAAAAAGCCCTTTTTTGATTTGGAAGCCATTTCTCTGCGGCAGGAAGCCATCAGAGAACTGCTGGAGGATAATAATTTATGTGAAGACTTTTCGGCAGTCAAGGCCGCGTGTGAAAGATTCAAGTACCGCCGGATCTACAACGGCGGTATGGAAAGCGGGTTTGATTCCTGGCGCGATAGCCTTCAACGATTGGAAAACACATCCCAGTTGGTGCAGCTGGCTCTTGCAATAAATCATGTCGCGCATTTACCGAAATCCAGACTTTCTGAAATATGCCGTTTTGGCAGGCTATTGGAGGGAAATGATGGTTTCAGAGAGGTGCGGAGTTTTGTGGAAGATGTTTATTTGCGCCTTGGACTTGGTGATGCCCTTTACGTGATGCAAAAATCAAACGAAAAGGAAGATATGCGGCAAGAAACTTCAAAAAAGGAAATGGAGAGTAGCGCCAAAATTATTATGGAGTCTGCGGATGAAGTCATTAAAGGAAATTATCTGGCAATTGAGGATGAACCACGTATAGCGCGACTCATCAAAAGCCGGATAAAGAAATGCAGGGGCTATTCCTCCGTGCCGTGGCGACAATCTGACTATGATAAAAATCTGGCAGGCTTAGCCAAATCACTGGTCGATGGAATTAATCATCTGATATGCTCACGTCTTCCCTCTGTGCAGCTTGGAAACATGGATTGCGAACTTGCTTTCTACCTTGGCGCGGCCATGCTCTGCCGTCAATGGATAGGGCGGGGCATTCCGGTAGTGAAGCCGGTTGTTATGATTCAGCAGGAACGAAGATGTAAAATCAGCGCAGGTCGCAACATAACGCTTCTTGGACAGTATGACACTGCCGCCGTGCCAAACGATATTTTGTGGGATCGAAATGAAAATATTTTTGTACTCACGGGGCCCAATAACGGCGGAAAGACGACATATATAAGAATGGTTGGCCAGCTTATGTGGATGGCTCAGTCCGGGCTAATGCTGCCTGTGGAAAGCGCGGCTGTTTCTATGATAGACGGCATTTATACGTCGTTTACTGGAGGTGATGATTCTTCACACGGTGAAGGACATTACGCAGCGGAACTGTCGCGTATTGCAAAAATTCTTCTTACAAAAGGCGATTCAGTTACACCGTATTCGCTTATAATGATGGATGAATTTGCTACAGGGACTGACAATGAAGAAGCTGCGCGCATAAGCTGCCTCATTCTTTCGCATCTGTCCGAGCGTGGTACGACAACTTTTTTTACTACGCACCGGCCGGAAGCGGCAGATTTAGTTGAGGAAGGCAAGCTGCCCGGCGGCGTTAATCTTGCGCCGGAGATTAGGTTTGACGGTGACACTGCGGTGTTCACCTACCGTATGCGGCGTCACGCGCGAGAAGGTTCCTACGGATATTTGCAGGCGGAGCGGCTGGGTATTACACCGGAGAGACTACAGGCCGTTATAGAAGACGAGATCGGTCGATGCATCTATCCGATGTCAGACACACGCGTGAACAGAGCAGGCGCTCCGAGACGGCGAGGCAGAGGGGATAACGATTGATGAAATCATGTACGGTAACCCTGCTGCCCAGAAGCGAGGCAGCGGACTTTCCGGAAGAAACAATTTTAATGGATGCCCTGGCGGAAATGGGTGTCATGGTGCCTTCGCCCTGCGGCGGCAGAGGCTTGTGCGGCAAATGCCTCGTGCGGGCAAGCGGCAATCTTTCACAACCTTCCGACACTGAGGATCGAATCATCACCGGCCATGAGGGACACCGTCTCGCCTGCCAGGCCAGCTTGAATGGAAACGTCCAGGTCGTATACGACGAATCGCTGCGCAGGGAAGCGCGGTGCTATCCACCCCTTGATCCATCGAAACGAGCGGGTCTTGCCGTGGACATCGGCACCACTAGTGTACAGGTATCTTTGAAAATATCTAAGGATGAATCAATTCCTTTGGGAGATTTCCTAAATCCTCAAAGAAGATACGGTCATGATGTAATATCGCGCATTGCCGCCGCGAGAAACAAAAAAACAGCGGATGATATGACCAGGCGCATCAGGAATGCAATTAAGACATCGACACTCCGTGCCCTTGAAGCGATAGGGCTTCGAACCGATCGCATAGACCGGATCGTGATTTCAGGGAACACCACCATGCTCTATTTTTTCTTCGGCCTTGATGTTTCCCCTCTTGGCACACACCCGTACCGGGCGGAATGCCTTGACCTGTCAGGTTTCCGTCCTGCCGATGTAGGAATGGAGGATTTCGCCTGCGCGGAAATAGAGTCCATGCCGATTCTGTCAGCCTTTGTGGGCGGCGACGCGGTGAGTGGATTTTCTCTCTATTATTCAGATGGTCTGAAAAAAAATACTTTCTACATTGATCTGGGGACTAACGGCGAAATAGTCGTGGTTAATTCCCGCGGTGAAATTCGTGCCGCATCATGCGCCATGGGTCCGGCACTGGAAGGAATGAATATCTCCTGTGGTATGAGTGCCGGCGACGGCGTTATCACTCATGCGCGCCTTGAGGGCGGGACCATGGTTTATGATATGATGGGCGAAGGTGATCCTGCGGGACTGTCCGGCACTGCGCTCATCGACATTGTCTCACTGCTCCTGGAAAGTGGCGGCATTACATACCGCGGCACCATCGCTGTGCCGGGTTACGTCCTGCCGGCTCCGTCGGAGATCGTTACCAGCGGGAAAGGAAAAAGCGTGCGCCTCTGGGGGCGACTGTTCCTAACACAGGGAGACCTGCGCAATCTGCAGCTTGCCAAAGGGGCCAGCTTTGCCGCGTCGCAACTACTTCTGGAAGTGTCGGAATGCGGGGCAGAAAAGATCGAGCGGGTAATCATAGCCGGGGCACTGGGGCGCAATCTGGACATGGAAAATTTCAGGCGTCTTGGTTTTATTCCGGAGTTTCCCAATGCTGAATATATCATCACAGGCAATGCCAGTCTCGAGGCGGCTGCGCTCGCCTGCAGAAAAGACAATTTTCTAAAACGCGCGAGAGAGATACGTGACCGGATGACCGAAGTGCCGCTGGCAGGCAGCGACGACTTCCGGCGCGGATTTATCGACGCCCTGGAATTCGCGCCCCATGCATGAAAGAATGTGCTGATCTATAAAAAGGGGTCAACCAGCCGGGATAAAGAATATACATTAAAGATAAATGAGGATATGCGATGATGAACGTTAGATTTATAATCTTTGCCTGCTCTTATTTCTCCGCCGCAACAATCCAGCAAAGGTCTTCGGCATATAGAGCGGTATCATATTTTTTCGCCGGAAGCGCCGCGGCCAATTGACGCGCCACTTTCAGTGTAATAGAGCGCCGGGCTACAAAAACGCGGAAAAAAATCAACGCCAATGATTTCATAAATCCCGGCAGACGCCACCGGGAGGTGAAAGCCGCCGCTGTTTCTTTTGGACAATCTTTATCTACCTCCACCACTATAAGCAATCCGCCGGGCTTAACTAGTCGCAGGCATTCCCGCAACCCGGCCATATAATCAGGCCAGTGCTTGATTGACGCGATGCTGTATACAAGGTCATATGTTTCGGATTTAAAGGGAAGATCAAGGGCGGAGCCCTGAAAAAACTCGGCCCTTACACCTGCTAAAACCGCGCGCTTGCGGGCGCGCTTGACCTGTTGAGGCGAAAGATCCAGTCCGTTGATTATCAGATCAGCACGCAGTTTTGCCAACTGAACAGCAAGCTGTCCGCCACCACATCCCACATCCAGCACCTTCGCCCCGGGCGCTAAAGAAGCGGCAAGTTTTTCAGCCGTTTTATCGGATATCTCCTCCACCGCCGGGGCAATTATATTGTCATATATTAATGTTTCCAACGGACGATAAGCTTGATTGTTCCAAAGCATGGTTTGCTCCTTTAATGTAATGCTTTAAGGAATCAGTAAACGCGTTATAGCCCCAAAAGCCATTGCAATTTGCCTTTTTTCAGAGATATAGCCGCTTCCGGACAGAATTCAATACAGCAATAACAGCGGATACACTTTTTATAATTATATTCCGGGATTTTTTTATTCTCCAGAGCATTGGAAATCGCCCCCGCCGGACAGACCGATTTACATTTATAGCAGAGAGTGCATTTTTCTTCGTTGGGCCATGGCTTTTCGATCACGATATTTTTTACTGTTGGGCTCACCAGCCATCCGCGCAGAAAGTGTGAAGAAATCGAAGACTTTGTCGGCTGGAAATTTATAACACGCATATCCTCGACCTTGTGACCTATGATGGAAATATCTTCCGGAGACGACACCGCAAAGTCTCTTTTGAATCCAAGCATGATAGTGGGAATCTTTTTATAATCAAGCCCCACAACGCCTGATGCAACATAATCAACTGCTACGGGATCACTGCCGATGATAATCGCGCCGATCTCTCTTGGTGTGCCGGATGGCCCCGGACCCTCACCTTCTTGTCCGATTACGGCATCCATGATGTGGATGATTTTTTTCGGTTTATCGAATCCCCTCAAGAGCGCACCGTTTAAATCAAGCAGCCACTGCGAAAACTCCATGGGTTGCGGGAATCGCAAATGCATGCGCGCTTTTCTCAATCCGGGAATGGTACCAAAAAGATTTTTCACTGCCCCGGACATGTAAGTAAATCCGTGTGTCTTGAACTTCGGAAGGCTGAGTATCATATCAACATCGAAAAATGCTTTCGATATATCGATTCTTTTTATCAGCTTCGCCTGCGGATAGTGGAGAGGTGCGATTTCATCCATCTTGCCCACTTCCATACCAAGTTCTTTGACAACTTCCGAATAGCCGGTGCTGTTCATCACTGACTTAAACGAACCGAATCCGTGGCATTCGGTAAGGACAGGCGTTCCGCCATTCTCCATGACGATTTTAGCGACCGCCTTGAAAAAGGAAGGATGAGTGGCTACCGCTTTATCTGGATTGGCGGCCATCAATAAGTTCGGCTTCAAGCCTACTCTGGCTTTGTGAAACTGCGCCAAGTCGAATCCGATTTGTGCCAGACCATCTTTTATTGTCCGGATCAGAAGGTCTTCGTCATAATCCCTGCACTTTAAAAGGGCAACCTTTGTCATGTCTCATCCTCATACATCAAAATGAATAATTACTCTCTTTAAACTGATTATTGAACCTGTTTTATTCCCTTATAGCATTTTGCCAACTTGACAATTTTTCCTTTTAATTCTTTCACCAGCCAGTTTGGTTTTATTAGTATGGCCTCTTCGCCAAAGGAAAGCAGCCAGCTAATCAATTCCGGCTCTGAAGACGCCGTGAATTTCAAAATGATTTTATTTTTGCCTTTTTTGATTATTTCCTGATCAGGACTCCATATCCTCTCGGCCACATAAGTAGCAGACCAACCGGTAAAGGCAACCTCCACTTCAAATACCTCATCTTTGATAACACCGAAATGCTGGTTAAATGTTTTTTCAAAGTCAAATTTATCTGGCTGAAAACTGACATCTGTCATATCCACCGATTTCATGCGGTGCACGGCTAGAAGAGGATCAAACTTCGGCGTACGGTATGGCTTCCCCGGTTCTTTTGCCTTTTGCGCATGTAGATAAATCGCGTCATGATAAGAAAATAGTTTCAGCGGTTTGATGTAAAATGTTTTAGGGCGTGGCGCTCCAATGGCTTGATAAACCAATTTGCAGACCTTTTGTTTTTCCATTGCTTCAATTAAAGTGTGGATGATCTGATGTTGCGGCGTGTAATCAATGGTGCCGGGACGAAAAGCGGTAAAGTGACATTCGCCTATATGCTGGCCATCGGCAAGGGCTGCTCTGCTCTTAAAAATAGCCTGCGTTGCTTCTTCATATAGTTTTTTGCCGATAAGATGCTGAGTAAAAGCCTTGCACATTTGCAGAGAATGCAATTCCGCCTCTGTCAGAGGAATATTTTTTAAAGAGGCAACCGGTTTCCTGATCCTGTAAAAGCTTTTGTTCCCTTGTTTTGTTTCTTCAATGTTAATGCCATAGGACATCCGGATATTGTTAATCAGTCTCAGCACAGTCTGTTTTGAGCAATCGAGCATTTGAGAAAGCTCCGTAAGAGAGTGACGCTCTCCGGAAAAAAGCAGACGCACAAACAACCCAATAAGCTTTTCACCATAACTTTTATAAAGATCGAATTTTTCAGGCATAGCCCTCCGTGTATTCAGAATTCAAATTTAATATTTATTGAGAATATAACGTATCGGGTCAGTCATGTAAATATAAATAATACAAATCATGCCGTAATATGGAACGATGATGTGAAATAATCCAATATAGAGGATTTGCTATGGGCTTATGTATGGGGCAATTACACCATGTTTTGCTTTTTGAAAATTTTATTCACGATGAAAGCAATAGTGATGCGTTTACAATCGCGAATATGATTGCTATGGGAAACGTAATTAAGTTTCCTGTCGTTTTTTATTCAGGTCCCGGTATCGGAAAAACTCATCTTCTTCATGCAATAGGCAACGAGGCATTACGTCGTGATTCAAAATTAAAAGTGTCGCTAATTTCGTCTGAATGGTTGACAACACAACTGATCACTACGGTACAGAATGATAATATTAAATCCGACTTAGATAAAATTAGAGAACGCCACGATATCTTTATGATTGATGAGCTTTCATTTTTAAAAGATTTCGCAGATAAATCACTGATTCAAAAAGAGATCTATCAAATTCTCAAGGAGCAGTCAGCGCATGGATGCAGTATTGTCTTGGCAAGCTCAATTACACTTGATGCCATGATGGACTGGAATAAAGAATTAAGAGAATGGTTATTGTCTGGGAAAATTTACACAATAACTAATCCTTCACCAGCAGCTCGGAAATTATTTCTAAAAATATTGCTGGCTAAAAATAAAATTACCATTAATGATGATTTAACAGAATGTTTTCATCAGGAAGTGGGATCAAGCTTCAGAGAATTAGAAGCTGCAGTTCTTAGAGTGCGGGCTGGTGCAAATCTATATAACGCAGATATGACAGTTGAATTTGCAAGGAAGATTATGAGGGAACTGGCGTTAAGATAAAAACGAATTTAGCACTTAAATAATACTTAACAATTCAATGTTTAACATTCAGGGATTCAAGGCCACGGCTTTATCGAAAATCTTTTGTGCCTCTATTATGACATCCAAAGTCTTATTTAAATCTATTTTCCCGTCTTTGTCAGCCCTACGGTAGTCACCGTAAACAACTGCGACAGTTATGGCATTATCTTTTTGAAGTACTGGTTTGACAACCTTTACGGGACTTCCTTCTGATGCTTTGATAAAGCTATCACTCCATTTACACTTCAAATATGCCAGTTTTTTATTGTCATACACTTTAATTTTAAAGCAAAGTTTATCTTTTTCTAACTGCAGATACTGTGCGCAGTCGTTATAATTGTTCCAACACCACCAAAATCCCAGAAAGCAATCACGCCAATCAGGAGAATTACAGACAACATCCCACTGGCCATCATGAAGTTTAGTCATCAGATAGCTATAAAAGCCCTGCCAAGAGTGCATATGCCATCGATTTAAACTAAGGTGCATGAAGCTTTGCATTCCATTTTCAATTTGCTCTAAATATGCAATGTAATCATTTAGAATGTCATTATTAATATCCTTACCTGCATTTAGTATATTCAAGAGTTCTTTCCTTGAGAACGGTAAAAATCCCGTTTCTTGTAATCTTTTATAATTTCCTTGTGCTCCAGTCTGTAAATAAATCGGCAGAATATTCCGCCCGTCGTATCCGTCATCTTTCAGCAATTTAAGGTAGCACGATAATTCATCAGGACGCTCTATATTATAAATTTTATTTTGGATGGGGATAATAATAGAACCATTTATTTTCAACAGGATATCAATATAACGATACCCCATCGAAATCTCGTATTTTTTAATCTTAGAAGGAAGTTTCCTGTTATGTTTCTTGAAGAAACCTTCCAACAGTTTACGGGAAAGCTTATAAAGTTCCTCATTTATAGTCAATGTTTCAGGGTCGCCCCAAGTTAAAAGCCAACCGATAAAGGCCTCCTGTGACAATTCGCGCACTTCAAGATTAAAGATGTTCGGTTTATTCATATATCCTCCGCTTAACAATTAATATTGGAATTTCCTTTTAAATATTTTTGAATAGTGACGGCAGTCTTCTATCCATTTCCGTTTTCATTTCTGTAATTGTCTTAATAATGGTTGGTATAGATGTTTCATTGTTTAGATCAAGCTGATAAACATATTTCTTTTTGGGCAAAGGCAGATGACGGATGTTATCTACTATAAAACAAGGGATATCGTCTTCATTCCTATCTGAAAATTCAATATACTCCTTCCACAAATCAAAACCAACTGCTCGCCTGTCCACAATCATGACAAAAGCCGGACATGCGTGTATATCCGGGTCTCCGTTATCTCCATAAAAAATAGTGCAATCTGTTTCTATGGCACACTTTTCTATGGCTACCTTAAGGCCTACATGATCAAATTGGCAGAAAATATTCCGCCGCCAGGTTATGCCGGATCTGGTTGGACCAATGGGGTGATCTTCTTCTTTTGCCTCTATTAAATTTGCGGCTGAAACAAGTTTCGCAGAAGGCAACATCATACCAACACCTAAGGCGCTTACAGCTGATTTTAGAAATTTTCTTCTACTTTCCATAGCCAAATTTCCTTATGATTTGAGAAATCAGAAAAATTATATGCTTTGCTTGATAATATAAAACATGAGCATTCCATATGGCGGAACGATATATAATTATTTTTTAGATATGCTTATGCTGAGTTTCTAACTCAGTATGGTCAATAGATGCAATGTGTGATAAAAAACTGGTTGTATAGAGATAATATTTATTTTAGCGGTATACAGTAATTATATTTGAGGAGAGGAATGACTATGAATATTGCTTTTGCTAAGAAATTAAAAGATGTGTGGGAAAAAAATATAAAAGAAGATTATAAAAAGGAATTGTTAAGTTATGAAGCTGATCTGCAAGCAAGTTTATATATGCATTTGAGAGAAAAACTAGATGAAAATTATAGAATATATTTAGAGCAAAAGATTGTTCCCAAAAAAGTTAAACCGGATATAATTTTATGTAATTACAAGGAGAAAGAGGGAAAGATCGATTGCATACTTGAGCTTAAGTACGCACCTCATTATAAGAGAATTGATTTAAGTGATATGGGTAAATTAGAAAAAATTCGTAAATATTATAAGTATAGAGGGGGGAAATGTAAAATTTGGATTGAGGGGCCAAATAGAACAGATAAAGAAAATGATAAATATAAATGGAATGACGAACATTGGATAAAACATTTAATTGATGAAGATACTATCTTCGGTTTTGTATTAATTGCACCCGAGACGACATTTAAAGATAATGCTAGTCTTATAAATGAATTTTTAGAAAAAGATAAAAATTATTTAGTGCTTGCTGGAAAAACTTATATCACCCAAGAAGGTGAATGCGATTTTCGCGTATTGTCTGGAAAAGAAGGAGTTTAGATGCCGCTTTGTTTTCAGCTAATAATCTTATGAATGAAGAAGTCTTACTAAATCAACTCGAATATCTGGATGAGAAATTTGAAGTATTGGACCGTGATTAGAATATAAAATTCTGAGGCCAGCATACTTAAGATAAAATAGTAGAAAACCTTATTCAAATTAGTATCTATTTTTATCTCAATAATTTTATTATTTCATAATCATGCCGTAATATGGAACGATTATATGTAATAATTTGCTCGTCAGTAATTATAAATTAAAGGTGAAATCAATGAACATCAGAATATCTAAAACAAAATATCTTAACGGCTTACAGTGCAAAAAACTGATCTGGTATATTTATAAACAACCGGAAGCCATTCCAGAACCGGATGAAGCCACGCAAGCAATATTTGATCAAGGGCATCTAGTCGGAGACTATTCAAAGAAGCTATTTCCAAAAGGAGTGGAGGTTGATCACACCAAATCGTTTGAAGAAGGTCTTCGATCAACCAGGGAATTAATATCTAAAAGGGTCCCGATATTTGAAGGGGCTTTAACATACGAGCGCTGCTATGCCAGAGCGGATATTCTGGAGCCGGGTGGAAAAGACGAGTGGAACTTAATTGAAGTTAAAAGTTCTACAGAACTGAAAGACGTTAATTATGATGATATTGGTTTTCAGTACTATGTTTATTCAGGGGCCGGGCTAAAGATAGATAAATGTTATTTAATGTGTATTGATAATACTTATGTCCGCAAAGGAGATATAGATCCAAGTAAATTATTTAAAAAGATTGATGTTACTGACGAAATTAAGACATCATACAGTACTATGATTGAAAACAATGTTGCGGAAATGGTCAAAGCCATTAACTCTAAAACATTTCCCCAAATAGATATCGGCGCGCACTGCAATGATCCATACGATTGTCCGTTAATAGATAAATGCTGGTCGTTCCTGCCGGAGAGAAATGTATTCTTCCTCTATAGAAACAATAAGCTTCCCATGACTTTGATTCAAGAAGGCATTCTTGAATTAAACAAAATACCTGAAAAATATGAGCTCAGCGAAAAGAATCAAATACAGGTTGATTGTGAAAAAACGGGGAAACCTTATATTGATTCGGAGAAGATAAAGGATTTCTTGGATACAATGCAATACCCCGCTTATTATATTGACTTTGAAACATGTAGTTCAGCCATTCCACTGTTTGATAATTCAAGCCCTTATAAGCAAATACCCTTTCAGTTCTCCGTTCATGTTGTCAAAGAAAAAGGAGCTAAACCGGAACACTTTTCATTTCTGGCCGATGGAACGAATGATCCCCGGCCTGCGTTTATGGTAAAGTTAAAAGAAGTCATGGGAACAAAAGGTTCTGTAATTGCCTATAATGCTGGCTTTGAAATGGGCATTCTCAGGAAATGTGCAGAAGTGCTTCCGAAATATAAAAAGTGGGTAGAATCAATAGGAGAAAGAATTATTGATTTACTTAAGCCTTTCAGCGATTTTGCGTATTATCATCCCAAGCAGGACGGCAGTTGTTCTCTCAAAAATGTTCTACCGGCACTAACCGGTAAATCATATGATGATATGGAGATCGGTGATGGCGGAACGGCCAGCGCGGAATATTTCAGGGTTACGTATACAGAAGATAATAAAGACAAGGCTAAAGTTAGAAGGTTGTTGGAAGAATATTGTGGCTTGGATACTATGGGTATGGTGGACATAATAAACAAGTTATATAGCCTTAAATAACAACATTACGCATCAATTCACTATTTCTTATTTTTTCATTCAAATTCCAGGGACAGTATACTTAATTGTAAAAAACCAGTTATATCTGTTCCAGCTCCACGCGTGTGGATTCCAGAAAGCGGCTCAGGAAATTGAAATAGCTGACGCAAAGAATAAGCTCTGTCGCCCCTTGCGTTCCATAGCGCTCCAGAATTTTCGAAAGAGCATCATCGCTAAGCCTCACATTGCGGCTGATTTCATCGGCCACGAGGCAGAGCAGATTGCCTTCTTCAGCCAGCGAAGTAACCGGTTCCTCGGTGCGAATGATTTCTATTTCTTTATCGCTGATATCGAAATTTTTAGCCAACACGACGTGATGCGTCCATTCATAAACGGCGTTGGTAACGTGCGCCACCCGGAGCACGGCGATTTCGCGCTTGCGGGGATCGAACGCGCTGTAAAACAAAATGGACTGCGCCAGCTCCAGAAATCCCTTTACGCTTGCCGGCGAATTGGCCATCATACGGGCCACATTCATGGGAAATGATTCAACCAGTACTCTGATTTCCGGAGCAATACTTTCCATCTCCGGTAGTGGTATGCGGATACCCATTTTTACTCCTTTTAAAGTGAAAGGCATCTTATGCCGGTTAATTTTTCCAGACGTCCGAGGCTATGATAGATTGCCCCTGGGACCTTTACGGCAAAGCCAAGAAATCTCATATCAATGAATTCCATAATAATGCCTGCCTGAGCTACCGTATCCATATAAGCAAACTCTGTTACTATTGGAAAGGATTTTATTTGTCCTCTCACCCACGTCGAACAACCGTAATTTTCAAGTTCCTTTCTGTAAGAATCAACATCTTTTACCAGAAATCCCAGATGCTGTAGGACCATACGGCATTTTTCATCCACACAGGATTTATAGAATGTGGAACCGACACCCGGTTCCAGAAGTTCAACATCGTATCCTTTATATATGGCCATTCCGACCTTGCCGCTGAATGTTCTATTCTCCCCGCGTTCGTTCCAAAATTTGAGTGTATCGGAAGCAATAAAAAAAGGACCGATTCCTTTTTCTTCAAGCTGAGCGGCGGCGGCCTCCACATCCGGCACGACGATTCCCAGCTGACGAACCTCGGGAAACTTATATTTTTCGCGGAAATCTTTGGCTATCCGGGACACGGCATAATCAATATTATCTGATTTCAATAAGTCATCAAAATATATCATATCACCATCCCAAGGTTTTTTCTGAATAGCTAACGTCTCAATCCTTTTATAAGGCAATATCAATGTTTAAATGTGTAGAGTTTGCTTTCTTCCAGGTTTTTAACTGTTTCCTGCACAATTCGGTTGATATCCTTGGTTGTGGTATTTTTACCGATAGTCGGAATAACATTTTCCTCCAGATAGCTGATGTAGGCCTTCATGGCGTTTATCGTATCTTCGGTATCCAGACAGCGGATGCTTTGTTCCATCTCAATGCTCAATCCGTGTCTTAAAGTTGTTTCCATACCGTCGTGCACGCATTTCTTGATAGCGTCCACGGCCGTCATGGGACGTTTGCTCATCAAATCGGCAAATTCCTGCACGCGGGTTTTAAATTCGGACTTATCGAAAAATTCGGTGATTAAACCAATGCGCTTAGCTTCCTGAGCATCTAACTGATTACCACGCAGCATAAACTCCAGAGCCTTGGCTCTGCCGATAAGCCGCGGCAGTCTCTGCGACGAACCGCCACCGGGCACGATATTTATCAGTACTTCCGGCTGCCCAAGTGTGAAGCCCTGATCGCCTACCATTAAACGAAAGTCAAAGCAGGCGGAAAGTTCGGTGCCGCCGCCATTGCAATTCCCATTGATGGCGGCAATGGTTATTTTATTGAGCCTTTCAATCGCAAAGTAGACTCTCTGCATTATAAACCAAAGATACAGGCTCAAAGAATAACCACTCATTACTTTGGCAATTTTCAACATCAATGTTTCGTACCATCCAAAACAATCCATCAGCCAGTTGGTGTAAGTGGTTATGTATTTAAAAATCGCACCTGTTATTTTGGATTTTACGAAAAGATTGAGGAGTAATTTCTTGTTGTCAGTTGCTAAGGTAAGAAGTTCGGGAATGGAAAAGTGCATGATGTAAATGTCTTCCAAACCGCCTGTCAGAATGAAAACTCTGACTGAATCATCTTTAGATACCTGTTTGACGATATCAAACAGTTCTTCGAGCATAGCCACTGTCAGGAAATTAACCGGCGGATTTTTCATTTCAACCCAGAGAGTTGATTTTTCACGCCGGGTAGAGAAATACTTCCAGTTATCCATGTTCTAACCTCCATTTGAGAGTTTGCCGCAATGTCTTTGCGAGCGACTGGATTTACCCTAAATACCCTAATAGGGTCATCTTCGACGGGAATGACAAATAAAATATTAGATTGCCACGTCGCGCAAGGCGCTCCTCGCAATGACAAACTGAGGATGACAAGAACGCTGTCATTGCGAGCGAAGCGAAGCAATCTCATGTAGGGATTGTTCCCCGAACAATCCGTTTTAAAGCAAGTGGCGCACCGTTTACTTAGCTGACATCAGAAAACGTCCTGATACTTCATTCATCCCTTCGAAGAATTTTTGCGACATACGTTTGGTAAACCACTGCGCCCATACTTCGGGTCCCACCGGCACAATGGAGCGGTTATGACGCACCGCGCTCAAGATCGCTTTGGCCACACGCTCCGGCGGCCAGCCGAATCTGCGATAGAAATCAATCAACCTGCTGTGAGTCGCTCTACTTCCCTCCTGAAGATGCATGCGGCTTTGTGCTATTATATTAGTATTTATTACTCCTGGACAGATGGTGCTAACGCCTATTCCGAATCTCCGCACTTCAGTTCTCAGTGTTTCGCTGAGACCCACGACGGCAAACTTGGTCGAACAATAGGCGCTCATAGCCGGTATGGAACAAAGACCGGCACCGCTGGCCGTATTTACTACGTGCCCGTATTTTCGGGAGACCATATACGGCAGAAAATATTTTAGCCCGTAAAGAACTCCCCAGTAGTTAATAGAGAATATCCACTCGAAATCCTCAATGTTGGTGTCCAGCAGGCTTCCCCCTACTCCCACTCCGGCGTTGTTAATCAGAATATCAACATGCCCGCGTTCACTTATAACGAATTTGGAAAACGATTCAACCTGATTTCTGTCCGCTACATTAACCCGACTGGCCAAAACACGAGCGCCCGCTGCTTTAATTTCATTCGTCGTTTCTTCGAGTCTCTGTGTTTGATTATCCGCGATGACTAGATCAGCGCCTTCACGCGCAAAAGCTTTTGCCGTGGCCTTCCCTATTCCTGATGCCGCTCCTGTAATTACCACAACCTTGTCTTTAAAATCTTTTATTCCGGGCATATGTAGTCTCCTTATCTTACTGACACCATTTCAGCCGTCGGCTGTTTCAATCTCACCGGCACTTTCTCCAAAACAGGCTCAAGAACAAGAGCTGATATTGCTTTGCCTCTGAATTCCGGTATCTCAATTCCTGAATCACTCAAGGATTGTTTTCTAACAACGCAGCCAAAACCTTCCAGCACTGACGCGGTATCGGCGCAGTTCACAGCTTCATCTTCATTATCGGCCACGATAATCCGCAGGGCAACACCTGCCTGCGCAGCGGGAGACAGTTCACGGATATGAGCAAATAAAGATTCCTTGTCACAGATAAGATTTATTCTTGCGTTTGGATTCCCTATAGCGGCGCCAATCGCGAAGGGCAAGCCGACGCCTGGCATATCTCTTTCGTCAAGGCAGAACAAATCGCGGTATTCGGCATCGCGCAAAATATAAGCGGCCGCAGCGGCTATTCCGGCACCGTCGGCCACAATTATATCATCGGTGCCTGTTGATTCTCCCAGCATGGATATCACTTTGTTGATTCCTTCATCCGCAGGAGAAAGTTCATTGGTAAGTTCAGGAATAATTTTCCGGAAAGATTCCAGCCAACCCTTTGATTTCGCGGCAATGTCAATTCCGGATGCAATAATCGCGGAAAGCGCGCTTACAGGATCGGCGTGCACCGGGTACTGCGTGCAGGTGAGCAAGGCAGAAGGATCGGTCTCTATTTGAACGATTGGCTTGGATGCCCACCCGCACTTTTCGATAAGTGAAATTGTTTCGGGATCAACTCCTATCACAACAATCGCGTCTGCTTCACGAAGAAGATTCATTCCTTTATCGGTTTGGGCAAAAAGCGATGCCGCTGAGGCAAAAGCTTCATCACTGCCGCGCATGATGCCCGAACTGAAGCGCGTAGTGACAACCGGCAACCCGCATTGATTTAACAGAGCGCGGATATTTCTGTAACGTCCAATTCTGCCGATTCCCTGTCCCACGATGATTAGAGCCTTTTCAGACTTCTTCAATACCTCCACGGCATCCGCAATCTGACTGGCAACTCCCGCAATTTTAGCTTCGCGTTGGACCATGGGAACCTTATTTAAGTCTTTAGAACTCCAGAGGCCGCGCTTGAACAGGATATCCACCGGAATATCAATGTGTACCGGACCTGGGATACCCGTATAGGCTTCACGGAACCCGCGCGTCAGCATCTGCGGGATTCGTTTCCAGTGATAGACAATGGTGTTCCACTTGGTCAGCGGGAAATAAATCTCATCCTGATTGCAGGCCTGAAGATTTTCCTGATGCGGCTTCATCTTCCAGCTCTGCACTTGCGGCGCGAGTGAAATCACAGGATGATAATTCAGCCAGGCGTAGGCCAGTCCCGCAACCTCATAGACAACCCCCGCGCCTACTGTGGTAAGAGAAGCCGCCGGTATTCCGGTAGTGGCTGTGTAACCGGCGGCCATAAGAGGAGTAACCGTTTCGCAACGGGGGATGAACAAATCAATATCGTCTCTGCGACCAATTGTGTCGTACATCGTGCCCATCTGTCCTCCAATGATGGAAAACACATACCGCACGCCCTGCTTTCGCAGACAATCAACTAAAACTTCTCCACCGGTAATCAAGTTCATTTTATGACCTCCTTGCCCGCAGATTAATTCGGAGCAGAGCTTTTATAATATAGGTAAACTGATAAATATTGCGCCACAATCCCATTTTGCGCATCATCCAGACACTCTGGAGAAAACGCAGAGGGTTAAGATATTTCAACGCACCATCAAGTTCCACCAGCGCGAAGCTGATCAGACTGTCCGGCGTGTTGGTTTTATCGGTCATACATTCTATAAGGTTCGTGCCACCGTTTTTACGCGCACGTTCATACGCCGGTATTATGTCCTTGGCCAAAAGCACCTTCTCTGCTTGCAGCCCGAATCCCCGGGCAATGGGAACATACTCGACTCCGTCCAAATCCGTGCCCACATAATTCTGCGCGTAGAAGGAAGTCTGCAAGGAGCGAATCATATTCCAGGCATTGTCGTTATTGATGATGATAATAATGGAAAGGCCGAGGCGCTTCATGGTTTCGAGTTCCTGTACATTGTACATGAACGATCCATCGCCGGTTACAAAGACCACCTGTTTATCGGGCGCGGCGAGGGCAATACCGATGGCGTAAGCTATGCCACCGCCCAGAGCCGCCATACCAAAAGGATAAAAGACCTGCGAGGGACCTACATCAGGAGCATACATGGCGGCATACAAGGGGGTATTGCCACCGTCCATGATCATGAGAAGGTCATCTCTGACCACCAATTTCCCGATTTCCTTGGAAAACTTGCCCTGATGTATCATCTTTCCCTTGCTTTCGGCGTCTTTATCCAAACGAGCGACGCGTCCACGTTTCAGGCTCTGCAAGTTCTTCACCCATGAATCCCATTTTGAATCGCTTTTGAAATTATTCTTTTCCAGTTCCGCGACAAGTTGGTTCATGAATGTTTTGACATCCGCCTGAACTGAAACTTCCGGCTGCACGTTGAGACCTAATTGCAGAGGGTCAATATCCACATGAATGAACTTGATGTTACCCGACCACAACGGCGGTAATCCAAAACCGTCCAGGCCGCTGAAGGCCGCACCGAGCGCGAGGACCATATCGGTCTCTTTGATAGCCACATGAAAAACCTCTCCGGAAGTATAGCTGGGGCCGCCCAGACACAAGGAATTGCTGATCGGCACACTGCCGATACCGGCCATAGAAGTGGCAACGGGTATTTTATATTTTTCCAGAAAAGCCATAATGTCCGGCCTTGCTTCGGATGCATTGACACCACCGCCGCAGAACACCAGCGGCTTTTTCGCGTTCATCAAAAGCCTCGCCGCCTTCTGAACGTTTGCGGAGTCGCCTCTCATCCGCACGGGCTCTGCCAGACGCAAGTCTATCGGCGGCGGAATTGCAATCGAATCTTCTGATATAATCTGACTGAGAAACCGGAATGGAATATCAATATGCACCGGCCCCATTTTATGATTGCAGGATTCCTGCAGAGCTTTCATAATCTGGTCGGGAGCTTTTTCCAAACTCATCAGGCGTATATTCCAGTTTGTGACAGCCTGAAAAGCGGCTTTCTGATCAAAACGCCACCGCTCTACGCTCTTGTTACAGTCAGGCTCATCATCCTCGCACAATGCCAGCGACACCAGCGGAACTTTGTCCGCCCAGGCGTTGGTGACTCCGGATATCTGCGAAATCGCCCGGGCGTTCGCGTCGGTGAGCACTGCGGACTGAAGACGCGAACGCCGAATATAACCCTCAGCCATCAGGGCCGCCGCGGTCTCATTATGCGCGCAGATAACGCGCACATCCTTTTCATTTTCCAAAGCCTTGATCAGCGGTTCCAATCTCGGCGTCGGTACGGTGAAGAAAAACTTGATGCCCTGAGAAGAAAGACAACGCGCTAATACCTGAGCACCCGAAACATCCTTTTGCATAGTGACCTCCCGGAAAATGCACTTAAATAACTACGTACGCATTTATTTGATAAAGCAAAATATCGGAGTCAATAAAAAGAGTCAATGCGACGAACGGACATTTATATTGATAAAAACGGCCACGTGGTATGAATTTTATAGAATTAACAATGATATAAGAACTTTTAAACGTCATTCCGGCGTAGGCCGGAATCCAGCCCTTTTATTTGTCATTCCCGCGTAGGCGGGAATCCAGTCTTTGTCATTGCGGGTGTAATGGTAAAAAATGTGTGCTGTTTTTTACTGTTTTAGATAAAAGAACCAGTTAAAAAATGCCTTGCGTTTTAAAGGTGAAAGTCCTCGATGATCACGATAACGAGTTTTCATAAAACTAAAATA
>JAPLJP010000027.1 GCA_026388535.1 Deltaproteobacteria bacterium | reverse complement strand
ACATACAAGACCGAAATTTCTATACTTTCCATCAACAACAAAAGGTCAAAGACAGACCCTTTTGGGCGCTTTAATCCCATAATGCTTTCAGGAGAAAAATATGCCCTTTATCCAAATATTGCTTTTACACATGCCGGCGTGGTTATTTTGCCTTCTTATGGTTGTTATCTATGTTGCCATATCGATAACAAGCTTGCTTATTATCCGCAAATATTATCCGCATTCTAAATGCAAACCCCATAACGATATTGCCGGCTTTATATTTGCCACTCTTGGCGTAATTTACGCGGTTATTCTTGCTTTTGTAGTCGTCATTACGTGGCAGGATTTCGACAAGGCACAGGATGATGCGGTCAATGAGGCTAACTGCATTGCAGCGCTGTACCGCGATTCGACACCATTCCCTGCCGAACTTCGCGCCGAGCTGAAAAGCGAGCTGACAGATTATGTAAAGAATATTATCAATGAAGAGTGGCAAATGATGGCCAAAGGTCAGAGGAGTGCAAGTGTGCAGAAGATACAGGCACAATTGTGGGAACTCTACAGCGGTTTTCAACCGAAAAATGAAACGCAAAAAATATTTTTTGCAGAATCAGTAAAGAAACTTAATCAAGCGAGTGAACTGAGGCGGCAGCGTATTTTCTACGCCAGCACAGGCATTCATCCTATACTCTATTTTGTGCTTATCGCCGGCAGTTTTATTACTATCGCCTTTACAATGTTGTTTGGTACGGAAAATATTATTCCGCATTTGATCATGGTGTCATTGCTGGCGGCGCTGATTGCCATAACTCTTTTTACAGTTATCGCCATGGACTATCCGTTTACGGGAGATATCAGTATCACGCCTGATGTTTTCACAAACATTCTTTCAACATTAATGAGTTCGTAAAACCTGATAAAGAAATAAAGGGAATAATCAAATATCTACGGCTGCATGCCGCGAAGGGATAACACAATGGACAATAATAAAGTACGCGATACAGCGCAAAAGCTCTTTAACTCCGAATATGAAAAGCTATCTGCACAAGAAAAGCATGTTGCGCATCATATAACAGAAAGAACCCCAATTTCGGAAAATGTCGTTCAAGACTATTCCGAAAAATTGACCTTTGGCCAGAAGATGGCCGATAAAGTCGCTTCTTTTGGTGGATCCTGGATGTTTATCATAATATTTATGGTTGTGCTGATTTCATGGATTATTCTAAATTCGTTCATTCTAATTAAACTTGGCAGCAGTTCTTTTGATCCATATCCATACATTTTCTTAAATCTGATTTTATCTATGCTTGCTGCCATTCAAGCTCCAATTATTATGATGTCTCAAAATCGACAGGCCTATAAGGATAGTCTAAGCGCGGAACACGACTATGAAGTCAATTTAAAGGCGGAGCTGGAAATAATTGCTCTTCATGAGAAAGTTGACTCACTAAAGCAGGAGCAGTGGAAGGGACTGATTTCAATTCAAGAAGAACAGCTACGGCTCTTGGGCAAATTAGTTGAAGACCTGAAGAAAAAGTAAAGGTGTGCGGTCTTCAAAGTAAAATAGTTTAGATCAGACAAACAGGAGAAAATTATGAAAAAAATATTACTTTCATTGTTATTGACGGTTGTTTTTGCTATGCCTGCTTTTTCACAGATGATGGATATGCACATGAGGGGTCATGGAGGAGGGCAGGGACAAATGATGGAAATGGACCATATGGACATGATGGGCGGTGATATGATGTGCATGGAACATGCGCATCATATGGGTCTTGCCGATGACCAGATGATGAAAATGAAGCCTGCGCAAAGGGAAATGCAAAAAAAGCAGATCCGATTCAAAGCTGACTTAAAGATTGCGGAGATCGAACTTATGGAAATAATGGAATTGAAAGATTTTGATCTGGAGAAGGCCAGCGTCGCGGTTAAGAAAATTGGAGATATTAAAACAGCCCAGCATTTGGAAATGTTAAAAGCCGTGAAAGGTATGCGGGCTATTTTGACGGACGAACAGTTCAAGAACATGCATAAGAGGATGCCCATGAAGATGGGAGAGAGAAAACACGGAAAGATGATGATGAATAAAGTGGTGCCGAAAAAACCAGGCCCTGAAAAACCAGCAGATGACATGTCGAATATGAAACACTGAACTTAGTATACAGGGAAAGTTACGATAAGGGGGGGCAGATGAAAAGTGACACGTTTATCTTCAAAACATCGGACGGAATTCAGATATTCACTTACAAATGGATGCCGGATGAAGCTTCAGCTATCAAGGGCGTTGTTCAGATAGCTCACGGAATGGCGGAGCACGCGGCACGGTATGAACGCTTTGCAATCGCGCTGACGAAAGCGGGATATGCCGTGTACGCGAACGATCACCGGGGACACGGTAAAACCGCTGGCTCGCAGGACGCAGTTGGCTATTTTGCCGATGATAATGGCTGGAAAAAAGTTGTGGAGGATATGCACACCCTTACCGGCATTATAAAAAAAGAATGCCCCAATAAGCCGTTTATCCTATTCGGCCACAGCATGGGCTCTTTCCTTGCACGCCACTATTCGATGCTTTACGGCAGTGAACTCACAGGGCTTGTTCTTTCAGGCACAAGCGCCGACCCGGGAGCAATAGGGAAGATAGGCCTATTCATCGCGAAGATGGACGCGAAGATTCACGGGAAAAAAGCAAAAAGCAATATTATGAATAAGCTCTCGTTCGGAGCTTTCAACGGCGCATTCAAACCTAACCGGACGGATTATGACTGGCTATCCAGAGACAACGACGAGGTGGATAAATACATAAAAGACCACTGGTGCGGCGCGGTTTTTACAGCGGGCTTTTTCTGTGACATGCTCGGCGGTCTTAACTATATCAACAAAAAGGAAAATGTCGCGAAGATACCGAAGAACCTGCCCATATATATTTTCTCGGGTGCGAAAGATCCCGTGGGCGCGAACACAAAGGGCGTGACTCAGGTTTACAATTCGCTGAAAAATGCGGGCATCGGAGATATGACTCTCAAATTCTACAAAGACGGCCGCCACGAGTCGCTCAATGAAATTAACCGTGAAGAAGTCTTCATGGACGTAATCGCATGGCTTAGTAAGCACATCTGATAGCGGCACTCAAAGGGCATTGCAGAATTCACTAACGGAAAGAAGGATGCCATTATGGAAAAAGATAACATCACGGATAATAACTTCGCAACAAAAAAGCAGCTAGGCCGAAGATCGTTCCTGAAAAAGGTCGTTGCATTTCTAAGTGGAATCACCCTTATGAACTGGAGCCTATTTCCCTTCAAAGGAGCATTGGCCTCGATACTTGGAGAGAATGTAAGTAATAATCACGAGAAGCTCATATTCATTGCCATTGATGGTCTTCACCCGAAATACATTGAACTCGATGCCAAAGGTCTTCTAGGAGGGAGCGAAGGAAATTGGCTTATGCCCAAGATTAACGCCTTTCTGAAAAAGTCGTTATGGTACAAAAATGCCAAGGCTTATCTGCCTGCGGCTACGGACATGAATCATCTGAACGTACTTGCAGGAACATCTTCCGCACAGACCGGTATTATCAGCGTGTGGGCACAACCCACCGGATGGGCTAAAAATGGAGCGGCTATTATCACCCATACAAATATGTCTTTTGCCCGGGATGACAAGGGCAGGCCGGTGGATACACTTTTCCAGGCATGGAAGCGGCACTGGCCTGAATCCAAAACCATGCTCATCACGGGCAAGGAATGGGTGGGCGAGATGTTCCGTGGAGAGAAGAGAACCTCCTCCGGTATTGATATTTTGGTGACCGGACCTAACCATCCTGACTATTTAAAATCCCCGCAGAAGGAGAGCCTTGCGGATCCTCATACAGACGGTGACGCAGCCTGCGATCCAGAATCTACACGCCTCGGATTTTTCGGGGGATCTATGGGGACAAGCGATGTCATGACACGGCTCTATACTGGCCAGGGAAGCCTCCTGACATGGCAGATGGAACACTTTGCCAATCATTTTCCCCGTGACAGCTGGATCGTGGATTCAACCCTGGAGATATTCAAGCGCGATAAGCCCGATATGGCCTACATTCTACTTGCCCAGTGCGACGACGCCGGGCATGCCATCGGCTGCGCCTGGGATCCGTCGGAGTTCACCAATGTCAATCCGCCGTATGAACCGCCCGAAGGATGTGAAAACAAGCCCGAGTATCAGCTGGTCAGCAGCAGGAACAAGCTCCTTTTCAAAGAGGCAATCCTGGATGTAATCCGCGATGTGGACATCCAGTTCGGTCGCCTTATGGATGGTCTGCAAAATCAGGGTGTGCTTGATAAGGCAAAGGTCATTCTCTTGAGCGATCATTCTGCAGTGAATCATCTTTATACCGAAGATTTTTCATCCACCGATTGTGTAGGTCTTCTGGAGAGCGCGGGGATAATTGAGAAGAGGGGAATGCTGGAAAAGAAAGAGATGTATGCCTTCAGCGTGAGCAGTTACGGAGTTTTGTATTGGCGGGAAAACAAGGAAAAGGTAGCGAAGGCCAAAGAGGTGCTGTTGGCTCACAGGGCACTGAACCCTCAGACCGGCAAAAAAGAATGTCCGTGGTGGGTGCTGGACAGATCCGATATGAAAAACGGCGTGGAAGAAGTGTGTCTGCCTGGTGAGCTCTATCACACCTACTATGTAGATGTTGACAAGGAACAGACTCTAATCTGGCCCGATCTCATTATCCTGGCAAAAAACGGCTGGCAGATTCCTGTTTATAACGGGCAAATTCCCAATGTCGGCATCAAAGTGCCCACTTGGTCTCCTCCCTGGCGTGTTTTTAATGGTGGTCACGGATCGGTAGATACACTTCCTATAGTTGCGGCTATCTCTATACCCGGCGGGAAGAAAGGCGCACATGACAGGCCTATCCGGATTGCAGATCTGGGAGTTACAGCCGCTGTTCTGTCAGGTTTAAATTTAACGAGCACCACTATTGGAAAGGATTTGAGCAAAGACCTGATCTGAACATGATGATATTCAACACCATCCTTTCATCATGCCGGTCGAATAGATTTAAAATTGGTAGCAGGGGAATTACAATGAGTGTTATCGAGGAAGATATTAAGATTTTTTTAAAAAAACAGGGAGTGAGTGTGGCAGGCATAGCCGGCCCGGAACGACTGGACGGTCCTCCTTCTCTTGACCCCGCCTATACCATGCGCGGCGCAAAATCCATAATATGCTTTGCCATGCCCATGGATGTGGAAGCCATTTATGATTTTTTATCCAAAAAAACACCGGTCACGCATAATACCGACCAACTGATCGCCAACCAGAAAATCCATCATATCGCAAAACGGCTTGCGGATTATATAGGCGAACTGGGCTACAGGGCTCGCGCAGTCCCGACAAATAACACCTATCGGCGTTCTCCGGATGTTTATTCCACTCATCCCAGCTTTTCTCATCGCTTCGGAGCTATTGTCAGCGGTATAGGAGGGCAGGGGATGTCCGGAAATGTCATGACCAAAGAGTACGGAGCGGCCGTCTATCTTTCCACCGTGGTGACCGATGCTGTCCTCAAAAGTGATCCTCTGCTTCCACAGAGGTATTTCATCGATCAATACTGCAAAAAGTGTCTTATCTGCGACAAGGCGTGCCCGGCAAAAATGTTCGAGATGGAAAAGGAAGAATATATTCTCTTAAACGGCGAACTTCATCCGCGGGGAAAACGCAGGAGTATCGATTTGTGCAATGCTTCCTGCTTTGGCCTGCACAGTCTGTCTCCCGATAAAAAATTTTCCAGCTGGGGCCGTCACTGGATCAGCTCCTGGGTGGGAAGGGAACCGGACCCGAAGAAGGAGAACATCAGAAAGAAACTTCTCATAAAAGGGGGATCGGTGGGCGATTCGACGGTGCGGTATAAACTCATCCGCAGCATCGGTTGCGAACTGCATCCCGAGGAATGGATAGACGGTTGGAAGATCGTGCGGCGATATGAAGACCTTCCGCAGGACGAATTGGAACAGCGTAAAATTCAGTCGGGCCTGATAAAAAAATATCTGGGTATTTCCATTGAAGACCCCAACGTGCTTACCTGCGGGCAGTGCGCACTGGTATGCGGTCCCACTATTCAGGAATCCGCGAAACGATTAAAGTTCCTCAGGGAGGGAGGTATCGTCGTGTCCGGCAAGGACGACAGAACCTTCGTAGTCAAGAACTTTGAGGAAGCCCGAAAAATCCGTGAACAATATCCTTTTCGGATATCCCGTTCCCGTATGCTTTCCGATAGTCTTCAGTCGGGTGTGTTATGGATGTCATATTACTTTGGCATTGAGCCGCGTTCGATTTTTAAGAACTGGATTTACCAGAGAAAACTGAAGCGTGAAGTGCAGAGGGTTAGAGGATCGGAGAGTTAGAAGCAGGAAGCATTACGATCAACAAATTTTCCCGATAGTCATGATAAAATACTTTTTATCCTGAAAATAAGAAATATATTATTCAAAAGCATAAACATCGTAACGCCCCGCTTTATATAAGGAAGCGGAATATAACTTCTCAATATTGTTAGCACAAAACGCTATTAATACAAATAAAGCTTGACTATTATCCGCTATTGCCGTAGTGTTACATCAACTTCGAATATTTAGAAATAAAAATGCGAAGGAAAGAGTTGGATTTAGACATTTTGAAGCACATAGGTTAGCCACCAGTACTTTAGAGTCTTGGTGGCTTTTTTAGTTCTGTCATCGTGCTGATTCGACTTTTGAAAATTTATGAAAGGAGGATTAGAACTATGTCAGAAGGTAAAGTAAAGTGGTTCAACGAAAGCAAGGGTTTCGGCTTCATCGAGAAAGAAGACGGCGGCGATGTTTTTGTACATTTTAGTGCAATTCAGTCCGACGGTTTCAAGACGTTAAAAGAAGGCCAAACTGTAAGTTTTGATATTGCTCAGGGCAAAAAAGGCCAGGAAGCAGAAAATGTCAAACTTATCTAGCTTTTGTTGATAGTGAGCCAAGCTGAAAACGAATCCCGACAAGTCGGGATGAAGCTTGAAGCGTAAGGCGAACTATACCAGGCGCGCAGCGCCGTGGTAAAACTAAAAAATTGAGCACTCCGTGTATAAGAAATTATGCCGGAGTGCTTTTTTATATTATACCAATTCTAAATCAAAGCGCTATTTTTGTTGGCGTCGTTGTCGGCTTCCTCAACGTATATACAATACGCGTCGTCGCCTCCGCCTAGCCGCCTCAATATCATCTTTGATTTAGAAATGGTATTACTTCAGTGTTAAACTGGAATGGTCCGCTATTCCTTAGTTTTCTTGACGTAAACCTTAATTTCCTCGCCTTGATCTTCGATAGCTAGACATTCATTTCCCGTGGTTTTACACCAGACCGGCATATCTTGTTTGATACCTTTATCGGTTGCAACTATCTCCAGCACCTGACCCATTTTCATCTTCTTGACAGCGTGGGCTGTTTTTATGATCGGCATCGGACACATCAATCCAAAACAATCCAATGATTCATCAGCTTGCATATTTATCTCCCTAATAATAATGAGACTCGCTGAAAACGAATCCTGGCGAGTCGGGATGAAGTTTGTCCCTGCCACCTGAAGGTGGCGGGATAACGCGACCTCCCTATGGTTACATCGTATTTCTCCACTAACCGGAGCAGCGGGATTAAATAAATAAAGTTGTCTTGGACTCTCTTGCTTGTCCCAGGAAAAAAGCTGCTCCGGCCTGGCTCATTACTCCATCAGTAAACGCATCATCCGGAAGTCCAAGGATTCCGCAGGAAGTTGAACAAGGCACCATCTTAATTCCCATTTCTTTCGCCATATCAATAAATTCATCAATGGAAGGATATTTCGATTCCTTCATCAGCTTTTTCATCATCCATGTGCCCATTCCCAGCATGTTAAATTTTGATAACTTCAAACGGCTGTATCCTCCGCGGTTCAAGATATTAAGCATCTTACGCATGATTCCCTTGCTCTTGATCGGGCCTTCATTGCGTTTAATTACATTCAATCCCCAGAAGGTGAAAAACATGGTTACTTCCATGCCCATGCTGGCTGCTGTGGTAGCCAGAATAAAGGCTGCCAGGGCCTTATCCAGATCCCCGCTGAATAATACCAGAGTAAATTTTTCTTTTTCCGCCATAGCTATTCCTCCCCAGAAAACGTTAAACGAAAGACCATTATATTCGGCAATTCAATCATCTATTATCAGGATGATTTGCTTTCAGGATTTTTTACCTGACATCCCTGTTGACAGAGGGGGTCATTCTCACTGTCTTCATGATCACAAAACGGGCAGCACTTGCTGTCATCCGCTTTGAGTTTTCCGGTTTTGATTAAATAATCATCAATCGCTTTATTCAACGCCTGGGCTCCCAGATTAGAACAATGGAATTTTTGTTTCGGCAAACCTTCCAGCATTTTAGCCACAGATTCCGGTGTGATTTTCTGAGCTTCTTCGATAGTCGCGCCTTTAGCCATTTCACTGACCATGCTGGAGACCGCGATAGCCGCGCCGCAGCCGAAAGTCTTATATTTCACATCTTCCAGGCGATCGTCTTTGACTTTGATGTAAAAAGTCATCATATCTCCGCAAACAGGGTTGCCAACTTCTCCTACGCCATCGGCATTTTCAATTTCACCCACATTGCGCGGGTGCATAAAATGGTCCATCACTTTTTCGCTATATACCGGCATATCACTGGCCTCCTTTATTGGCTTTCATAAATTTTGCATAAACTGGCGACATCTCTCTGAGCCGCTCCACGATTGGCGGCATCACATTCAGAACGTGGTCGATGTCCTCCGGTTTATTCTGAATTCCCATTGTAAATAACAATGAACCTTGCGCTATTTCATGATTGTAACCCATTGCCAGAAGAACATGCGATGCTTTCAGGGCTCTGGAAGTGCAGGACGATCCGCTGGAGACCGCCACGCCCTGGCTGTTCAACATCATCAGCATTGCTTCGCCTTCGATAAATTCAACACAAAAACTGGCATGTCCGGGCAATCTTTTCACTAGATCTCCGGTCACTACGACGTGCGGAATTTTAGAAGGCAGTCCATTAATCAACTTGTCTCTGATCTGGGTCAATTTCTGTCCGCTCTCCGCCACCTCGCGTGCCGCTATTTCAGCCGCTTTGCCCATTCCGACTATCGCCGCGATGTCCTCCGTGCCCGCTCGGCGTCCGCCTTCCTGAATTCCGCCATCCAGCAATGGCAGTATTCGTACGCCCCGTCTGACCCACAATGCCGCGCCGCCTTTCGGTCCATAAAACGGATTGCCCGCCAAACTCAAGGCGTCAACTCCCAGTTCTTTTACGTTGACTGGAATCGTGCCGCAAGTAGCTACCGCATCGGTATGCAATACAACTTTCTTTTCTTTGGTAATCCTGGATATTTCAGCTAACGGCTGGATAGTTCCCACTTCGCCGTTGGCATGCATAATCGAAACCAGAACAGTATCCGGACGAATCGTCTTTCTGACGTTTTCCGGGTCCACGAGACCGTTTTTATCCACCGGTACTTCGCTGACTTCATATCCCAGCTTTTCCATGAACCTGGCCGAATTCATCACCGAGAAATGCTCGATCGCGGAGATGACAATGTGCTTTCCTTTCTTTTGTTGGGCTAAAGCCAATCCTTTTAGAGCAAAGTTATTACTCTCGGTGCCGCTGGCGGTGAAAATAATTTCCTCAGGGTCTGCCACACCGATTAATGCCGCCGTTTGAGCGCGTGCCTCTTCCAGTGCATCCCGGGGAACATCGCCCCAATCATGCAGAGATAAAGGATTGCCAAAATCCATACCCAGATACGGCATCATGGCTTCTCTGACTTCCGGCAATAAGGGCGCTGCGGCGGAATGGTCCAGATATACTTTCGTCATCTTTAGAGCCTCTCTTTTTAAAGTAAAATATTGTTAATAAAGTTCTTGTTTAAATTGCAATAACCCTGGAGCTTACTAACTTTAATAATGTAATAAGCGGGGATTGATTTGTAAACACTGAGCTTAAGGATAAATCTGCTCACCTTCATCGTCCTGAAGAATGATAGCATCCAGCGGGCAGCTTTCAGCAGCTTCCCGGATCTTCTCCTGACTTACCGATTCAATATGAGTTGCGACTGCTTTATTTTGTTTGTCCAGATTAAAAACCCCAGGGGCCATGGCCACACAATTACCAATCCCCTGGCATAAATCACGGTCAATAATAACTTTCATTTCCTTAACCTCGATTTGCTATTTGTCAATTTCTAAAATACGATTAATAACTTGTACCCTGACATTCTCGGGGAGATTTACATCATTAGCCATTTCCTAAAAAGTCTATTGCACCTATACCAGAGTGATCAGTTTCATAACGAGGTTTGATTTGTTTGATGAGACATTGCTTTCTTTCTATTGAAATATAAGGAAAATCAGTTTGTATGTCAATTATTTTCAGCTGGGTTCCAAATTATCGCCAGCGATGCGGATATTTGCGGCTTGCCGTCTTAATGCGCCGAGAAGGTGTCGGTTTTTTCGCCTTTGTGTCTTTTGATTCGGCCTTCGCTTTCCAGATAGCGCAAATGAGCGATGGCTTCGCCGACGGCAAACCATTTCTGGGTGACGGGAAATTGCTCCCAGTTTTCGCAATCTATATCCCAGCTCATGCCTGCGGCAATATCGTATGCACTCATTGTATTTCTACCCAAAACATCAAGTACTTCATTAGCTCTTATTTCGTGATGTTTTTTTAATTCATCTATCCTTCCCGCAAGGTCGGTAAAGAAATTGCGGTGTCCGGGAAGGACGATTTTAACAGGAAGGTTTCTGACCTTGTCCAGACTTTCCAGATAGTTTTTAAGAGAATTTAATTCGTAAGACCATGATTCTATATGCGGCGTTATGTCGTATAGGATGTGGTCTCCGGAAAAGAGTATTTGTTTTTCTTCTTCATAGAGACAGATATGTCCTTCAGTATGTCCGGGAGTCAGCATACATTTAAGACGGTAGTCACCGATTTTAATAATATCGCCATCATCAAGCAGGGTGAATTCAGGGATTTTCTTGGGACTGTATTTTAATCCGGGATGGCTTTCCACGGCTTTAATAAGTTCCTCCAACTCAAAACCGTTGTGTAAGGCGTAATCCAGCATTGCCTGCCAGTCGATGTTCTCGTTGAATACTTTGGAGTCAATTCTGCTGAAGTAAACGGCACTGGTATCAGATGCCAGTCTGGAAACCAGCCCGGTGTGATCGGAATGCATGTGTGTAAGCATAAAATCTGTTTTAGATAAATCAATATCAAGAGCGCGCAGACCTTCTTGCATGGCGTCAAAACAGACACTGCGGTTGAATCCCGTATCAATAATCAAATTCCGGTCTTTAGCTTTGATGACGTATGAATTAAGGTCTTTAAGCGGGCTGTTGGGCAGGGGTATTATTATCCGGTAGAGCCGGGGCATTATTTCTTCCAACATCAAAAACTCCTTTGTAATTCAGTTAATAGACGTGCGTGAAGCTAGCACTTTTGACCGGAAGAAACAAGTCTTAATGGGGTCGCAGAGTTAAAAAATATTAGCTTGACATATTGTGAAGCAGGATGTATTAACACCACGCTTACAAAAACGCTCGTTTATGGTGGATACCCCATCTTGCAGAGATTCTTACAAGTGTGGGGTTTTTTTATTGTGAAACTCAAGCTTCAGAAACAAAGTGCACTGAAGCTTGCAAGTCGAACTATCCCCGCAGCGAATGGCCTGAAGGCCACTATAGGCGGAGTGGGATTGATGACACCGCTTAAATAATAATTAGAAAAAAGGATTTTTTAAAAGAAGGAAAAGGGTAATGAAGATTGATGATCAAAAAATTAGGAATATCGGGATAAGCGCGCATATTGATTCCGGCAAAACCACGCTTACCGAAAGGATTCTTTACTATACGAAAAGAATTTATGCCATCCATGATGTCAAGGGGAAAGATGGTGTGGGAGCTACAATGGATTCCATGGAACTGGAAAAGGAACGTGGAATTACAATAGCTTCCGCCGCCACTTATTGCGAATGGAACGGCTATGAGGTAAATATAATAGACACACCGGGGCATGTCGATTTCACTATAGAAGTGGAAAGATCGCTCCGTGTTTTGGACGGCGCCATTCTCGTTTTATGCGCCGTGGGCGGCGTTCAGTCGCAATCCATTACGGTTGATCGCCAGATGAAAAGATATAAAGTTCCGAGCATTGCTTTTATTAATAAATGCGACCGCAGCGGCGCTAATCCTTTCCGTGTAATCGGCCAGTTAAAATCAAAGCTTGGTCACAATGCCGTGGCCATGCAGATTCCTATTGGTTTAGAAAATGAAGCCGAAGGCGTTGTTGATTTAGTCAGTATGAAAGCGCTTTATTTTGATGGCGATAACGGCGAGATTGTCCGCGAGGCAGAAATTCCACAGAATCTTCTGGAAGAAGCCAAGGCAAAAAGGGAAGAGTTAATTGATGCCGCTTCGGTGTTTTCTGATGAATTAACGGAAGCAATTCTAAATGAAAGTAAAATAACTTCCGAATTGATTTACGAAGCTCTGCGTAAAGGTACATTGCAAAGAAAAATAACCCCTGTTTATATGGGCTCAGCATATAAAAACAAAGCCGTACAGCCAATGCTGGATGGTGTGAATTATCTTTTGCCATGCCCTTCCGACGTAGAAAATGTGGCGATGGATATGGATAATAATGAAGAACTAGTTGTGCTGGACAATGATCCCGACAAACCAATTGTTGCTTTGGCCTTTAAATTGGAAGATGGCCAGTATGGGCAATTAACCTATGTTCGCGTTTATCAGGGCACAGTAGAGAAGGGATCAACTATAGTCAATATCCGCAACGGCAAAAAGGTGAAGGTTGGCCGTGTTGTGCG
>JAPLJP010000138.1 GCA_026388535.1 Deltaproteobacteria bacterium | reverse complement strand
GTAAAAGATCTGGCGCCGGCCGATGATGCGGCAATGCATACGGCAAGAGCGGAATGTTCGCTCTCGACGGGAATGTATTCAGCCTTCATTTCACCTGACTCAACATATTCGGAAAGTTTTTCTGTAAGAGGCGTCTGCGGTGTGATGGGATACGCGGCGATGACATTGGCACGGCAAAGCAAGACGCCTAGAGCTGCGGCAACGTTTCCATTGTCTATAATATGCATGGCGTCTACTCATTGTCCTTGTCTTCATCCGAGAACGCCGCTTCGTCCACCATGGTGATGGCCTTGGTCGGGCATTCTTCGGCGCAGATGCCGCATCCCTTGCAGTATTCCAGGTTGATTGTCGGAGGAATTGTCCGGGAGATGACAACGTCCGGACAGAACAGCCAGCACATAAAGCAGGCTTCTTTATTCCTTTTACAGGGGATACAGAGACTTTGATCTAAGACAGGCCGTTCCACCCGCCATGATCCGGTCCTGCCGCCGTCACCCGGCCCGTGATCGCTGTGGGAAGTTTTTCTCCTGTAATTTCGGGTACCCATTTTCAACCTCCTGTCACGGTTCTTTCAAAGGCAATCTTTGCGGCCAATGAGTTCTTCTCTGGATTCCTTGTGCTGAATTCTTCTTCAATGCCTTTAATCAGGATATCCATTCCTACGAGGTTTATTGCCTTCTCCAATGAACCGATGATTCCTGTGTTGACCATGCCGTGAGGAAGGCCGGCCTCAACAGATATAGCCGTGATATCCGCGGTGGCAAGCCTGTATTTTTTAAAGTTGTAGGATTCAATAACTTTTGGCGTGTTCAGAACGATGATCCCGCCGGGTTTTAGTCCATGCGTGACATCTGCCTCGTTGAGCAGCAGATGGTCAAGGACGACAATGATGTCCGGTGTCTCAATGGGTGATAAATCATAAATCTTTTCCCGGGATATCTTCAGGGATGTCATGACCGGCGCGCCCCTGCGTTCAGTGCCGAAGCTTGGCGCCATGACAACTCCCGGATAGCCGGAGACGAATGCGGCTCCGGCTACAATCTTTGCCGCCGTTATGGCTCCCTGACCGCCGCGTCCGTGCCAGCGGATTTCAATAAATTCCTTGTTCATGAATGTACTATTTTTCCCATATTCATTGTCATTTCGACCGAAGGGAGAAATCTTGATTAACAATCATATTAAGATTCCTCATCTCGACAAATCGCGGATTTACCCTGAATAACCTAAAGGTCACGCGGGGGCACTTCGCGGAATGACACTCCTTGTCATTTCGAGAAGCGTCAGCGACGAGAAATCTTTTAAGATTCCTCACTTGCGTTCGGAATGACATCATTATTCGTTTCACATAGCACAAAATCAGCGCGGTGCAAAGTTGTGTTTGACGGCGAGAAACGATTCTATTTTTTCCATCAATC
The DNA here is from genome assembly GCA_026388535.1 of Deltaproteobacteria bacterium. Taxonomy (GTDB): domain Bacteria; phylum Desulfobacterota; class Syntrophia; order Syntrophales; family Smithellaceae; genus Smithella. The sequence continues at coordinate 5,869 of JAPLJP010000138.1, read as the reverse complement.
CGAAGAGAGTTCGTTTATCCAGCGCCGAAACGGCAACCGCGTCCAACCGGCGGCAGAGATTCGCCAGCATTTCCTTATCGGTTACGCGGTCGGACTTGTTGAGCACCCTTATGGTCGGTTTGCCGTTAACTTCCAGTTCCTCCAGAATCTTTTCCACGGCGGAAATCTGTTCTTCGAACTGGGGGCTTGCGGCATCAATCACATGCAGAAGAATATCGGCGTCAAGCAGTTCGTCCAGTGTTGCCCGGAAAGCGGTGAATAATTCCTCCGGCAGATTGCGGATAAAGCCGACCGTGTCGGTGATGATCGCTTCGGTATCCTGAGGGAAGCGCAGGCGGGCGCTTTTTGTGTCCAGCGTGGCAAAGAGTTTGTCCTCAACCAACACCGTGCTTTTGGTCAGAGTGTTGAGCAGGGTTGATTTGCCGGCGTTGGTGTAGCCGACGATGGAAATAATGGGCAGTCCTGTTTTTTCTCTCCTGATGCAGCGTTGGCGCCGCGATTTTGTGATCGCCTTTAAATCTTTTTCCAGGCGGTGAATGCGTTCGCGGATGCGGCGGCGGTCGATTTCCAGCTTTGTTTCACCGGGACCGGTGCCGCCGATGCCGCCGGCCAGACGGGAAAGGGATGTGTCCATATGCGTCAACCGCGGCAGAAGGTATTTCAACTGCGCCAGTTCCACCTGAATCTTGCCTTCGCGGCTGTGGGCGCGCCGGGCAAAAATATCCAGAATAACCTGCGTGCGGTCGATTATTTTCAGGCCGGTGAAATCGCTGATGGAGCGCGCCTGCGCCGGCGTCAGTTCGTGGTCGAAGATGAGCATATTGGCGCCGATTTGCGAAGCCCTCAAATCGATGGCGGATAACTTGCCGCGTCCCACCATAAATTTGGGATCGGGCTGGGGACGGTACTGCACAATGGAGGCGAAAACCTCCACGCCGCAAGTACGCGCCAGTTGGGCCAGTTCGCTAAGCGATGCTTCGGCGCCCGCCAGCGGATTTTTTTCCACACGTAGAAGAATGGCTTTATCCGCCGCCGCCATCTTTCGCGATTTTTGTTTCTTGGCGAATTCATCCTCCAGCGCCTGAATGAAGGAGGTAAAATTTATTTTGAGCTGGTGCGGCTCTTCCGGCTTCATAATCATCCAGTAGTCTCCCGCCGGATTTTCCGGGATGAGATGCGCTAAGTGCAGTAGACCGGGAGATCCGTCCTCGCGCGCTTCCAGCGCGCCTATTAGATCTAGCCGCAGGTGTGATAAATCGGTCAGATCCTCGTCGGAAAGTTCTTCGCCGTTTAAGTGCGTGTGAACCAGCCGCAGTCCTTTAAAGCGCAGAGAAGACGAACGGAATCCTTCCAGTGAGGGGATTAAAATGCTTTTGTGATCACCGATTATAACGGAGCTGATTTCTCCCTTGCGGCTGATGAGCAGGCCTATTTGCCGGTTGATGTCGCGGGAGAGAAAGGATAGAAGCCTCGCCAGATCATTGCTGATGATATTTTCCGGCGGTATGCCTCTGCGGCCCAGCCGCTCTATCTGTTTGATCTGCGCGGCGCGCAGTCCTGTCGTATTCCCGAGAATTTTATTGATGGTGCACTTCCTTTATTTGCGGACTACGATTTTAATGTAGGGCGCGTTCCCCGAACGCGCCGTGTTAGTATTGCGGACTGTTCGGGGAACAGTCCCTACGTTAATGTAATGTTCGTCATGGCGCTGATTCCTGTAGGGCGCGCTCCCCTGAACGCGCCGTGTATTTAACGCCGCATTAATTGATTATTTGAATGCGTCATAATTAATCTGTAAAAAACTATATTCCCGCCAATTGCTAACCATATTTTTCCTTATGGGGCTGTGAACGATATATTCGGCAATTTCCTTCATCGATTCATCCGTCCTTACAATATGTTCATAAAAATTTCTTTGCCATAATGGCGTAATGTTTTCCAATTGGTTTAAAAGGCGCGCTGTATGTATTTTAAATGCCGCAACCCATTTCTGCAGAGTTTTTCCATATCCATCATTCAATTTTAGCAGCAGATGCAAGTGATCCGGCATAATGCAATAGGCAAACACCAAAATTTCCCCTGCTGTGCGCGTACGATAGTTAATTTCATCGGCAATATATTTTGCCACTTGTGGCTTTTTGAAGTATTCCTGTTTCCCATGGGTACAGAGAGTTATAAAATAGACTGCATCGTTTCTGGAATAATCATAGTTTATCAAATGTATTTGCTTTCGTTTAGACAACATCATTTATCCATTTTGGTCTGATCGGGGATCAGACCCTACGTTTTAATGTAATGTTTGTCATGGCGCGAATTACTGTAGCGCCGTGTATGCTCATTATTTTAATTTAGCACATTTTTCGGGGATTAGTCAAAAGATGACTGTTCGGGGATAACCTAAATAACCTAAAGGTCACTTGGGTTACACGACAGTCCCTACACGGGATAGGGTTTTACACGGGGGAATGTTCCCAAGTTAGCTACGCGAACGGATGTGGAAAATGCAGGGACTGCTCAGGGAGCAGTTCCGAGACGGCGCGTTTGGGGAAACGCGCCCTACGGTAAATGTCTTTCAGCGAGTGTCAAATCCTACGTCGCTTTGCTCCTGGGATAATTCGCTCTAAGATTTTTCGTGCACTGCGTTTCTGAAGATTGGATCTCAAATCCTACGTCGCTACGCTCCTAGGATAGTTCCTCTTACGCTTCGAGCTTCACTGCATTCGCTCTTAGCGAGAGTCACTAAAAAACCCCGGGAGGGTACCCGTCCTCCCGGGGTTTTGATTTAAAGGTTACACCCGGCATTCGCCGGGGTTCGCAATTCTCTTAGAAGCTAAGAGTAAGTTTGTTGATAAGAATGTAATCATCAACAATCTTATTGGCCTCACTGGTTGCCTTGTAGTAATCACCGGTGAAGAAGTAACCGAAGCCCAGCATATAGGACAGGTTATTGGTGATTTTGTACGTACCGGTAAGGTCAAGTTCCCAGCCGTATTTGTCAGAGACGTACGTTGTCGGTTTCTGATCGGCTTGCGCGTAAGAACCTGATACTGTGGCCGTAAACTGAGGTACAGGAGTGATACCGGCTCTTAACTGACCGAACCAGGCATTTTTCATCTCTCCGCCAACACCGTTAGCACTGTAACCGGGAATTGGGCCAAGGGTAGGAATAGCACCGCCTACCCAGGAACCGATTGTTGTGTTGTTGAACATAATCAAGCAGGGATCCCAATCACGACCGCCAGTGAGTCCATCATGCTTTACAGCGTCAAAAGCATCACTGTCACCCTGGACGTAAGCAAGTGAGCCGCCTACGCTGAACATGCCGAAATTGGCATCGGCATCCAAAAAGGCTGAAAGAGAGTCTAGTCTAACATCAAAAGGATACAGACTGGGAATCTCGATGTCTACCGCATTACCAAACATGTAGTTGACTTCACCCTGCATTTTTACAGGTCCTATCTTGGCTTTGAAGTAAGGCTGAAGGACGTATGCATTTGTCATGTAACCACCTAATGCAATTCCTCTGTTGCTTGCGTCGCGGTTGTAGATGAACAGAGCGCCGACTTCACCAGCGGCTTTGTCGCCCTTGAAATTGTAGATGGCGCCCACACGGTAAGAATCATAATCTCTGTCTGCTCTTGTTGCACTGGGTGAACCGGAAATGTAATCGGTTAAAGGTATATAAGAGGTGGCGCTGTGGTCCTCTTCCTTGGCGTAAGCGGCTACCAAAACAACAGGACCGACAGGTGCCATGAATTTAATCTGGCCGGCGGTGGGTCCGGTTTCTCTGTTGCCCCAAATTGTTCCCCATACGTAGTCAGGCATATAACCAATCTGGAACAAACCGATGGGTGAAGTATAGTCAATGTACGCTACTTCAAGGGATATGTTCTGGCTGTCAAAGGAGCCTATTGCGTTGTTTGCACTGTAAGTCGCAGAAGTTGGAGGTATGACCGCACCATAAACATCATTCCACTTAGTGCTTCTGTCTGCGCCCCAGACTCTCTCCAACGCGTCAAAACGGGTTACCAGTTTCAGGCAGGGGGATACGACAAAATCCGTACCAATGCGCAGTCTCTGATAAAAGAAAGCTGTGCCCGGTGCCGGCACGTCAGCCACGAAGCGTTTGTCTAAATTCAAACCGGCGGCGTAATATTCGCCGGAAACCTTAACGTCAACCGCGAAGGCTGACACACTGAAGGCCATGATCAACCCCAGTGACAACAAAATTAACCAAAATCTCTTCATTTTTTTCCTCCTAAATAAAGAGTTAATAATTTCCGCCTTCGGAAAACGGGTATTCTCCAAAGACAACTTCCATAGGGCGCATTTTGTAATCTGTAAAAATTGCTACAGACTACGGGTCAAAATACACCGGAGTAAAAATAGCACCAGATGAAGGATTTTGTCAAGAAAAAATTGCAAGACTAAAAGAGGCTGGTCGTAATAGGAAAAAATGTCATTGGATATCCTCCGCTGGGGCGAGGTCGGGAGATATTGTAGGAACTGCTCCCCGAATTGTAGGGACGGCTCACCGAGCAGTCCGAAAAAAGACGTTTGGGAAATAATCTAATGCCCTAAGGGCACACGAGGTCACAAGGCGCGCCCTACACTGAAAATTACGCATACATTTAATAGATCCAACCCCTTAATCCCCCGCCAGCGGGGGACAGGCAAAGCATATTTATGACGGAAAAAGTGATAATTTGAATCTCTCCATTGAGCAGAAAAACTATTACTGAAATGGCTTAAATATTTCTTGACATCAAGACAATCTTAAGGTAGGGAAAACCACAAGGCGGATATGACTTGCGGTCAAGTTGTGACTTCTGTTCAAAAAATACCAAGGGTATCAGCAGTTAGGGCAATTGTGTTGCCGGTATCAAAACACAAAAACTATAAAAATCATAAAAAATCAAAATTAGGGAGGAATATTTAAGATGGCGGATGCAAAGGTTCAACTAAAAGATATCTATCCGGTGCCGGAAAAGATAAAAAAGATGGCCTACATAAGCGGCAGAAAAGCTTATGATGAGCTGTGGAAAAAATCGGTGGAAAAGCCGGAAGAATTCTGGGCGGAAATCGCCGGACAGCAGGTGGAATGGTTCAAAAAATGGGACAAGGTGATGGAATTCAATTTTGACATCATAAAGGGTCCCATTTTTGTAAAATTCTTTGAAGGCGGCAAACTCAATGTTTCTTATAACTGCCTCGATAAACAACTGAAAACACGCGGCAACATTGTTGCCATTCAGTGGGAAGGCAAAGAGCCCGGCGAAGAAAAAGCATTTACCTATAAAATGCTGCACGAAGAAGTATGCAAGTTCGCCAACGTCCTCAAAGCCAACGGCATTAAGAAGGGCGACCGTGTAGTTCTTTATATGCCGATGGTTCCCGAACTGGCAATAGCGATGCTGGCCTGTACCCGCATCGGCGCGATTCATGGAATCGTTTTCGGCGGTTTCAGCGCTGACGCTCTCAGAGACAGAATTGTCAATTGCGACGCGAAATTACTGGTTGTCTGCGACGGAACTTTCCGCGGCGCCAAAGCAGTTCCCCAGAAAGCTACTGCTGATGACGCATTAAAATCATCTCCGTCTGTAAAGACAGTCATTGTTGTCAAAAGAGTCGGCGATAAAATTAAATGTGAACTGACTGCCGGCCGTGACAAATGGTGGCATGAAGAAATGGCTAAAGTTGACGCCAAGTGCGAACCGGAATGGATGGGTGCCGAAGATCCTCTCTTCATCCTTTATACTTCCGGCTCTACCGGACAACCCAAAGGCGTTATGCACACCACCGGCGGCTATCTGGTCTATGCATCTTACACTCACAAAATAGTTTTTGATTATAAGGAAGAAGAAGTTTA
>JAPLJP010000116.1 GCA_026388535.1 Deltaproteobacteria bacterium | reverse complement strand
ATCCGCTTTGAATGCAATGAGTATAGGCAATATAAATGAAATACCGGGATACCGATTCATGATTATGAACATGGCATCCATGAAGCGCGTTCTCGAAGAAGAACTTATGTTGAAAGGATTAAACCGCGAAATAGAAATGTTCATCTACTGTTTTTATAATATTATGATATCTTTTATCGGAACCAGATCATTGCAGGCACAAGTACTGAATATGGATCCTTTGGAGGAAAAATATCGCGCATGGGTAAAAGATTGTTGCATGACACTCTTTTTCCCCTGGTTCAAGAAAATTTTATTTGGCAAAGATTTCCGAGAAAATAAATAGTAAAAAAATAAAAAACACAAAAACGTTTCTCAAATAATCTTGATACTTCTTCGCCAGTTTAATCCGCGCTTAGGAAGTGGTCAAACTTATCTCCGATGGATTAATCAATATTGACAATCGGGTCAGCCGCGTGGAGAATATCCGCAAATTCCGTCTGCTGTATAAGAAATAATACACTGGGGATGGCGAAGTTACCTTAACCATGAAGGTCAAACGCAAATCCATTTCGAATGAATACTAAATATATTATCGAAGACATCTACAAAGGCGAAGAGTAATTCCACATAAATACTTCCCTTGTCATGTCGAACCGCGGATGGCGGTGAGAAATCTTGTCTTTCAATACTTCTCACATAAGTTCGAAGTGACAAAAAAGAACTGTGGGGCATGAAAACAGTCAGGAGCAGAATGGAGTCCTTGTTCCTTAACTAAACATTTCCATAGTTTTACCTATCAAAAATTAATATACGTTCGGCTCCCTGATTTATCCGTAGAGCTTGAAGTAGCGTCGAAACATGCTCAACCAGCGCAAGGGCACCAGAGGGTTTTTTAGAATGGATTTGATTCCGGCATTTATTACTGGAAATGCAAAATGATTCAGCATGCCAATACCCCAGCCCTGATTCACCCTCCGCTCCATTTCTGCTTCGTTACCGCTCTTTAACGCTTTTGCCAGATCTTTTCTGTGGGGATCTGTTATGAGCGCGGTAATAAGAGGATGTTTGCGCAGGCGTTCCTCATAACGACATAAAAAAACAGCGCTGGTGTTATCAGCTTTGAGCGCCTCTATAGCGCACTGTGCCGCAATTTCCGCTGAAAACCAGGCAGATGGAACGCCATCAGCAATTGCGGAAGCTTCTAATCCGGCCGAATCTCCAATCAGCAATATTCCGTCGCCGTAGGTTGGCATATTGCGTTGGTCTTCATACAATCCCGCGTATATAGCGCAGGTGTCCCAGATTTTGGCGCGCAGTTTAACATAGGGTGCGAAGTTTTTTTGCCAGCATTCTGTTTGGAAAAATTTCTGGTAATAATCGTCCAGTACTTTTTCCGCTGGGACTCTGCCGTCATCGGACTTAAGAAACTGGCCGATGGTCATGTGGATGCTGTCCCGGTAAGTGAATATATAAACAGCCGATCCATCGCCGAGAGGAGCGATCATGCCTTCATCGGGCATGGACCAGAAATATTCGATATTGTACCCGCATACCCGGTCAATGTGTTCTTTTTTCATTTCAAAATCATAAATCAGACATAGTTCGATTGTTTCGGGGCGAAAGATGTCACGAACTCCAGCCTTTTTGGCCAGGATATTCTGAACCCCTTCGGCATCAATCAGAATCTTGCAACGCAATTCTTCACCTTTGTCGGTGATAACTCCCTTAACGGAGTTTCCTTCTTTAATTACATCAACCGCGGTAACGGAAGTCCGCAGTTCTGCCCCCGCTTCTACCGCTCTGTCTGCCAGCCAGGTGCAAAATGGCCGGCAATAAACCGTGTATCCGATAGCGAAATGTGGCCAGAAAGGCTTAGGTATTCGGAAAGAATTATCTATTTTATAGGTTTCTCCGTTTCGGATAAAGTTATTGCGGATTCCCGAAACAGGCCGTTCAATGGGAGGGTTTCCATTCATGATCCATTCAGGGCCGAACAGAAAACCGTAGAAGGGAATAGTACAACTGGATATAACTTTCTGGCCGGGAGTAGCCGCTCTCTCCAGCATGAGGGTGGAAAAACCAGCTTCGGCGCATTCCTTGGCAACAACGGGTCCTCCGAAACCAGCTCCAACAACAATCACATCATAATCTTTTCTGGCCATATTTTTACCCCCACTCGCTTTGATATCCCGAGCCGTGTTTCGGCCAGGAAAAATTAATCGCTCTTGATTCGCAAATAAAAAGACACGAAGCGCATTCCAGACAGCGGTCCAGGCTGTTAATTTCGGCTTTCTTATCTTTTATCTTAAAGACACCGGCGAGACATACCTTTACGCAATTGGCACAGCCAGTACACTTTGATTGATCGATGGAAATAAAAGGTTCCGGAACTTGAACCCATTTAACCCCAGGGATATCTTCGAAAGAATAGTATTGTTTCATTTGCCACCCCCACAAGTTATTTAATTATTAATTACCCGACTATCACTTACCGCTTGGTAAATACAGAAAAAGCCAGCACCTGTCAATATTTTTTTTTGAATATTGTAATAAAGCAATATAAGTAATATAACATTCGTATAAACAATAACTTATGCGATTATAGTTTATATTTTTTTAAAAATGCCAAAATTTACCAATGCAGGCTTAAAAAAATAAAATATTTGTTTACCATTTGGTTTAAATTGTGATAATATAACATCATGATTAAGATTGAAAAAAAGAAGAGATCATCTAAAGTCAAATCCCTTTCGGGTAATTTGAAGAATGCTAAAGGCCGTCCGTCGGCCAATGATGGGAACGTTCGAGAAAGAATTTTAAAAGCCGCGCGAGAAGTGTTCTGCCTCTATTCTTTTAAAACAGCCAGTACCCGTATGATTGCTAAACAGGCTGGTGTGGAACACCCCATGATCCATTATTATTTCGGTTCCAAGGAAGAACTTTTTTACGCAATGGCCGAGATTATGTATAACGAAGTCGTTTCAGTTCAGCAATCGTGGTTTGTAGGTATTGAGGGTTCGTCATTAGAGGAAGGATTTTCTATCTTCGTTGATCGTATACTGGATTACGCCATGACCACGCCGGACGCGCTGCGAATATCCGCTTTGAATGCAATGAGTATAGGCAATATAAATGAAATACCGGGATACCGATTCATGATTATGAACATGGCATCCATGAAGCGCGTTCTCGAAGAAGAACTTATGTTGAAAGGATCAAACCGCGAAATAGAAATGTTCATCTACTGTTTTTATAATAT
>JAPLJP010000190.1:10711-14715 GCA_026388535.1 Deltaproteobacteria bacterium | reverse complement strand
TCAATAACAGTATAAAAATGGCAGAAATCTAGCTTTAGATGTGATAAAAATACTTCCAGGTTGCGTTTATTCCATATATAAATAGTGGAAATATCTACAAACCAACAGTATTAATTTTAAGCAATAATTTGTGGAGGTAAAAAATATGTCTGAAAAGGAAAGTAGTTTTGATGCCGCAGCAGCACTTGCAGGACCAGAGCTTGAAAAACTTCTTGAAGATATGACCAGTGAACAACTTGAAGGAGCAAAAAAGGTATTAGCGTGGCAGAAGAAATGGTATCTCCAGGCTGGTCATAAGCGTTTGGGAAGGATTATTGTAGAGCTTGCAAAGACGTATTAATGAGAATTTGAGGTCTGACTTTCATTTCTCATGATGATCTCTTCACAATAACGGCCCTTTCGTTTCATCGTTATTAAACAATAACTTCTGTTTCAGTTTCTTACTTGAAAGTGCCTTCCATTTACTTTCAAATTCCGCATCAAGAAGTTTTTGAAAAGAAGAGATAGATTTATCTACTTCTTTAATTCCTTTTATGGTCAACAGTTGTTTTAAATTACCCCGATTAATAAGAGGTAAAGGGATACTGGTGTCGAGCTGAGCAGATTTTTTCTTTCGGCATTCTGAGCATAATATACTGACGATATGTTTTTTACTTACCATCTCCACTATATGTAAGTCATTTAATGAGCTGCATTCGCCACATGAAGGAAACATGCTTTCCGGTTCCGGGTCATCTGAAAAATCCAAAGACATTTGTTTCTCACCAAACTGTAATGTTGATGGTTTTACTCCCTTGCCTTGCGTAAAGGCATCTCCTGAACGACATAAATCAAGCAGTAATGCTCTTAGAAAAGGTTCGCCTTCAATAACACCCGCATCGAAAAGTTTTTTCTGTCCTTCTTTGGTTAATTGAAAGGTAACGATTTCTTTCTCTATTCGGGTAAGAGCATAGAACTCATTCTTTCCTTTGTATTTGTGAAGTACTGGCATAATTATCTCCTAGCTTATAATAACCCCACTCCACATAGGACTTCTACTGTCATTTAATCTTTATTCCAAGCTGCCTGAACGTCTCTTCTATTTTGTCTTCAAATTCCTGTTCAGTCATTTTACCATCTGTTGCGGTTAATTCAATTTCCAGCGAATTAAATTTACTCTGGAGAAAATTCATAATGCCCATAATATTTGACACTTTACCTTTGGGTACTTTAAATCGAAGACGCACTTCTTTTTTACCACCAATAGGCGGAATTGGCTCAGGATGGGGCTCTGGAGTTGGAGGTTCTGGTTCTGGAGATGCTCCCTGCTCCGTTTTTTTACAAAGTGATTCAGCTATAATAATTTCTTTGCCGGAAAAGGCAGGTGAACAATTTTCCTTATAAAAGCGACAGAATGGTTTTCCGTCTTGCATCTCGCCAAGTCCAAATAAGCCCATCTGGACGCCTTTAACGACACACTGTTCTAACACATCTTTGTTTGCTAGCCTTGTTTCTCCCGGTGTTCTGAATAACGATTGATATATTTGCTCAGTCAAAACGTGATCTTTATCCCCAAGATATTTTTCTTTCAAAACCAATGGTGCGATATTTTCAAGTATCTCACCATCAGAACGCAATTTTTCATATATTTCTTGGTGGAGACTTTTTGATTCTCCGTAGGTCGGAATGCCCAGATCAATCTCCCTGAATCCCTCTTTACCGGGGACAGCAATCAATCTATAAAGTCGCCTGATGGATTCTGTCAGTCTTTCTTCGGACTTCTTTAATTCCTTCTTATTTTCCTTCTTCTGATCTTCGGAAAGATTGAGCGTTTTATCATCATCGATATACTCACACGCAAGTTTCATCTTAACGGTGTTTTCAAAAAACGCCCTCTCAGATTCAAGCGGATAGAGGAAAAAAAGCGTATTATTATAAACTCTTTGTTTCAGCCCCTTATTTTTATGGATATTCTCCATAACTTTATCGTCTTTCTTCTTTAAAATGACAAGTTTGTGTTCTTCTATGTCTGAGATATCCCCTGGTTTCTCTTCCCAAGCAAATGCTTTCAATTTTGATCCTTTAAATCCATCTACCAGCAGTTCTTTTTCAATATCTGTTACTTCCTGGTTCTTAATATTGTCCATCTTGGTCAGGCGAATCCGGTTGAGGTTTGGCTGATTACTAAAAAAATATTTATCGCCTAAGCTCTGAAGGTAAAAGAGCTTCCCTTTCAATTGTTCGACTGCTTCTGCTACAACACTGGCGGGATTTTCAACCGTCGTCGCGGCCCGCTTAAGCTCGGCCGCGGTTGTTCCCTTTTCTCGTCCACCAGAGAATGAATACAAAAAGATTGCATTTGCTGTTCGAGTACCAAGATGAAGACCCTGATATGATTTGCCGAGAGAACTATCAATTTTTTTGGCCCCAGAATTTTGATCGGTTATATCCGCCGCAACGACTGTGTTGAATTCCGAACCGATGTGCTTTATGAACTCCTGACGCAATTCCTGATTCGACAAATCGAAATCTCCAAGACCTATATAAGGCTTATTTGAGTCTTTCTGAGAATAAATCACCAGTGATAATAATCTCAAAACACCACGTGTTCTCTGGAAGGTGGGAAAGCTTCCCCAACGATGATACAGAATATCAACCACTTCTGGCATAAAAGGATATGAATCAATAAATCGATCCCGGTATTCACTTGATTGGACGCCAGAAGGCAGGATTCCTTCCTTTTCAGCATAATCTATATATTGTGTCACAATCGATTTGACAGCTTTCTCATCTATGCGACCGAAAAGACGTCGCCGAATAACTTTCACAACTTCATTATCCTGGACTGGAGTATATATTTTCTCAACTCGACCCGATACCATCTGTAATTGCTGATATAGTTTCTCCGCCTGTTCATCATAATGAGTTATGATACTTGATGGCAGTGTAAGCAAAAGGCATGCTTTATCCACATTTCCAACTGCCTCTGTAAGATCTTTTATAAAGACACTGGTTTGTGCGGCGAGATTGCTTGCCTCAACTTTGACTGCTGCCGCTTTGGTGGCATACTCAAGAACCTCATCTATGAGTATAAGCACAGGTTGATGCTCAGACAAAAGATCCAATATAGCTTCTTTGCCGGGTGACCCTTTGCCAGAAAACCTCGAAACTTTACCGGCCAACTGCTTTTCTATGAGGCTCCATAGAGTCTGATCTGCCCCGAGGGCTGTTCCTGAAATCACAACGGTTTTTACTTTCCATGACGCCGCTTTGTGATACATGGCGATGAGTGCATGCGTTTTGCCACCACCGAAAGGGGTCTGAATCTGAATTACCGAATCACCACCTTTACCTTTGAGACGCTTTTCAACGATGGTTAAAAGATTCTCCAGACCTTGTGTAAGATATGTTTTACCGAAAAATAAATCGCTATCTTTATATTCATCAGGGCCACGATTGCGGCTGACTTGCCAGAGATCAGCCGCAAAGACGTCCATGGTCAGATTCCCTTCAAGAATATCTTTGTGAGGAACGGCGATTGTATGGAATGCTTTCATAATAGTATCCCCTGTTCTTGTCGCACCTTCTTTAAGTCATCTTTGATACGTTCTCTGCCCGCCAGAAATCCGTCCAGTAACTTCTTTTCCTTGCTTTCTGTGGGTAGCGTTTCTGAAATGGCTTGAGCGATTCGATAAAAGGCCTCGCTCTTGCCGAATCCTGATTCCTGCAAAAGTTCTATAAGTTCGTTTCGTTTCCCTTTTTCCCAAAGGTGTAGCGACCGATGGAGAATATCGATGAGTTCTTCGGATCGCTTTGTTTCTTTCAAATCTCGATCTTCGGGCCCCAAAACTCTTATAAATTCTTTTTCCTTTTGTATAAAAGCACCTCTACTCCATTCTTGGGCAATATCGATGCCGCAACTACGGGCAAGCTTTTGTGCTTCATCAAAGGGGATTTTGGCATCTCCATAATTCCAGCGGTACAAAACGTAGAAACGAGTCAAGTCGGAGATCTCCCCGGCAAAA
>JAPLJP010000190.1:0-10705 GCA_026388535.1 Deltaproteobacteria bacterium | reverse complement strand
AGAAACGAGTCAAGTCGGAGATCTCCCCGGCAAAACCATTATGGAGAATCTGACGTACTGCGTATTCAGTAGCAATTTTACGAACATCTTCGAGCATCCGATCTGCACGGATAACGTTACCTTCATAGTCAACAACTTTTTCGAATTTTCCAAAAATCTCGATAGCGGAACCTATGGCTGCAATGAAGAAATCTGACCCACCAATGCCCTCCTGCCAGAGGCGATCCAATTTTTTATTCAAATAGTCTTTAAGGGATTCACGAACTTGATGATAGAATCCTGTCGGTTGGCGATCCATCTTGCGAGCAACAATATAAATTGAAGAAGCTAAAGTCGCTGAGTCATGAGCACGCAGCCTTGCCTGCATTTCTGTATGGAGAGGCCACGCCCCTGTCATAATAAGTCCTGAGTCAAGGAGAGAATTTATCAGGGTCTCCCATCCTTGTGTAGATTTATGGGCATAGACTATGACAGCAATGCCGTCAGGTTTAAGGACTCGGTGAATTTCCTGAAACGATTTTTTAAGCATTTCCTCAAAAAAACGTTTACCCTCATCAAAGCCTCCCGTACCGTGAGAATAGACTACAATCTCGTTTTTCTTGGGAGTAAGAGGGGTCGAGAAAAGGTCAGGGTAAATATCACCGAGAGTCCTTTTTAACCAGACGTAGAAGAAGTCGGAGAGATACGAATATGGAACGTTGTCATAATAGGGAGGATCAGTGAAAACTGCATCGAAATAATTATCAGAGTGAGGCAACTTCGTTGCGGAATTGCAGGTTACAAAACATGGATATATTAAACCGGATTGGATTTTAAATGAATCAATAGCAACATCGATAAGGTTTTGCCAAGACGTGCTGATACCTGATATTGGATTAAGCTCAAAGTAATCCCATGTCATCTGAATCGCTTGCCTACCAACAAATGCGTTAATAACTTGCGTTGTATCAACTTTCCATGTGCAATTTGAGCTGGTAAACATAATCAGTTTATCCAATGTTAATGCGAGGTAGCTTGACAAAGCCTTCGCATATTCTGGATCGCAACCCTCCTTTATCATGTGTTCGTGGGTCTTACGTACCTTATCCGCAAATGTAATCAAAGTCAGCTTCTGCCGAGCATTAAATAGGGAACCCCAAGTATTTTTGCCGTAGTTGCGAACAGAAAAAGCCCTTTCTGCACCACGCCCCTTACCCTCGGGTGTTGGTTCATCGGGAACGGGATCAATTCCCCATGCGGCCATAAGTTCTTCACGTTTCTTTACCAAGAATGCTTCCGCTTCTCGGAATATCGCCACATCCTTATCTGTTGCAATGCGGTAATGTTTACCAGACAGCCCTGGTTTGTGGATTACAGCAGCAACCATAAGTTCTCCAGCATGACCAGTTTGGAAAAGACGATGAGTCGTTTTGTCGTCCACAACGGTACCACAGACAAGGCAGGTTGCCACGGCTCTTGCAACAGTTCCTTTCCCTGGATCAAAATCTGCGGACATTTTTTCATAACCAGTGCCAACAATTTTGAAATGTACTTTATTTTTATCCACATAAGGAAACAAAGACACCTTTTGCTTATCCTTTTTGGCAAGCCAGAACTGCCGCATAAGTGGAATCTCTGCATTACAAGATGGGTTCTGACAGGGAATAGTTCTGGCCCAAATATAACCAACGGGGATATGGCCATCTTGATCCAGTGGGTAAAAATATCCTATCTCTTTCTTTGCTTCTTTAAAAACCCAGTCCCCCCATTTTTTAATATCTTCCAATAGATGATTTGTTTCGCAGGTGAATTTGGATTCTTCTGTTCCAAATAGTTCTGACTGCTGAATATTTGTTTTTTCTGAAGAGATGGCTTTGCGTTCGGTCTTGCAGTATTTTTGTGGATATTCGAGGGTGCATTTCTCGATAAGAACGGCTACGGGATTAAGATCACTTGCGTAAACCTCACAACCAAGTCGTAAGGCCTCAAGAGGTATGGCACCACCACCTGCGAACGGATCAAGAATGCGGGGCGGCTTGCCGCCGTTGGCTTTCAAAATATCCTCACGTGCTTTTTTTATCATTGATTCATTAAGAGTATTTTCCCACTTTGAAAATTCGCTTATGAAGGAGCGCTTCTTATTCCATTCATCGACATTATTTGCAGCAGGAACCAGAGCTGCATAATTGGTGGCTCTTGAAGATGCGAGAGGACGTCTTGCCCACCAAATGTGTAACGTAGAGATGTGTCCATGGCGAATGTTTTTTTCTCTTGCTGACTCTACGCTGACTTCTTTAACTGGAAATGTATCTTCTATAAATCGCTTTAAATTTGTATTCATTCACCACCAATTACGATTGTGTTTTGTTAATCGAAAATAATTCTCACTTAAAATTTGCCTTTAAGAACATCAATCTCATTTCCGCATTTAGGACACTTATACCGTTTTATTATTCTTGTATTTTCTCCTGCTTCTCCCGAAGTACCCGCCGATACATTTGGATCAGAGGAGGCTGTCGTATTTAACGTAAATGTCGTTCTTGTAGAATGATGATCAGAATAAAGTTCACCGCTTGCACCTGTGGAACTTATATTATTTATTTCATTCGATAAAACCATTTGGGTATCACATATTTTGCATCTATATTCTTTTCCCATTATTACTCCTCCTCAATAAATTCCCTCGAGATCTTATCAAAGTCTTCTCGAATTGCCGATTTTTCACCAAATTCCCTTTTAACAGAAACTATCAATGCAAAGTCATTAAAACCAAATTCTTCGACTATCTTTTTTATATTATTACTAAGAAAATATGCCGCTCCAGTTGTCCCCAAATCACCTATACCTGCTATTATAAAAATAACTTTGCCATCGCTATTTAAATTAGATATTTTTAATATCATGCCATAATCTTTTTCCCTATCGCACATGATATATTTTTTGAACTTCCCATAATTTTTAACAATTAAATTACCATTATCTGAAAATATATATTCCATTTTATCCTTATAAGAATCCATTATGCCTTTTGTTGATCTGTTTGTTAAACCTCCAACTGAAATAAAGTTATCGGTATAATGATCTTCAAGAGATTTGTATGATTTTATAATTTCAATATCAGCGTATGATTTTTTTGCTTTCATCAGTAAAACATATACATAAGGTAAAGCTCCCGCATCTCCTGTGCCCATAAGCTTTTTTGTTCCTCGAACGTGCACCCCCATGTAATTAAGAAGATCACCTGCGTTTAAAAAATACTCCGTTATGAAAATTACACATTTATCTTTATATATCGGACCAAGAAGTTTGATAATTTCAGATTTTGTGAAAAGATTGTTTACAAAATTGTTGACCCAATTGTATGCTATAAAAACAATTAAACTGAAAATAGCACCAACAAGTGCCCAGAAAAAAGGACCTCTCATTTCTGGTAAGATCAAGAAAGTTAATGCTGTGCCAATTATAATTCCGTAAATAAAATATCTATACTTATCTTGGCGGATGTATTGTAAAATATTCATGATAAAATAAACTTTTTCCTTAATTGATTCTGCCATAATCTACAAAAAGAAAATTCAATTTCTGATTTGATATTAAGCATCACATTAAAATATTAAATATTAATTATTATTATTTTTGCGTACAAATTTTAATCTAAATTGTATCAATACGAATTCCTTTTCTTGTAAACTCATCAAAAGATAAGACATAACGGACTATTTCTACCCTTTCTTCAGGAATCAAATTTTCTGCGGGATTTGGAATAATATAAAGCTCCGGATGGCTTGATGCATTGAGTACAACATAGAGATAATAATCATCTTTGAATCGTTTTGCTTTGAACCACTCGTTTTGAGTAAGTGATACCGCCCCCTTTGCTGCCCGAGCCTTTACTTCAATATAACGCGGCATTTCACTTTTATCTGTAGACCGAATATCAAAACCTAGATTTTCAGAAGAGACATCTATTGGGTTCCGCCCGTTCTTTATTTCATACTCAGTCGCAGTATTCATGCCAATTTGTTCGATTTCTTCATTCGATCGCATAGACGCATCAGGTTTCTCCAGAGGCGTAACTCGAATCATTCCGAGGAATCGGGGCATACTCATAGTAAGATTCTTTTCCCTCTCAATCTGTTTTTTAAGTTCTATCAATGCCCTTTCATATGATTCCTTTCTCTCTTCCTTATTTCTGATTGGAAGATCCACCAATTCGCCTTGTTCCTTCCTATCCTTCAGCTCGATCAGCTCTCCATCGAGTTTTACAATAAAATATTCCAACGATTTGATTCCATATTTCTCTTTTATTTCTGCTTGGCGAATTCGCTCCTTTAATATTTCCTCTCTGTAGTCTTTAAGCTTGTTTATAGCGATCGGAGAGACTCTTTTCTTGATTTCTTCGACATTTATATCTCTCGGAGTCAACTTTCCTCCCTCAGCAAAATCCCACACGATTGCTGGCGAGACAGGTCGCATGTTTACTTGATCCATATAGAATGCAAAGAGTCTCATGCCGGCAATGGCACCCGTCCCGTCCTTGACTTCTCCCTCATAGAAGAGAATATTCCCATTAAGCTTTCCATCGGGATCGGTGAATACCGCTCCATTGGTGAGGCAGTGGGAATAGTTCTTTTCGATCCATGACAGGGTGGCTTCAAAAAGTGGATGTCCAAATGATACAAACTCAGCATCCTGATTTTTGAAAGCTACCTCCTTATCAAAGGTGATTTTCGGATACCGTTTTAACAATTCCCCATGGCTCTTCTTAAAATCAATTTCATCAGAAATTCTCCGTATCTCATAGGGAACTGAATCTATTCCTATAAATGGTAACTTTCGCTCTTTCAGTCTGCCCCCTGCTTTGAGAAATGCCTTATGAAAGAAGCTTTCTGTATATTCAGGTATTAATCTGTGTTCCCTCGCCCGGTTGGCCATTTCCTTGATACGTGTATAATCGATGTAACGGGTAGCGAGGCTCTCCCCAAGATTCTCTTTGACTTTTTCGATGTATTTATCATCGACCTTCACATCGATGTCCTTGAGGATTTCATCGATATGTCTCGCGTTTGATGCTGCTTCTATGAGGAGTTGTGAAAGGCTTTTCGTGTATAGAACCTCACTCAACACATCAAAAACCTTGTCACTGCCCAGCGCCTTCCTGATTTCTTCCAGTTTGGCGCTACAAGCACATCGGTTTCATTCTTGAATATGCTCTCTGCTTTAACCCTGTCTTCAAGTTTCATGCCGCCGTGAATTGTATTGGTGGAATACCCCCACTCTGATACCTTTTTTTCGAGATACTCCATGGTATCTCTTGATTCGGTAAAAATGAGAATCTTTTTATCTTTTGTGTCGGGGTATTTGTTCTTCAGTAGCGAGAGGGACTTTTTAAGTTCATTTAACTTGATTTCTTCTTCGTTTTGAATAATGGAATGTGCCTGCTCAATAAGTTTATTAATGGTGCGGATTTCATTCTCCAAGTCTTCCTTGCTATCCGCAACGCTCAGGGTTTCCCAAATCTCCTCTTCTTTCCAACGATCTTCTTCACTGAGTTCCTCAGCAGTATCGACATCAGCGGCGTTATTAATGATCTTTCCTTTTTCATTAAATTCCTTCAGGATTTCTTCCAAGCGTTTCTTTCTTCTCTCAAGAGACCTCAGCAATGCATAGGTACTAGACGCGAGTCGACGTTGTAGGATAACGAGAGCAAACGCCACGTTTCTTCGTTTGTCTTTCTTGGAGAGGGCTTTGTTGTATTGTGAGTTCACATATTCAGAAAGGTCATTGTACAATTCTTTTTCACGAGGTGAATCAGTTCCAAGGTTGAACGGAACTGTCGTCACATGACGAGGGAGAAAAAGTGGTCTGCCTTCAAAGTCTTTTAAATCTTCTTTGACTCGTCTGATAAATAAGGGATTATCCTTATTGTTAATCGATTCCTGAAGCATCTCGTTGGTGGCGAAGAATCCGGGCTCAAGAAGATCAAGAAAAAGCCTGAAATTTTCAGGGTCGCCTTTATGGGGAGTGGCGGTCAGGAAAAGAAGATGATCGGTAATGCGTGAGAGGGTTTCTCCCAATCGATAACGTTCGGTTCGTTCCAGTTTGTCACCATATCGATAGGCACTCATCTTATGAGCTTCATCCACGACGATAAGATCGAAGTGTACGGCGGCAATAGACGGGAGGATGTCTTCTCTTTTAGCAAAGTCAATGGAAGTGATGACTTGATTCTCTCGGCTCCAGATATTTTCACCATAAAGGGCATCAAGTAGTTCTCTATCTACAGGAATAAATCTTTCTTCAAACCTGTCGGATAGTTCTCTTCGCCATTGGTCTTTCAGATGACCCGGACAAACAATCAAAATCTTTTTTATAAGGTTGCGAAGTTTGAGTTCTTTGATAATGAGCCCCGCCATAATTGTTTTTCCAGCCCCCGGATCATCGGCTATTAAAAATCGAATGCGAGGCAATTGCAGAACATATCCATAAACTGCCTCGATCTGGTGAGGCAGCGGATCAACCTTGGATGTGTTCATGGCCAGAAGAGGATCATAAATGGACGCAAAACGATAACGCATTGCCTCCAGAGCCAGAAAGACTTCCGAAGGTTCTTCTTTGAAGAGTGCATCTGATCTTTGAATAGATACCTTTGAGAATTCTTCTATAGGGATTATTTGATCAATATGAATCTTACTGATAATCGTGGCACCTACGATATGAACATCACCATCCAAATGCTCAATGAACTTGATCTCAACTGGTTCCGGCCATTGAGGGCCTCTAATTATTGTTCCTGTTTTAATGTTTTCCATAAAACCACTCTGTGAGATTCATGATAATATATTAGAGTATAAAAAACCCCGCCTCTCATTTCGAGAAACAGGGTCTCTTCGTCACACCATATCCCCTCCTAATTATTTAAAACCCCCTTAGAACTGACTGCAAGTCATATGTACTCCTCTGCTTTCAAATTAGCAACTGATTTCACCTCACGATTCTTTGCATGGATTAAAAGAAGTTAAAAAATCGAAAATATATTGCCACTCATTAGGGAAATAACTACTTAGAACAGCGCAAGCGTGTTTCCATTCGTGGACTTCATAATTCGTGCGAATATATACAGACAGAAAGTCAACAACCACTCAAAGTCCCCGAAATTAGTTGATTTCTTTCAAAGCCGGGTAATGCAAGATGTTGTAGGAGTTAAGAATTTTCATACAAGATATAGAGCTATTTTTTCCTTATCTCTGTTTTCATATAGTGCTTTCTAAAATATTCCCGCTTATAAATTTTGCGGGTTTTTTCATAGCAAATATTGCACATACCTCTTGAATAATGCGGTCTAGCAGCTGTTTTACATTCTTTGCATTTTAGATGTTTTTTCTTTAAATCACGCTCGTATCCCCAATACATATTTTGTCGTTTAGTGATTACAAAATAAGTCTAGCAAGGGTTGAAAGCTTGTCAAGAGTTTGAAACTGTGGATAACCAATATACTTATAGAGATATAAGGAATTCACGCCAATAAGAATGTAATATACATTCTTACAGAAGGACCATCTGACCTCGGTGTTTAACAACATAATTTTGATAAATATTGAAATAATGGTGTGAATTTGTCGGTATGATAGATCCCTATCTAGTGTTAAAAAAATAGCATGGAAAACATTAAAAATTCTGGACAAAATTTAAGGAGGGTTGGCGTTTGCCTTCCCTCCTTTTTTTTATTACTCGAAGTGATAAAATTTCCTGTGATACTCAGCCAGTTGAATTGCAACTGTCCTTATTAAGGTTTCATCTACCAGTACAATTGTCCTTTCGATGTCATTGAGAAGCTCAAGTTGCATCAATGAAAGGTAGGGGAGCCCGAAATTGCAGATGCACTGCCTTCCGTTCTCGATGCTGCCAATGCACTTGAACATATCCGTTGTGAAATAGACGATTTCATTCTTGTCTATCCTGTCGAAATTGTACAGGTACATTTCAGGGTTAAAGGATTTGTGATACACGGGTTTTTCGTCTTTCATTCTGATGCCGTAATAGGCAACCTTCATTCCATTTTCATCCCTGACCCCGAAAGCCACGCTACCTGCCAACATAGTCTTGCCTTTGGGTACTCCGATTTCAAGACATTCGCATGTCTCTTTCAGAATACCCTTGTTTTTGAGGTACTCGTGATAGAGCAACTCATAGTTTATGTTCAGCTCCTCGGTTATTTTCCTGGCATTTATTATCACCGCCTTTGAAGCGAGCAGGTTATTGGCGGCTTGCCAGTCAAGTTTGTTTTTCTCCATTGCCAGTGATATGATGTGTCCGCTGTTTTTGCATTCAGGGCAGTAATAAAGATTTTTCTTGTCCCCGTATGCCTTGATGATTGCCGTGTTCTCACATTTGAGGCATGGAAACTTGATATATGCCCCCTGGTTAGTTGTTGTTATTCCGATAAGGGTCAACGCTTTTTCTGTATCAACCGCTTGTAAAATGTCCCTGTATTTCATGGCAACCTCCTATGGGTGAGTCATATGGGTGAAAAGGGTAAAAACTAGCCTCTTTTGGCTGGTTTTAAACCAACCGCCAATTTTAACTATGCTGGAATTTCAACTATTTAGAGGGTTAACCGGTGGGTTTAAATTATTCGTAATCAGTAGGTCGCCAGTTCGATTCTGGCCATCGGCTCCAATAATATCAAGAGTTTGTGAAGATAGCATTTTCAATAGAATATCTATTTGATACCCTATAGATACCCTAAAACGTCAAATAAGCCCTTCTAAATTGCTGCTATCAGGTTCAATGATTTATTGGATATTGACTTTGTATCAGGGAAGTCCAAAGGTGCTCTTCATAAGGCTTGTCAGGATCTGCGTAAGGACAGAAAGGGTCACCGCGCCGCCTTTTTCTTGAACCATACCCATAGCCTTCTTTCATCGGTTTTCATCTCGCGCAGAATCGGCAAATTCGTGGCCTTCCCAAGTTAAGAAGGTAAGCGTGATACCCGATTTGTTCGGGAGTATATCCCTCTATATTAATTTCGTTCGGTGCGTAGCCGTTCGGCTCACTCTCCAACATCAATATCATTTTCCGAATCAATTCCATGTCGCGCTTCATGTCATCCTCCCTATGTCATATAGTCATTTCCATAAACACAACCTGGCCGATTCAGTCGGCAAAATGATCGTCGCCCTCTCCCTACATGAGTTTATTTCAATTATTGTATTTTCTGCATGAAATTCCCTAAAAAATAAAAAGGGCATACGCTCTTGATTTTGAAAATTACGAAGTCTCATTTTTTATTGAAAATAATAGCCCCGCCAATATAGGAATGATAAGGGTTTGCCGACCCTCGCCAGCGTAGGAATGGTAAGGATTTGTGGGGACTCCGCCAATGTAGATGGAATAAGGGTTTACGGAGGTCTCTTTTTTGACCCCCACCAACATAGATGGTGTAAGGGTTTGCCGACGCTCTGGCATCATCACCACGCTGTTTTCTTGGGTTCCCCCTTATGATTATATGGGTTTGAAAATACGCCCTTTTTTGTCATTTTTCAGATAGTTGGCATAGTTTATGTCCGGAGTATTTTCGCTTGCGTGGGCTGTGGATCCGCTGCAAGACATTCCGATTATTTTTCTATTACATTTTTCCATTCATTTATTTTTTTGTCATGTTGAGAGAAACCGAGGTTCGAATTACCCGTAAAGCTACCCAGGGAAAAGAGGACCCGCTTTTTTAATGGACTCTACTCAATACCTCATCGATTTGATCGCCAATAATTTTTTTACTATGCTGATATGACACGCGATAAATTATATCGACAATGTTCCAAGCAATAGAAAACCCCCGGTTTGCTCCAGGGGTTTATCATTCAACTAAACACTTCTTATTTTAAATTTCTATATTTTTAGCAACCCCTTTCCCATGAGGTAATTGCCATTGCCCGTTGTTGAATATAACAGAACGACCATCTTTTTCAGAGTACCTTCGGTACTTTTACCAGCTGCAAACTGTTCAAGAAAATCTTTAGTCAAATCCGAAAGTCTATTCAACTGCTGATCGGTGATGACGAAAACTGTATCGCCCATTTTCATGGCGGCCAATTTCTGCTGAAAAGCTTTAAAGGTTTCATTGAAAATATAATAGGAAAACACCAATTCGATATCATATTCGATATTAAAGACCCTGTTGAAAATGCCCTGCACAGCACTAAAATAATAGATCTTATCTTCGATGGTGGCGGATTCATCAATTTTATTGATCGCGTATTTGATTTCCTTGATTATGGTATCTTTCATTTTTTTACTAACATCCATTTTCATTACCTCCTTAATGATCAGCAACTAACTACATAGCCGAAACTGGTTCCGCAGGTTGAATAGTCGCTGCTCCGGGCAAATAACGTCTTTCACGTGTAGGGAGATCGTCATCAGCTGATGGTTGAAACCAATCACTTTGCCCCTGTGCTACCTTATGGAATAAAGGCACTACATTATCCAGTTTGACATGTCGATTTTCGTTTTGGAATGAAATGGCTAACTCTAAATCCAAGGCACTTGCCAATGTTAGCATGGTTTTGAGTGTAAAATTTGAGCTCCCATTAAGTATCTTGGTAACCGCAGCTGGCGACACTCCCAGCATCTTGGCCAGTTTCGTACGGGTAATACCCTTTTCCCTCATAGCAATACAGATCTGCTCAGTCAGATCCAGAACAACAGTCTCGAAAAGGAAATCAGG
>JAPLJP010000184.1 GCA_026388535.1 Deltaproteobacteria bacterium | reverse complement strand
CGATGATGATTCCTCATTATCGGGACCACAAACTCTATCCATATCTTCAAGCGGCATTGTAACAATTGCCAGTTTACCATCATTCCATGGTGTTATGTCACAGGATAAAAATATGATTATTGCGACAATGAATGATGGTGGCGGTGGTTATGATTTGTTAATTTTGCAGAAATGATGCTTTAAAAAGTAGAAAACAAAGCGTTCAAGGTGTGAAGCGGTATGAACCGCTCCACACCTTGGTTTTTCCTTATTTCAAACGTAAAACCTCAATATCTTTTATTCACCGGCGTTGTTGACTTGTAGATAACTAATAAACTAATTTTAACAAATTTCTTTATAATTCCTGTGGGAAAATATTTGTTTTATCCTAATCATCCTTATTGCTACTGGCCTTTCGATTTCCAGAATCAATCTATTGATCAATCATTCTGCAAGGTGGAAATTACAGGCGAAATAGTATAAGTTGTGGTTGACAGAGTGTTATTAGAACTTATATTATTTTCAATGTAAATTAAACAAGAGGTGGAACAATGAAGAATATTTATTCGGCAATAAAAGTAACTGACCATGTTTACTGGGTTGGCGCCATTGATTGGACAATCCGGGATTTTCATGGATACACAACGCCCCATGGCAGCACCTATAACGCCTATCTGGTCATGGCAGACGATATTACCTTAATAGATACGGTCAAGGCACCGTTCAAAGATGAAATGCTCTCCCGCATTGAATCCGTCGTCGATCCCTCTAAAATAAAATATATTATTTCCAACCATTCCGAAATGGATCATGGATCATTCCGGCTGTCTGCCCGAGGTGATTGATTTCATCAAACCTGAAAAAGTATTCGCTTCGGCAATCGGCGTAAAAACGTTGAAAGAATTGTTCCATGACCAGCATGAAATCAAGCCCGTAAAGGATGGGGAGACTCTCAGTCTGGGCAATATGGAGTTGACTTTTATGGAGACGCGCATGATTCACTGGCCGGACAGTATGTTTACTTATCTGGCCAAGGATCAGCTCTTGTTTTCGCAGGACGCTTTCGGTATGCATCTGGCGACGCTGGAGCGTTTTGCCGATGAAATTCCGGCGGCGACGCTGGAGTTTGAGGCGGCAACTTACTACGCCAATATTGTCTTGCCTTATTCGCCGATTGTTCTGAAGGTTCTGGAGAAGGTTGCGGCGTCGGGCTTGAAAATAAAAATTATCGCTCCCGATCACGGGCCGATCTGGCGCAAAGATCTTGGCTGGATTATAGAACTTTATAAAAAATGGGCATTGCAGAAACCAATGGCAAAAGCTGTTGTTGTTTACGCGACGATGTGGCACTCCACGGAAAAAATGGCCAGAGCCATCAGCGAATCTTTGGCGCAAGAGGGAGTGAAGGTAAAACTATTATCGATGAATGAAACGCACCGCAGTGAAGTTGTTTATGAAGTTCTTGATGCCGGCGCGCTGATCGTCGGTTCACCGACACTCAACAATAATATTCTCCCGCAGATGGCGGATGTAATGACTTACTTAAAGGGATTGAAACCAGTAAATCTGATTGGCGCGGCGTTCGGCTCTTATGGCTGGAGCGGAGAATCGGTGAAACACTTAGAGGCAATTCTCAAAGAAATGAAAGTAGAAATCGCCGCTGAAGC
>JAPLJP010000135.1 GCA_026388535.1 Deltaproteobacteria bacterium | reverse complement strand
AGGTTACGGAGGCCGGGATCCAGTCCCGTTTTTCTTCCCTCTCTTGAGGGGAGGGATTGAGGGAGGGTGATACTTTGCTGTGTTATTTAGGATAAATCTCTAACGGGAGGACAATGAAAAACTATAATGTTCTGATTATTGGTTCAGGCCCGGCCGGACTTTTTGCCGCAATCGAGCTGGAAAAACTGGGGCTGGATAAAATTGCCATTATTGACCGCAATCCATATCCCGCCGGAGGACTGCTCAATGACGGTAAACTTAATTTTGATTACCGCGTTGGGCTGGATATTAATGAACTGCAAATTGATCGCGCCGCGGCAGAAAAAATGATGCGGGAAATCAGACAAGTGTTTATCCGGTTTCCGCGCTGCCGGCAGGTTACCTTTATTGATAATAACAGAAAACTCCTGGCGCTTGCAGATATGGCCGCTGAGCATGGCGCTCAATTTATCGCGCCCGAGCAGTGGCACTGGGGCACCGATAACGGCAAGGCTTTGGTTGACTATTTGCGCGGTTATCTGAAAAAAACCGATTTTCTGCTCAACACCGAAGTCGTGGCCATCGAAAAACGTAATGACAATAATTTTCGGCTTGACTGCCTCTGCAACAAAAAACCAATAAACTATAATGCTCAAGTTATTCTGGCCGCTCCGGGGCGCAGTGGCGCCTACTGGTTTCGCGATATGGCCGATGCGCTGAATATCCGCCATAATTTCGGTCCGATTGATGTGGGAATTCGCCTTGAGCTCAATAGACAATTTTATGATTTCATAACAGATATAGTTTACGATCCCAAATTTATTTTCAAAACACGTCGTCACGGCGATAAGGTCAGAACCTTCTGCACAAATCCCGGCGGGAGGGTGCGGGTGGAAAATTACGGCGATTTCAAATTGGTTAACGGCGACGCCCTCTTCGGCAAAAAGACAAAAAACACGAATTTTGCTCTGATTAACACAGTTTCTTTAACCAAACCTTTATCAGATACCACGGAGTTTGGGCAAAGCATTGCCAGACAATTTTTTTTGCTGGGCGGCGGCAAACCGATTGTGCAGAGGATAGGTGATTTCCGCGAGGGAAGAAGAAGCTCGCTGGCAACATTTAACAGCGCGACCCGTCATTTTGAAGTCTGCAAGGCAACCTGCAACGCGACGCCCGGAGATATCACACTGGCGATGCCCGCCCGAATCATTGACAATCTATGGGAATCTCTCAAATCACTCGACAAAATAATCCCGGGTATTCTTCATCCGTCAACATTGCTATACGCGCCGGAAATAAAGTTTTTTGACACACATTTTCCGACGGACCGCTATCTGGAAACAAACATTAAAGGCGTTTTTGTCGCCGGTGACGGCACCGGCAAAAGCCGCGGCATTGTGGGAGCGGCAATCTCCGGTATCATCGCCGCCCACGGCATCATCCGTCGGGGTTCGGTGCCGGAATGACGAATAAAGATTGGATTGCTTGGTCACCCGGGTAATGATAAAGGAAATAATGTGTTAAAGACGTTTGTCGTTAATGTTGATTAATTGAGGAGAGACTCTGATATGAATGCAAAACTGACGTTAGGGAATAAAGCACCAGATTTTAGATTTAAAACACCTTGGGATGATGAGATTAATTTTTACAATGCTGTCGGCAATAATCGAGCTGTTTTAATTTTTCTGCGTTATTACGGATGCCCGGTCTGCCAGATGGAAATGGCAAAAATAAAGCAGGAAATCGAACTGGTGAGTAAAAAAGGAGGGCGCGTATTTGTAGTTCTGCAAAGTGCGCCGGAAACTCTTGCTTCTTTAACGAACAGAGAAGATTGGCCGTTCAGTATTATCAGTGATCCTCAAGGAAAAATTTTCCAAATCTATTTTGTGGAAGCCGGCGGAATTATCAAATATCTGCATCCCGCCGGTTTGATTGCGGCAATCAAGGCCATAGGCCGAGGTTTCCGTCACGGCAAATTTGAAGGGAAGGAAACACAACTTCCTGCCGCGTTTGCCATTACGGCGGATAAGGTCATCAAGTACGCTCATTATGGAAAAAACATCAGCGACATGCCCTCGCTGTCAAAAATGATAATCAGCATATAAAAGATGATGCGAAGGAAAATTTTGCCATTCAAACTGTTCTCCAGCCGGAAGCATAAATACCATGCCGCCAGGCCGAAAAAGAGCGATATAATATAAAGAAGCGATAAAGGACGGTTGAGAAGGTTTTTACAATCCCACTCCGCATCGCTTCGGGGATAATTTCCAATCCCGATATATCGGGATTGGATAATTCGACTTACACAATTCAGTTCACTTTGTTCCTGAATTTTGAGTCTCATTACGACTAATGCTTCAATCGTCGTCCCGACTCGTCGGGACTCGATTTCAGAGAGTCTCACTAGGAGGTTGTGATGGAAACTATGATAGCATATTGCGGAATTATTTGTTCGAAGTGTCCGGTCTATCTGGCGACACAGGCCGATGATGATAAAGCCAGGGCGGATGTTGCCAAGCTTTGGTCAAAGCAGTACGGTATGGACATAAAGCCCGAAGACGCCAATTGTGATGGTTGTTCCCAGGCAAACGGGCGGCTGTTTAGTCATTGCCGCGTCTGCGGCATCAGGGCTTGCGGCATGGAGAAAAAAGTAAGTACCTGTGCGGTATGCGCTGATTACGCCTGCGAGCAGTTGAAAGCTTTTCATTCCATTGCTCCGCACGCGGGCAGGATGTTGGAAAAGTTGCGGATGAAATAAGGCGTGCGATAAGGGCAGGGGAAGATTTTAAAATCCCCCTCACTCCCCCTTTCAAAAAGGGGGACGAAGAGTTGCAGACTGGATTCACGCCTGAACAAGAGAAATTGATAATCATCCTGCTCTGCTAATTAAATTTTCTTCAGGTTACGAAAATCTGGTTTTCGTTTTTGCATGAAAGCCATCATGGCTTCCATGTTTTCTGGGCTGCCGATCTGCCGTTTCATACTTTCATGCTCAGCACTGAGAGCGGCTTCTATACCTGCCTTATGCGCCAGTTTTAAGCATCTTTTGGCCTCGCGCAAAGAAAACATTGACCACTGCGCAATTTCGGCGGCCTTGGCCATCGTGTTTTGCAAAAGTTCTTCGTCCTTGAACTTGCGGGCGGCGATGCCTGTTTCCAGAGCTCTGTCGGCATTAATCCATTCAGAGGTAAAAATAAGTTCTGCCGCGCGCTGGAAGCCGATATTGGCCTGAAGCTTATAAGTGCTCGCGAATTCCGGCGCCATACACAGACTTGTAAAAGGCACACGCATGCGCAGGCTTTCACCAACATAAACGATATCGCAATGGAACAGCGTGGTCGAGCCGCCTCCCACCGCGACTCCTTTGGCGGCTCCGAGAATTGGTTTATCAAAATCAACAAAGGCGCGTTCGCAGATTTGATAGGGAGGCAGTTCAGAGAACGCGCCGCTATCGCTCAAATCCTGGCCGGCAGAAAAATCTTTGCCTGCGCCGGTTAGCACAACAACTGTTACATCATCGTTTTCCCGGGCCGCATCAAGCTCAGCGGCAAGGGCTTTCCACTGTTCAGTATTGAATGCGTTCTTTTTTTCAGGGCGGTTCAATGTTAATAATAATACACCGTCTTTAAGTTCTTTTATAATCGTATCGCTCATGGGGGACTTCTCCTTCTATAATCAATATTTTAATCCCGCGATATGAAATCCCCCAGCTTTCGCTGGGGGATGAATGCGAATTGAAATCGCGGGAGGTCGCGTTATTTAAGGAGCCTCCGGCTCCTGCCGGAGGGGGCTCCACTATTCAAAAATTTTACGACTGCATAGAACAAAACTAAAAAGTCATTCTGGTAATTATCAGAACGGGTTTCTACTGCCTTTTGACAAGAATTTTGTCAAGCCTTTTTTAAAGTTGATTATTTAAGAAGGTATTTTTCAATCAAAATTATTTCAAGGATTTGAATGAAATAAAAGAGCAATTGGAAAGTTACTTGGAAGCGCGTCCTGCGTATGATGAGTATTTATAATTTCCACTATTGCAGGATAATGTTTGACTATTGCATCCGTATTTTATAATAAAATTATGAAAAAGGTGAAGGTATCATGATAGCTCTCGGAATTGAATTCAGCACCCAATCGGTAAAAACGCTGGCCCTGGATGTTCGGGGAGGAAACGTTATCCATACCGATTCATTCAAGTATGATGACAGCTTTCCGTTCTACGGGACCGTCGGAGGCGTCCTGCCGAATTCTGATGCCTCGGTGCGGCACACTTCTCCTTTGATGCTCCTGGAAGCGGTGGATCGCGCGTTGATGAAACTCCGCTCGCTGGGCATCGCTCCCAGGGTAAAGGCCGTAAAGATTGACGCCATGCAGCACTGCACGGTCTATGTAGATGGGACATTTGCCGAACGTCTGAAAACGCTGGATCCCAGCCGCCCCCTTGCGGAGCATGTGGGTCCGGCGCTGACTCGTAAAAGCTCTCCCATATGGGAAGATCGCAGTACCGCGCACGAAGTTTTACTGCTTAATGAATCACTGAAAAAACAAGGGGGAGTGGCGAAACTCTGCGGCAACCTTGCCGAACCTCGCTTTCCGGCCCCCCAAATACTGAAATGGGCATATAATGCCCCTCAGGAATTTGAGGTCACAGCCCACATCTTTGTTTTGAGCGCCTTTCTGAGCTCGATTTTGGCGGGTAAGCCAGTTGCTGTGGATACCGGTGACGGGTGGGGCACGAACTTCAATAATCTGGATATCAACACGCCTGGATGGAACGATGAAATTCTTAAGGCCTTCGATAACCTCTTGCGAGAGCGGGGCATCGCCGGGGCGATAAAAAATAAAATAGGCGGCATAGTCCCGTATGATACGCCGCTTGGCCATATCAGCCCATGCATCTCCGCGCGCTACGGCATTGATCCCGACGCGATTATACTGGCGGGTACGGGGGATAATCCTGCCACTCTTTTGGGCTGCGGAGGAGGTGCCGTAGTTTCCCTGGGCTCAAGCTACACGGTAAATGGCATTGCCGCCGATATCGCTCCTTCGCCTTCAGGGGAATACAACCTTTTCGGCTACACCTCGGGAACGGTTATGGCCCTCAGCGTCTTCACCAATGGGAGCAAGGTTCACGACTACTTCCGGGAAAAGTATGATCCGCTGGGCGAAAGGGATTCCTACATGGCAATGGCCGGGAAATCTGTTATTTCCAATCAAGAGCCGCTGATGCTGCCTTGGCTATTCGATGAATCGGTTCCTCCGGGGAAACGCGGCATAATCAGGCAGGGGCTGAATGAAGATGATCCCGCGGCCAATATACGGGCACTCCATATATCCCAGGTGCTGGCCCTTCGTCTCCACTCCGGACATCTGGAGCGCAGAGAATCTCTGTGCGTTGCCGGGGGTGCTTCGAAAAACGGTTTTCTGCGTCAGCTCATCTCCGATTTCTTCGGCGCAGAAACATATACCATCGAAAATACCGATTTCGCCGCGCCCTTGGGGTGCGCTGTCAGCGGCGCCTGCTGTCTGCTTGATATAAGTTATGCCGAGGCGGCGAATCGCTTTGTGAGGAAGGAAAAATCGTCGGTTCTCCGACCCATAGAAAAAAACCGCAAAGTAGTCGATCGGCTACTGCAGCGCTATAGCGAACTTGAAAATGCAAATCGGAATTAAGGAGGGATAATGTACAAAATAAAAGATTTGTCCTACCAGAAAAAAGAAAGAACGAAAAAAGAGCTTATCACGCACATGAAGAATTTTACCTTGAACATTAAAATGTCCGTGGGTATCTGGTATTTCACGCCGCGGGGCGGGAGGTTCCATGAGGACTACGTGAAGCCCGCGTCCATCGCGGAACGTCTTAAGATGGCCGCAGATTTCGCCGAATTCGGCATAACCGGCATAGAGGCTCATTTCCCCGACGAGGTGAACTTCGATAATCTACACTTATACAAAGATCTGGAGAAGAAGTGCGGCATCAGACTTGTGGGTGTGCCCTTTTCTCATTTTTTCAACAAGGACTTTGAGTTCGGCTCTCTATCAAATCCCAACCCGAAA
>JAPLJP010000119.1 GCA_026388535.1 Deltaproteobacteria bacterium | reverse complement strand
TTGCTGGACATATTCTGGCGGATCTGGCGTGGTATTCCCTTGTATCAGCGGCCGTTGCCGGAGGAAGACATTTTCTAACGGATCGTCTCTATCGCGCCCTAATAGAGTTCTGCGCCGTTTTTCTGATTGTGTTCGCCGGGTATTTTGCCTATGCGGGTTTTGAAAAACTGATTTCAATTTTGTGAGTTCTGTCGAAGTTCCTCGAAAAAATCTAACGACAGTAAATATAAATAGACACAACTTTTTAAACTAAAAGAAGGCCCCTTAACCCTTAAAGTTAAGGGGCCTTCTTAGTTAAAAGGTATTGAATGTTACGTGATTATTTCACCTTCACCACTTCAATGACTGCCTCAACTCTGCGGTTTTTCTTTCGTCCCTTTTCCGTATCATTGCTGGCGATCGGTTTATTCGGTCCGTAACCAATAGCACTTAGTCGAGCCCCATCAATCCCAAATTTGTCGATCAGGTATTGCCGCACGCTGTCGGCGCGGGCCTGAGATAATTTAATATTTTTATCCGGATTGTTGTCCTTGTCAACATTATCAGTATGACCTTCAATCACCGCAGCAGCCTCGGGGTTTTCTTTCATAAAATCAGCCACTTTCTTAACTTCGTCGTGATATTTTTTCTTAACAACAGACTTTGCTGTATCAAATTCCACATTAAGCGTAATGGAAACCTTCTCATGTACACAACCGTCTTTCTCTACAGCCGTACCAGCGGGTGTTCCAGGGCACTTATCGAGATTATCGGAAATACCATCATTGTCGGAATCCGGAATGCAACCGTTTTTGTCCACAACCGCACCGGCAGGCGTTCCAGGACATTTATCAAGGTTATCAGGAACACCGTCTTTATCGGAATCCGGAATGCAGCCATCTTGATTCACAGTCACACCTAAAGGAGTGTCCGGACATTTATCAAAACTATCGGGAACGCCATCTTTATCGGAATCCAACGAACAACCGTCTTTATCCACAGCCAATCCGGCAGGTGTATCAGAACATCTGTCAAATTTATCAGGCACTCCATCCTTGTCGGAATCAACAACAACTTCTGGGGGAGCAACAGTTTCTTCAGCCTTGGGTTCAATAACTTCCTTTTGTTTTCCGCCAAAGGCGAAACTAACTCCTAAAGTGACTAGTAAATCGTTATAGTTGTCATTCAGGGGAAGTACATGGCGTACATCCGCCCGCAGGGCAATATTATCTGTCACGAAGAATTTCAAACCGGCGCCATAATCAACGGCAAACTTATTAACATTGTCCATACCTGAGGGAAGGTTGTAAGTCATTCCTCCAATACCAACTGCCAGAAAAGGAACAAAACGGCTTCCAGGCATGAAATTGTATAGGCCTTCTATGCCATAACCGTAGATATCAATATCTGTATTAATTACATCATCAAA
The DNA here is from genome assembly GCA_026388535.1 of Deltaproteobacteria bacterium. Lineage (GTDB taxonomy): Bacteria > Desulfobacterota > Syntrophia > Syntrophales > Smithellaceae > Smithella. The sequence continues at coordinate 3,375 of JAPLJP010000119.1, read as the reverse complement.
TTCCGTTGGAACATAATGAAAAAACCCCTCCACACCCAGATTTTCAGTAAAATTATAACCGGCTCGTAAACCAACGGTATATGAGTGTTTGAGATCCTCATTACCTTCAAAGAAATAACCTCCGGCAAATGGAGTGACTGAAAATGAACCTGCCTTTACTTCCGCCCTTGCCACGCCGACTACGGTGATCAGGGCAATAAAAATTATTAACATACCGATTTTTTTCATGACATCATTCCTCCTTTAATCCTTATTTTTCATAATTATATTAATTTGGAAATTTTACATCGAAAAATATCCTTTTCTGGAAAAACTTTATTTTTTATTAATCAAATATATTTTTTATGTCAATATATATTACAATTATCTATGATAGGATTTTAATTAAGAAATATTGTCTTTAATACGCAAAACTGTTTAGCCCCCCTTAAGTTACCTCAAGCAGACCATTCCTGATATTCAATGAAATCTTTCCATCTCTTTGAAGAACCTGAATATTTGTGTAAACCTCGGAAATGGAGAGAAATATCTCCAAAGGAAGCCTCACACCACCGATTTCCGGAAAAAGAAGCCTCGCTATTCTGTACACATTTTTTTCTCCCGAATTAACTATTGACAATACTTTCGCCTGCCTTTCGGCAAACGATTTCTTGTATCCGTCAATTATTTGTTCAATGTCGGGAATTTTCTTTCCATGGGCGGAATATATCATAGAAGGTGAAAGTCCTTTTATTTTATCAAGCGACTTGTAAAATTCATCCTGACTCAACCTGACCGGAAGCACTTCTTTTTCATCGAGCATGATAAAAGCGTTCGGCGTGATATGTTCAATAATCGTGTCTCCGCAGAATAGTATTTTTTCTTTATCAAGAAAAACACAAACGGATCCTTTGGAATGTCCGGGAGTGTCTATAATTTTCGCGCGATATCTCCCTATTTCGATTTCCTCTCCTCCATGCATGACAATATCAACCACGCAGTTATCCGCCATGTGTTTAAACACAACAAAAAGTAATCCTAACAGAATACCTATAGATATGGGAACACCCATCAGTTGGAGAAAATTTCTATATCTATTTGCGGAAACCTCCATCCCGTTTTCAATAGAGACTATATCCTCCGCATGCGCGGCCACCTTGGCTCTTCCGGCAGTTACAATTTTCTTCGCGGCTCCATAGTGATCGGGATGCCCGTGCGTAACTATTATTCTGTCAATATCGGCAAACCGCAGGCCATGTTCGCCTAGCGCCTTTTGAAGAAAGCCAGCCGTTTGCGCTGTGCCCGTATCAATCAACGTAACTTCTCTTCCTTTGAAAAGATAAACATTAACAGGCCCCGGTCTCTTGCCTGGGAGGGGAAGTGTAATGCTGAAAACATCCGGTAAAATTTCCCTGCTGAGCTTATATTCTTTTTTCAACTCTTCTCCTTTTTCAAAATAACATCCGCAGACATATACGCTCCGGTGCGTCTCAGAGTTCTTTATCAAAATCTTGCTTTCGCGGAAAGGCAGTATAAGAGCAACTATCTTATATGTCAACGAAATATAAACCCTTTATACGTATTTATTCTGATATGACTTGACACATAAAATGCTACTCTATATATTCACTCTCACCGCTTTAAGAGAACATCTTAGTGGCTGAATGGTAACCTGTCTTTTTCTTTCAGACACTAAAATACAGATGAACAAGAGGGGGAATATGGGTAATAAAATATTTCACAATCTCGGACGCAGGGATTTCATTAAATACTCTGCTCTAATGGCAGGCGCCTTGTATCTGCCCTCAGTTCAAGGCTGCGCTATCCCTAAAAAAAATGTACCTGTTCTGGATTATGAAAAACCTCTCTTGCTGAAAAACGCGCGCTTGATAGACGTTACCTCCGGACAGATTGTTGAAAATGCATGGATAGTTGTTGATAAAGGAATGATAGCGGCAAAAGGAACCGGTGAGGTGGAAAAAAATCAACAGGGTCTGGTCTTTGATATGAAAGGCCGGTATCTTATACCCGGCTTGATTGATGCCCATTGCCACAGCACCTCTTCTCCCGTTTTTTCCATGAGGATGATAGATATTTTAAACCATTCCCGTCAGCAGAAACAAAACTTCGTCTCTTCGATTGAATCCGGCGTGACTACCATACGCGATATGGGCGCCTTCCCCGGTCTTCTTCATATGTTTATCCGCGACATCGAAAAAGGAAACATGCCCGGACCGCGCGTTGTTTATTGCAATTCCATACTGAACGTATTGGGCTCTCATCCCGAAATTCCTCCTTCCGACGTGAATATTTTTGCCCGTCCCGCCTCATGGTTCATCGGCCTGATTATGAACAATTTTAAAGACACTGCCGAAATGAAAGCGTGTCTTGAGGAAAACGCCAAAGGCGCTTCACTGATCAAATTGACTTTGGATAATCAGAGTATATTTTGTAAAAAGAACAAGGAAATTCCCGTATACACGAAAGAACAGCTCGATATTATTTTCCGCTTTGCTGAAAAAACAGGATTGCCTGTTTCAGGACACAGCCAGTTTAAGTCCGGTTTTGATCGCGCGATGGAATATCCCTTCAATTCCATCGAACACATTACTACCGATACGGTTTTGTCCGACGACGATATAATGAAAATGGCTAAACGAAACCTGGCTATCGTACCCACATTGACAGTCGGCCAGTCTTTTTTGATGGAAGAAGCCTTTGATGAACTTCCTCAAAAGTATCGGACGCCGGAAATCATCAAAGAATTACAGGTGAGAAAAGAATATTTCGAAAAAGAAGCGGTGAATCATTGCGATCCCCTGCTCCACAGACAGAATCTTTCCGACCTGAAATATTATAAAACCATTCCCATAGACAAGCTTTTTGAGAAAAAGAAATTTCTCGTCAATCCGGAGGTCTTTTTCAACATGATCGGCAACGGTTTTGCCAATCTGAAAAAAATGAACCAGGCGGGAATTATCATCGGGTGCGGCATTGACGCGGGAATGCCTTTCTGTTATTTCGGCGGCAACTACAGAGAATACGAAATATTGCAGCGCGTTGGTTTTTCCAACATTGAAGTGCTGAGGTGCGCCACCATCAACAATGCGAAAATTCTCCGGATGGAAGATAAAATCGGCTCCCTGGAAACCGGAAAATACGCGGACATGGTGGCCCTGGATAAAAATCCCCTCGACGATATTCGTGCCTTGAGAAAACCACAGATGGTCTTTAAACAGGGCGCGCTGATGTTTTCAGACAGAAACCTTCACCAAGACGGAACCGTTTCGGCCTGATCAAGGGGAATATTAGATACAGAAAGGGGCTGTCCGCAATATGTCCAATATCCGTCCCAATATCCCTAAGAACACGACACTACTGCCTAGAGTGGCGACA
>JAPLJP010000038.1 GCA_026388535.1 Deltaproteobacteria bacterium | reverse complement strand
ATGGAGGTGTAATCATAGAGGCCGCCACCCCAGGTTACGTCCTTCCCCTTTTCCATGCATCCTTCCGTAAGGATCGAATTCACTGGTGTCGGCCGGAGAGTACGATATACTTCCTCCAGCCAGCCGATCACTTTTACCAAGTCGTCAATCCCGTGGCGAACCTGAGCCCTGAAGGCCTCCAGGACGTCTTCAAAGGTCTTCAATGCGGAGATTGGCGGCGTGGGGGCGCCGAAGCGGCGTGTGCCCTCGATCCTCGCCTTGCCATGGAACCGCCTGCCCTGGTTCAGAGCCAACTCCAGACAGAGTGGCAGGTTAAAAAGTGCGGCGTCCGACGAGTTGTACGTGCGACCTTGACTTGCCATCTCCACGCATCCGATGATAGCGTAATCCCGGGCGTGGGCCTTGGTCATGCCCGCTTCCTCCAGTGCTCTTACGACGGCTGTGTCTCCGAAGAAGGAGGGGCGGCTGGTGCCCAGCTGGAGTAGTTCGACGCTTTTGTGGAAAAACCACTCCGGCGTCCCTGGATGGATACGAACGTGAACCGAAGGCTCACGGGTCAGAACCTGTGCATAGGCGTTCAGGATAAGGCCGGAGAGCTCATTGGTTACGTCATTTTCCTCGGCATCGGTGCCTCCCAGGGTGAAAGCCTGGGCAACTCCATTGCCGCTAAAGAACTTGTCGACCCGCTGGGAGTAGAGTGGCATGGTCTCGCAGGCCTTTAGGCAGAAACTGGCTGTTATCTCCGTAGCCCGCTCGGGGGTCAGCCAGCCTTGTGCAATATCGCTGCGATATAAGGGTAGAAGGATCTGATCCATCCGGCCGAAGGAGAGACCCTGTTCGAAGTCTTCAAGGTTCATGGCCACGTGAATAAGCCAGGTGGCCTGTAATCCCTCCAGATAGGTCCGTGCCGGTTCAAAAGGAACCCTGCGGCAGGCGGCCGCCGATTCCAGGAGCTCAGCTTTTCTCTTCTCAGCTACTCCAGACCTCGAGGCCATTATCTCCGCTTCGGCGGCCAGATTCTCGGCCATCTTCCTGATGCCCTCGATAGTGATAATCACGGAACGGAAAAAAGCCCGCTGGTCTGCATTCAAAGGCGACCCGTCGGCAAGCTTCCCCTCGTTCAGCCTCTGTTTGGCCTCTCCATAGGGGCGACGCAGTCCATCATGGACAACCATCAAATAGTTCCCCACCTGGTGGCCCACGCCCGCCTCCTCTGTCACAAAGTGGCGCTTAGCCCGGAAGAAATCCAAAAAGTAAGAAAAGCGGGTGGGTTTGAGGAGCGCCTTGGCGCCAACGCTCTTGAAAGAGTTCCTGATCCCGATGCGAAGAAGCTCCGCAGTTTCCATACCGGTCAATTTCAGGGGAATGGTTCGCTTCCCCAGACGGGCTATATCCTCCAGGATGTTGATAGATCCACCCTCGATGTAGTAGTTGGCGGCAATACGCTTGGAAGTCATGTTGCCGATAATAAGTTCACCCTCGTAAATGCGGGGCTTGCGGTGAGAGAAAATATATTGCAGGGCCAGGGCGCGATGGACAAGGGGATGCTCCGTCTTGGCGCTCCGGCGTCCCTCCTCGGAACTCCAAAATTCTTCCAATAGCTTCGGTCTTTCCAGACAGATTGAATACGGTGTGGACAACAGGTCAGCCCTGATGGCGGCTATGCGGGAAGTGGGGCTGATAAACCCTTCACTCGGGATTAACGCCCCCGAGGCCATAAAAGGCGCGACGTGCGGTAATGTAGACATGGTACCATTACCTCCTTTTTGATAAGGTTTTGCATTCGATGAGTTGAAGTATAGGGGGGCTGTTTTTGCAAGTCAATGGATATTATGTATCAAAAAAAGTGGCTTGGGGATATGGATGGGGAAGGGAGGTGAGATTAGTTGATGCCTACTCAGTAGTTTCAGGCGAACATACCAGTATTCCTGAAAGAGATTACTTTTGTTTTATTGTATATACGAATAATGGATTTGATAGACTATTAATAAAATTTACAAAAGAGGCAGACTCAAATTGAGTCTGCCTCTTTTTTGATGAATATGTTTAAAATGCTTGCGTGTTGCGGCAAGTTCTAAATTGCCTCAATGGTGGATGTCGGTTTGGACGTGATGTTGTAAGTGACACTGACCACTTCCGGTATATCCTTTGTTATTTTCGTGGCGATAATCTCCAGAATATCAAAAGAAAGTCTGGTCGGTCTGGCCGCGCGCGCGTCTATGCTGTTCCAACAGCGGATTTCAATCTGGTTGCCGAAAACACGCTTATTGTCACGCATGCCTGTTACGCGATCTTCATGCAGAATTGCCAGATATTGAAAAGCTTTTATATCTTTCAGTGCCGCTTCGGTGATGGCGGTAGCTTTTCTGACCAGGGCGATTTTGGCGGGGGTGACTTCGCCGATTACGCGGGCCGCCAGCGCCGGTCCCGGAAAAGGTATCCGGTCAAACATACTTTCCGGCAAGCCGAGTCCGCGCCCGACTTTACGGACTCCATCCTTGCGCAGTTCGATGAGCGGCTCCAGAATTTTGTAACCAAAGGCTTTTTGGGGATCAATACCCAATTGTTCGAAAACATTGTGCTGTCTTTTAATTCCCGCGATGGTTTCATCCACATCAGTCAGAATGGTGCCCTGCAAAAGGTAGTTAGCTTTGCTTTTGACGACCAGTTTGCCGAAAACGTTTTTATAAAAAGTCTGAGTTATAGCCTCTCTTTTTTCTTCTGGATCGGTTAGTCCCTTGAGAGCGGAAAAGAATGCTTTGGAAGCGTCGAGGACTTCAACGTGAATGCCGAGATTTTTAAATGCGGCGGCCACCTTTGCCGGTTCGCCTTCCCGCATAATGCCGTTGTTTATGAAATAGGTTTTCAACCTCTTGCCCAGCGCCTTATGACCCAGGGCGGTTACCACCGATGAATCCACGCCGCCCGACAGGGCGTTGATGGCCAGACTGTTGCCCACGGCTTGCTGGATATCCCGCACCTTATCTGCGATAAATTTGTTCACATCCATGTTGCCTGCTTTTATCTCTTTAATCTTGATCATGGCTGTTTTCCTTTCGTGATAAATTTATTTTGATGGGGACGATATTTTATCTGTGTTATTTACCTATCACTGATTTAAAATCGTGTAAAACTTTTTGTGCCAGCGATTACAGGTCTGTAATTTTATAAGAACTTGATGATTATTAGAGACATTCTTGATATTTTATATCATGGATGTAATCGGAATTACACATGTTTATTGCGGTAGTCAAGCTGCATCAAATTACTTGCATTTACCCCTTAAGCAGAGTAAAACCACGCGTTAACGATTAGAAAAGAACGTTTAAGGAGCCGTATTCAAAAAATATTATGGCATCAAAAATCATTTTTTCAAATCTCAGCCGCAACGACGATTATACTATTTTACTCAATGGTCAGATCCGGGACACCATACTGCCCCTGAAGACCAATACGATCGATGTGGAACCGGGAGAATATGAGCTTGATGTCAAGGGCAGTAACGAAGAAGGATTGCCGAGTATGTGCAAACCGATTCAGGTTAAGATTGGAGACGGCAAGACCGTTCATTTAAAGATTGTTGCTCAGCACTTTGCTATAGGCATATTCGACGAGAAGGGAACGCAGCTCAATGAAAAGCATGGTTTCCTTTGCGGATACGTTGCCGATGGCGTTCATATAGACAATCCCATATCATGAATATATCCGATAATAAGCCGCAAGAATCTTTCTTTGAGCGCCTAAGACACCAATTTATTGGTGCGCCGCGCAATATCAATGAGCCGTCCCTTTTTCACAAAATTTCCCTAATCCCTATTCTGGCGTGGATCGGCTTGGGCGCTGACGGTTTGTCGTCGTCTTCGTATGGGCCGGAAGAAGCTTTCAAAGCGCTGGGACCTCATACCTACCTAGCCATCTTCATTGCTATTGCCACAGCGTTCACGGTGTTCATTATTGCCTACGCCTATTCACGCATCATTGAACAATTTCCCCACGGCGGCGGCGGTTATATGGTCGCCACTCATACCATAAGCGGTCAGGCAGGCGTTATCGCCGGGTCGGCCTTGCTTGTGGACTATATCCTGACCATTACCGTTTCCCTTGCCTCCTGCGGGGATGCCATCTTCAGTTTTCTACCTCCAGCATTTTTGCATTACAAGATACCTTTTGTTGTGGGTTTGATTTTCCTCCTTGTTTTTTTAAATCTCCGCGGAGTGAAGGAATCCGTCACTTTTCTCGCACCCATATTCATCGTATTTCTGATAACGCATATTCTTCTCATCGGCTATGGATTGGGAACTCATTTGGGAGAAATAGGACCTGTTTTAGAGAAATACAAAGGTAATGTGAATCAAGATCTTTTGACAATTGGTTTTGTGGGAATCACGGCGATTTTCTTGCGGGCTTTTTCCATGGGCGGTGGAACATACACAGGAATTGAGGCGGTATCCAACGCGATGAATGTTATGCGGGAACCAAAAGTGCAGACGGGTAAGCGTACCATGGTGTATCTGGCTGTATCGCTCGCCGTCACCGCTGCCGGCCTTTTATTTTGTTATGCTCTGTTTTCTATTGTGCCCGTTGAGGGCAGAACTCTGAATGCCATATTGGCGGACAGGACCTTCAGCGGCTGGCCGCTGGGCGGCGTTCTGGCTTTCATCACCCTTCTTTCGGAAGGCGCCCTGCTCATGGTCGGCGCGCAATCCGGTTTTTCCGGCGGCCCCAGCGTCATGGCCAATATGGCCGTGGATTCATGGCTGCCCCGGCGTTTCTCGGCGCTCTCGGAACGCCTCACAATGCAGAATGGCGTTCTCCTCATGGGTGCGGCTTCCCTGGCGGTACTTTTCTATACACATGGTTCAGTATCGGCCCTTGTTGTCATGTACTCCATCAACGTTTTTCTCACCTTTTCCCTGTCTCAATTCGGTATGGCGAAGTTTTTCTTCCAGAACCGGAGCAAGGATAAGTCTTGGGCAAGGCACATCATTATTCATCTTATCGGCTTGATTCTCTGTGTGACTATATTGATTATAACGGTTTATGAGAAGTTCGGTGAGGGAGGATGGGTCACGCTGCTTATCACGTCAGGGCTTATTGGATTGTGCTATCTGATCCGGGGCCATTACAGGAAAGTGCGCAGTGGCGTGCGGCAGCTTGAGGAAATTCTTTCATCGCTTCCTTCCGGGCAAGTTCCTAATGAGGAGCCGCTCAACCCAAATGAACGGACGGCCATCATTCTAGTCAGCGGTTATAACGGATTCGGCCTGCACACGTGGCTTTCCATTTTTAAGGAATTCCCCAAGCTCCACCGCAATTTTATTTTTGTATCCGTAGCGGAAATTGATTCCGGCGCTTTTAAGGGAGCATCAGAGATTGAAGCCCTGAAGTCGTCAATTGCGGAGCAACTTGCCAAATACGTCAAATTAGCCCGTTCATACGGATACGCCGCAGATTATCGCATGGACGTAGGAACAGATGTCGTAGAGACCGCGACCAACCTCTGCCAGAGTATTGTTCAGGAGTTTCCTAAATCATCAGTTTTTACGGGTAAGCTGGTTTTCCATAATGAAAATATTTTCCAGAGAATTCTTCACAACGAGACAGCCTTTGCCATTCAGAGGCGTTTGCAGTGGGAGGGCATCACAGCGGTTATCCTGCCGATTCGGGTTAATATCTGATACCAATACTAAAGTAAGTTTCTGCCACACTGGCGAAAATTTTCGGTAATGTAAGGTTCTATTTATTATACGCTCCCCTTAAGGGGATGCGCTTCCGATCAAAGCGCTATCTTTGTCGGCGTAGACATCCTTTGCTTAATTGTAAACAAACTCGCGTTAATATAAAATCACTATTTTATTTTAATCGAGGGCAGTTTTTCGATTATCTTGAAGGTAGACCGTTCAGCGTAATCCAATAATTCACCCATCACGAATGACGCAACCCTATCATCCCGCAACTCGGCAGCGTTACAGAAACGCTCATAATAAGGCAGGATTCCAACAACGTTTTCTGGAGAGAAATAAAAAACTTTGAGATAAAACTGATACACAGGCTTGAATGAATTGAATAAAAGGCGCAATATATTATTTTCTGCAAGTCCGATCAGCAGGGAGTGAATTTTATAATCCAGATCAACAAGTTTTTCCGGATCATCTTTCCAATCAATCATGCTATTGACCATTTCTCTTAATTCTGTCCTGTTCGTGTCATTCATTCTGCTTACAGCGCGACCGGCGGAGTAGGTTTCGAACACACGACGTATTTCTATAAGTTCAATAAGGATAGATTTATCCACTTCATAGTCGCTGGAGATTATATCAACCAAAAGTTCCAGAGAAGCTTCTTTTTTAAAATCGGCTATAAAAGTGCCGCTCTGAGGCATGGTCTGCAGGAAGCCCAGATAAACCAGTCTGGAAATAGCGTTGCGGATAGTTATCCGGCTTACCTTGTAATTTTCAGCTAATTCACGTTCCGCGGGTAGGCGATCGCCCGTATGTAGAACGCCTGAAAGAATTTTCTGCTTTATATCGCGAACTATTTTATCCGAGAGAATTGTTTGATTAGTCATGGCAATCCATACCATATCTTTCGTGAAGATATAAATGAAAACATAAAATCGTTTCAAAGGTGATAATAAAGTTCAAAAAAATTTGAACAAAAAATTATTATCATAATTATAGAGATTTTTTTATTATATTCATAATTTACCCCTTAGCTATTGGTAATACCAATAGCTGGTTTTTAGGCAATATATCAAGAAATATATTGACAATCAAGTGATATTAAGTAGTATTGGTCATACCAATAAGTATAATACTATAAGCGAGGATATCAATTCGGATGTTCTTCAGCGGATGGTAAAATAATGGATGTATTACGATCCACATTTAGTTTAGGAGGGGATTGATGCAATCGTTATCGAGCAATACAACAGGCCGGGACCGTATAACTCGCCTGAAGAAACAGGTGCAGGAATACAAGAGGGGTGTTTGCACGGAACGGGCACTTCTGTGGACGGACTATTTTAAAAAGGGAAAAAATCGAAAGAAACCGGTAATCGTTCAAATGGCCGAGGCGTTGCGGCACGTCCTGATGAACAAGAGCGTCATAATATATGCGGATGAGCTCATCGTCGGGAATTACACTTCGAAACGCGTAGGAGGAATCATCTATCCTGAATCGCATGGCCTGGTGGTGTTGCTCGACTTGCTGAAGTTTCCCGGTCGCGCCGTCAATCCGCTGCACGTTTCGCGGAAAGAACAGTTTAAACTTGCGATGATTATGCCGTTTTGGCAAAATCGGTTTATCATTGCCAAAGCTTTTCCCAATGTGTTTGAACGAATTCGATATTCATTGGAACAATTACGGGCAAAAGATTACTTCATCAATGAGGTGGGAGGCATTGCCCACTTTACACCCGATCACGCCAAACTCCTGGCGCTCGGTACGGATGCAATTAAAAAAGAAATACAAAAATTCAGAGCTCAAAACACTGATCAGGGCAAAGATGCTTTTTATCAGGCTGTTCTTACATCTGCGGAGGCTCTGGCTCTTTTTGGCGAACGATATGCTGATTGCGCGCAAGATCTTGCCGAACGTGAGACTGATTCCGTGCGTCGCGCCGAACTCCTTAACATTGCCGCGGTGTGCCGCAATGTTCCGCGGCAGGGTGCAAAAACTTTTCGCGAAGCACTCCAGAGTCTCTTCTTCCTCCACATCGCCATCTTTCAGGAAAGCATGGGTGAAACCGTTTGTCCTGGGCGCGTGGACCAATTACTATATCCCTACTATCAGCGCGACCTTGAAGCAGGACGCATCACTCCGGAACAAGCTCGCGAGTTGCTTGCCGCTTTCAGTATCAAACTTTGCGAGACAATACCGGTATTTTCGCAGGCCCTCACCATATTATTCGGCGGTATGCCGAGCTGGCAGGTTGTTACCATCGGAGGAGTGGACAGAGAAGGAAAAGACGCGACCAATGAATTGAGTTATATGCTGATTGATATAGCCAATGATTTACGCATGCGGCAGCCTAATTTCCATGCCCGCCTCCACGCCGGATCGCCTGCCGGGTTTAAAAAAATCATATACACCGCGTTGGCGGGCGGCAGCAATACCCCTTCTTTATTCAACGACGATGTAATCATCCCCACCATGACAGGGGTCGGTTATGATATTCACGATGCCCGGGATTATGTTGCCATAGGATGTGTGGAACCGACCGCGCCGGGCAAAACGCTCGGCTCGACCGACGCTGCCATGGTGAATGTGCCGCTGGCGATGGAACTTGCGCTAAATCAGGGCAAGTGTTTCGGTTCGCTCTCACGGATTGGCGCGAAGACACTGCCTGTCGAACGGATGAACAGCATCGATGATGTAGCTAACGCTTTTGTGATTCAATTGAATCATATAGTCGGCAGAATGATAAAAGATTTAAAAGCCATAGAGCGTGCGCATGCCCGCTACCGTCCCGTTCCGCTCACCAGTGTTTTTATAGAGGGATGTGTCTCTTCCGGCGCGTGTGCCACGCAAGGCGCCGCTCATTATAATTTTTCCGGCATACAGGGGGTGGGAGTAGCGACTGCCGGTGATTCATTATGCGCTATAGAAAGAATCGTTTTTCAGGAAAAGAAAATATCGCTCGCGCGTTTACGCGACTTGCTGGCCGCACGTGATTCCGATCCATACTGGTTCACCATCATGCGCAAGGCGCCGAAGTTTGGTAACAACGATGATCGCGCCGATTATTGGACAGGTTTTGTTGTTAATGAGTATGCGAAAGCTATGCTCAATGCTGGAAAAAACACGCGCGGCGGTCAATATCTTGCGGGCATTTATTCCAATACCGCACATATGCATTTTGGGCAATTGACAGGCGCGTTGCCTTGTGGAAGAAAACGCAGCGAAACATTCCCTTCGGGCATGGCGCCGCAAAACGGTATGGATCGGCGCGGGCCGACGGCGCTTATCAACTCCATGAACAAAATTGATTATAAACAAATCGCCAACGGTATTAATTTTAATTTGAAACTCGAAGCAAACACTCTGTGTGACGAACAGGGACGCGGTCTGATGAATTCACTCCTTGATGTTTATTTTAAGCGCGGCGGCATGCAGGTTCAGTTAAACGTGCTGGATGCTTCAGTCCTTCGCGAAGCGAAAGAAAATCCTGACAAATATCCATTTCTGCTGGTGCGCATTTCCGGATATTCGGTTTACTTTGGAGATCTGTCACCTCAACTCCAGGATGAACTTATTTCGCGGACCATGAACACGGTGCAGTGAAACGAAAATTAATTTTTTAGAAGGGGTAGTGAATCATGGATAATCTAACAAAAAAAATAGTTAAGACTCTACTGGATCTGGGTGCCGACTTGGTGGGCATCGCGCCGGTGGAGCGTTTCGCGCACGCGCCGGAGGGACACAGGCCCACCGATTTTATGCCGAAATGCAAGTCGGTTATATCTATCGGGCTGCACATTCACCAGGGCGCGGCGGATGTGTGGGGAGAATACGACGACAGGCGCAAATCAATCACACCATATCTTTTTTACGGATATGGACTGACGAACCTCGAAAGCTCGCGTATAGTCAATCGTGTTGCGAAATTACTGGAATACCAGGGGCATCAAAGCCTTTGTTTCATGCCTACGTGGTTAAGTAGTATGACGAAATACATGGATGAAAGCCTGGTTGAAGGAAAGTTACGCGCTGATTTTTCGCACCGTCACGCGGCGGTTGCGGCGGGAATCGCGGAATTCGGGTGGAATGGACTTGCTCTGACGCCAGAATTTGGAGCCATGCAACGATTCAATTCTATTCTAACATCAGCGGAACTTGAGCCGACACCTCTTTACGCGGGGCCCAAACTATGCCGGAAGGATAAATGCGACGCCACTTGCGTGAAAACCTGTCCCACGCAGGCTCTATCCGCTGATGAAAAACAAACTGTGCAAATTGGCGAACGAATATTCGAATATGCGGCACATGACAATGTTCGCTGTACTTATGCCATTCACGGTATGGTCAAGGGTTCCGGTGGAAGGAGCAATATCAAAATTCCAGAAGGCCCGGGATTATTCGTCAATTATGCCATAGCGCAATCAGGTACGGAGATGCATTATTACGATAAATCCATGCTAGACAATTGCTTTGGGATTATCTGCGGTGATTTTTGCGGGCGCTGTCTGCATAAATGTCCTTCACGTAAACTGGCGCAAAAGGATTTGGAAAATTATGATTTTAGCGCGCGGATGAGTGTGCTGAACCGGATGTGAAAGTGTTATAAACTTCATTGTATAGCTGAACTTCAGCGGGGGTGTGATGACTGAAGCAAAAACGAGTGGATATGATATGGTGATCGTCGGTGCCGGTCCTGCGGGACTTGCCGCCGGCATAGCCGCGAGAAAATGTGGGCTGCGCGCGGTAATTCTTGAGAAGGGCGAAAGCGCTGGCCCTCTTCCGCGGGGAGAAGGGATACATCGTTATCCGCTCCTCGACGAAGTTCTGGGTATGGATTTCTGGGAGAAGGATTGCTATCGAATGGACTGTAGCGTGGTTTATCATAGTCCGAATGATCTGCATACAACTCGGAAGCAGGGAACACGCGATATATTTTTCTTTGAATGGCGGCGGCTCATCGAGCGCCTGGTCGATAGCGCCCAAAAGGCAGGGGTCGAGATCATTTATAACGCCGAGGTGCTTGGCCCTATAGAAGGCAATGACAACTCCTGTCGTGGACTTCGCTACCGATTTGAGCAAAAAGATGAACGCTTAATTTACGGAAAAGCGGTCCTTGCATGCGATGGCTACAACAGCGTGCTCGGCCGTCACTATGGCATTGATTACAGGACAATCAACTGTCCGATGGTCAAATGCATTGCGGACAATACACCAGTGCTGAGTTCCAGTGAACCCGACCTGCAGTTTTATCTGATAGGTAGCGGAGATCTCTCATACGCCCCGGACATTCCCCCGTGCGTGGTCTACGCCTTCCCCATTGGAGGCCGGAAGATGGAGCTTGGTCTAATGCTGCGCATGGGAAAAGACGCGCCAAAGGGAGTGCGCATTCCCGATCCAAAAGAACTCATGACGGTCTGGGGGCATCTTAAAAAGGACTATCCGGGCTTTAGCCGGTATTTCCAGGGCGCGCAAATCGAATACGAGTACGCCACCGCCATGAGCAACGCACGCATGGTGAAAGAGGTGGTCCCGGCGCGGGGTATCGTGCTTATCGGCGACAGCGCTGGTTTTGTGGATCCTTTCGGCTCATCGGGAATCTACTCCGGCATAGCCATGGCCACTTTCTGGGTGAACCTTCTGGCGGGTGGGATGAGGCGCGGCCCGGGCACGTTCTGGGGAAAAAAGGAAATCGGAAACTATCTGCGATCATTCAGGCATAGCGGTATCTGCCGCCATATCAACAAGTCGTACGCCCGGGTCGGGATTTTCGAATGGTATCTGTATCGGTACCTGCGCACCGCAAAACATATCAACAGACGATGGGGTATGATTAAAAAACTGTTAAGCCTGGCTTAGGCGGTCTTTCCGAGAGTTGGACATTGATCAGACACTGAATGAGAGGTCACTCCATTTCAAAGGTGTAGCCAAAGAAAGTCAGTTTCCTAGATATTAAAAATTATTAAGGAGAAATATAATGACTACAAAAAAATACATCCAAATTGCTTCGATAACGTTATTGGCATCGGTTATATTTGAAATTACTTTACTGGCAGGACTTGCGCCTATTCCAGAAAAAATATATCATTTTTTGCATATTTTTTTGATGCTGATTTTGATTGTTTCTCAAATCTTGTTGCACAAATCACTCAAAATAAATAATCTAACATCAAATTATGCATTATGGTTTGCGTTGGGTATGGGGTTTACTGCCATTGGAGATTATGTAAATGGTGCAAATTCCTGTATAGAACCGGTATCTAATAAACTAACCTGGGCTTTGCTTTTATTCGGGTCAGGTTATGTGATATACAATTTCATTTTATGGAAACACGCCACTACAATATTGTCGAAAACAAAAACCTCGTTATTAAAATACAAATATTTTCTTATAGTTCCTTTTATTACGATTAACCTGATTTCCTGGTTGCTGCATGTAGAGCCTAATTTAAAAAATCCGAGTTTGCTGTATTATGGGTCCTTTGTTTTTAATCTGACAATTTACGTCGCTATGCCTCTATTTGCCGCCTGGTACTATTACGGCACCAGTTGGAGTACGAGAGGATTGGTAATATTCATAGCGGCTATTTTAATTCCTTATTCAGATTTAGTTTTGTTCAATTCCTGGATGAAAAATGGCAGTGACCCGGCTGTGCCAGGCATTCAATTGTATGCCTATAACTGGATTTTATATTTTGGCGGACAAGCCTTAATGTCTATGTTACCGTCATTTATTGTGATGGATGAAACTAAAAACTAATTTAATTTTAGTATACTCAAGTTCTCAAAATTTAACACAGTCGAGCATGACGCCGCAGAAAAGTATGGACAGTCGCGTACCAGCAACAATGCTTGTTAAACCGAAAATAATATTTTAAAGAAAAGAATATAGTAATAATTATTCCATTTTCTTTTCGGATACACATTGTAAAGGCACAAGATGATGGTAAAGATCAAGCGCGGTAAATCGGCGCTGGTTGTTGAAGGCGGAGCGATGAGGAGCGTATTCGGGGCCGGCGTTTTGAACGCGTTTGGAAGCGCCGCATTCGATCCGTTCGACATCTACATCGGCGTTTCCGCAGGCGCGTGCAATCTCGCTTCGCATCTCGCCGGACAGAACGATAGAAATTTTGACATAATAGAACGATACTCGACATCTTCGCGATTCATAAGTTTTGGAAGATTTCTCCGGGGAGGGCATTTGATGGACATTGACTGGCTCTGGGAGATAACAATCAGAGAATATCGTCTTGATCTGAAGAAGATATTTAATGGTTTAAGAAATCAAAACAAGGAATATATAATAGTGGCCACATCCATGGATACAGGCAAAGGACTGTACCTTCATCCGGATGAAGAAACACTGGAACATTACCTTAAGGTTTCCAGTTCCCTGCCGATCTTCTACAGAAACATTCTGGAGATCGACTCCGAAAAGGTGACCGATGGGGGCGTTGCCGATTCGTTACCGGTAATAGAGGCCTGCCGCCGCGGCGCCACCGACATCACGGTCGTTCGGACGAGGCCCTCTGGGTACGTGAAGAAAAATAGCAGTGTGTCGTTTCTGTATACGTTGATGTTCAGGAAATATCTGCAATTTGCCCGGGCAATGAAGAACAGACCCCGATCATATATGGATTCGGTGCGGTTCATTAAAAATCCGCCGGCCGGGGTGCGGATTTCAGAAATCGCGCCGCCGCCTGATATACAGACGGGAAGGGTGACGACTAATATGAAAATTCTGAATGCCGCCTACCAGAGCGGGAGAGAGCACGGAAGGAAATTTATTGACGTGTATAAAGCGAAGGACAAATAATGAGCCGAAGTTTACTCCGTTCATTTGAAAAATACCCGGCTATCAACTATAGAAACGCCCTTGCCCTTTTCGTGGACGATGACGGGATTAAGATCAATTTCGGCGATATCCGGCGCCGTTGCCAAAAGTTGTGATACGCGGCAGATTACGTCGGAAAAGGCATCCATATCTGCCTTCATCTTCCCTCTCGCCCCTTGCAGAACCGGATAGGCCTGAAGCTGTTTGATCATGTCCATGGCTTCGTTTTTCGTCACCGGAGCGAGGCGGATGGACGTGTCCTTAAAAATTTCGAGAAAAATACCGCCCAGACCGGCAATGACAATTGGTCCGAAGACCGGATCCTGGCGGCCGCCGACGAAGCATTCCACACCTTCCGCCACCATTTTCTGGATCAGGAAACCATCAATTGTTGGCTGTGGAGTAATATTTTTGAAAGCCTTTTTCATGTCAGAGATTGCTTCCGCAAGTTTCTTATGATTTTGAATCTTCAGCCGCACACCGCCCACGTCGGATTTATGGGACGCATTCCGGGAAAGAAGCTTCACGGCAACGGGAAAATTAAGATTGCCTTTACTTGCTTCCTTTGCGGATTTGACAGTGACACCGGCAACGCATTTAAGGCCTGCGGCTTCGGCAATTTGCAGGGCTTCATCCGTCAGAGGAATCCGCTTTTCCGCAAGGCAGTGGTTTTTAATTTTGTCGATTGTAGCCATGTCGACAGAAGATAAAACATTTTTCCCCCTTGCATCCCGCGCCATTTTTTCTTCGTAATAGGTAGCGGATATATCGAGGGCCTTGGCCGCCATCAGGGGCGTAGTGAAGATGGGATATCCCTGGCTTTTCGAGATATTCAGCAATTCAGGGGCGTCTGTGTTCACGGTTACGGCGACTGGTTTTTGATATTGTTCTACCAGCCTGCCGATATTGCCCAGAAAATCACGCGACATTTCGGATTCGTAACTGGACACATAAAGATGATTGAACAGAACGCCGTCGACATCCGGGAGCTTAAGAGTTTCTTCCAGAATTTTGGTAAAGATGGTGTAGTCGAAAATTTCTCCGAGATCGAGGGGATTCTGATGGGCAATGACCCGCATGTGGTAAATGGTTTTCAGCGTTTCAATAAAAGCCGGGGAAAAGTCCACGAGAGAAAAGCCGAATTTGGCACAGGCATCGACGGTCAGGACAGCATGCCCGCCGGAACGGGACAGCACGGCGACTCGTCTGCTTTTCATGAGAGGAAGCCGAATAATTTTCACTGCGTTAATAAAGTCGATATCGTCCTCCGCACGAATGACCGCCGCTTGTTGAAAGCCGCCGTCAACGACAGCGTCGTCGGCAGAAAGGGCGGTCGTATGAGACTGAGCGACCTTGGCGGCGAGATCACTGCGATTGGCTTTTTGGACGATAAGCGGTTTGTCCGATAGGAGTGCCAGATCTAAGAAGGCTCTGCCGCGCTTGAAGCCTTCCAGATACATCGTAATAATATCGGTCTTTTCATCTTTGATCAGGTAGTCGAGAACATCCACCTCGTCTATCTGCAATTTGTTGCCGATGGAGGCGAATTTGCCTGGAATAATGGCATTGTCGCCGAATTCTTTAAGGTAGGAACCGCCTATACCGCCGCTCTGGGTAATCATGGCCACACGACCACCGGCAGGTGTGAGCGGAAAAAAACCGAAGGGCATCATCATTTTAATATCAAAATTAACCGTGCCGATGCAGTTAGGGCCGATGAAGCGAATGTTGTAACGGTCGGCAATTTCCAGTATCTTATCTTCTAAAGTCTGCTGTCCTTCCGAGTATTCGCTGAAGCCGCCGGATTCGATGACAACATGGGTGATACCTTTTTTCCCGCAGGCTTCCATAAAGTCCGGCACAGTCTGCGCGGGGGAAATGATAATGGCGACATCAGGCACTTCCGGGATTTTATCAACGCTGTCATAAACATGAGCGCCGGCAATATCGCCTTCTTCACGGCTCACACCGTAGATATTTCCCTCGTATCCGTTATTCCGGTTGTTCAGCACGATAATATGTCCCAAATTCATTTTCGTAACTGATGCGCCGATTACTACCATACTGCGGGGATAGAAAAATTTTTCCATTTTTAATTAATTACTCCTTTGTATTTCACAATCCCCAGTCGCTTCGCTCAGGGGATAATTCGACTTATAAATGTCAGTTCGCTCCGCTTCTGAAATTTTAGTCTCATTAGCTTGCTTTGGGGTTTTATACCCGTGATTTGCCGATTTTAGATTTAATACGTTTCTGGTATTCCACGATTTCATTTCTCAAAATATTAAGATCGGCAATGCGATCGTCAAGTCTTCGCAATTGATTGCTCATTAATTCCAGCAGTCGTCCGAGAACCTTATCATTGGATTTTTCAATTGTCCACATCGCTTCCAATTCCTGCATTTCCGATAAGGTCATTCCCATGATCTTCAGACGTTTGATTAATTTCATGCGGCGCAAATCCATTTCAGTATAAACGCGGCGTCCGGCTTCAACTCGTTTGATGGAATTGAGTAGACCGATTTCTTCATAATAGCGGATGGTGCGCTGGCTCATCTCCAGTTTCTTGGCCAGTTCACCAATACTGATTTCCTGATCAACGGTTTTCATTTAAAATACCCTCATAACATTATTGGTCATACCGGCGGAGGCCGGTATCCAGAACTTACTGAAAATACTGGATTCCGGCATTCGCCGGAATGACAGCTTGGATAAATTCCCTACGCGAGATTGCTTCGGCCGTTGCTCTCTCTCCTAAGAAACTTCCACTAACGATCCCCCTCTTTTTAAAGAGGGGTTAGGGGAGATTTTACGGAATTGAACCGGTGGAAAAATCCCCCTCAATCCCCCTTTAGGAAAGGGGGAAGACAAAACTATGCGCACATCATTCAGTTACTTCCTTATCACACAATCTCTGCGTGGTTCCGTTAAGCCTTATATTTCTTTTCAAACACTTCCTTCATTTTAAACTTCTGAATCTTGCCGCTGGCCGTCATCGGGTAGCCGTCGACAAATTCCCAGTATTTGGGAATTTTGTGCCGCGCGATTTTTCCTTTGCAGTATTCAGTGAATTCCTCCGGCGTTGCCTTCTCTCCGTTCTTTAGCTGAATAGCCGCCAGAACCAGTTCCCCGTATTTTTTATCGGGAATACCAACAACCTGAACGTTGGCCACCTTCGGGTGGCGATAGAGAAATTCCTCTATTTCTTTAGGGTAGATATTTTCGCCGCCGCGAATAATCATGTCCTTGATTCGCCCGGTTACTTTGAAATAACCTTTTTCATCAACCTCGCCCAAATCGCCGGTGTGCAGCCAGCCGTCACTATCTATGGCCGCCGCCGTTGCTTCCGGCGCGTGGTAATACCCTTTCATGACGCAGGCGCTCCGGGTGACGATTTCGCCCTGAACATTCGCGGGAACATCGGCTCCCGTTTCGGGATCAATAATTTTTCCTTCAATGTCCGGCAGAAGTCTGCCCACGGTAGAAACCCGCAACTCAACCGGATCATCGCGCCGAGTCATCGTCATTACGGGAGAAGATTCCGTCTGGCCGAAGGCAATGACTATCTCGGGACAATGCATTTTCGTGCGCACCTGATTCATCGTCTCTTCAGGGCAGGGAGCTCCGGCCATAATGCCGGTTCGCAGAGAACTCATATTGTAATGGTCAAATTCGAGATAGTTCAGAATCGCTATAAACATCGTCGGTACGCCGTTGACAGCAGTGCATTTTTCCGCGGCAATAGTCTGGAGCGCTTTGAGCGGATCAAAAAATTCCAGAATGACCATTGTTGAGCCGTGGTAAACGCAATTAAGAGTGCTCATCACACAGCCGAAACAATGAAAAAACGGCACCTGAATCAGCAAGCTGTCTTTTTCAGTCATGCCCATGACATCTCCGACCATCCGGGCATTGTTGACAATGTTATGATGGGTAAGCATGACGCCCTTGGGGAACCCAGTCGTGCCGGAGGTGTACTGCATGTTGATGACATCGTCATCATCAAGAGAGCTTATTCTTTCATCCAACTGTTCATCGGTTATATCTTTTCCTGAAATGATGAGATCATCAAAGCGAAGCATGCCCGGAGTAGTTTCTCTTTTCCCGATATAGATGACATTAATCAATGAAGGCAGTTTTTCCGAAACCGGATTCCCGGTTGTGTGATTATCCAAATCAGGTAATACCTTACCGACCGTGTCATAAAAATTGATTTCACGGTAGGATTCCATAAGAAACAGGGTGGTGGAATCGGACTGCTTCAGAATGTATTCCAGTTCATGGGTCTGATAATTCGTGTTCACAGAAACCAGGACGCCGCCCGTCATTCCCAGGGCATACTGCAGATAAAGCCATTCGGGAATATTGGTTGTCCAGACGGCGACATTATCACCACGCTTAATGCCCATCGCCATAAGTCCTTTGGCGACATCTCTGCATGTCTGGTAAAATTCGCGGTAAGTCTGCCTGATTCGGAATTCCGGAGAAATCAAAGCGATGTTTTTCGGATAGCGCGTGGCCGTCTCCTTGATTAGCTCGCCAATCGTTTTATGGACAAAAGCTGACATTTTTTTACCTCCCTAAACCCACCTTACGTTAACTGGCATACTATAGCCAAAAAATACTTCTGTCAAGAGAATAATTCCCTATATAAATGGTGTCATTCCTCTATCGTTGTCATACCAGCGTAGGCCGGTATCCAGATAATTAGGGACAGCGCCCTAATATTCTTTGGATAAGAAACGAGATCACATCTTTACTTTTGACAATTGCCGCTATGCGCCCCGAATCCTTGCTTATTAAAATAATGGGGACGATTGAGGTATTAGGCCTCTCCTTTTTTCTATTGACAAATATACATAATTTCTTATCATGTATCCAGGTAGCGTTAATAATAACTAATCAAAAAATGAAAGGAGAAAGTTATGGTTAATGCAGGTTGTGGAGGAGCAGTAGACTAAGGTATAAAAGTTTTCTAATAAACCAACAGGTAGGGTAAGCAGAGGAGAGTTTATCTCATTACCCTACCTATTATTAATTTGTTTTACACTTCTTAAGCACTTCTTCTTTTAAGTCTTTTTTCTCTAATTCTACTCGTTGAACGTATTTGTCAGGACATCTATATGGAGAAGATTCGCGAATGATGATTCCGGTAATGAAAAATATTAAAATAATAATTTTAATGTACAAAGCCAGACTATATAAAGTAGCCGGTAAATATGGAATTAATCTGGAAATAATTTTAAATATTCCCAGTGCCTTTGTCACGGGTAGTGTGGGGAAAACAACAACATGCCGCATGCTTGCGGCAATATTGTCTGAAAATGGAAAAGTTGTAGGGCTGTCAACTACGCAGGGGGTTTATGTTGGAAAAGAAACCATCAGAGTCGGCGACTCTTCGAGTTGCCACTTTGCCAGTAGATTACTTATCGACAAACGAGTTCAAGTTGGCGTCTTTGAACTGGCCAGAGGGGGCCTGATACAGCAAGGCATTGCCTTTAATGGTTGTGACGTTGGCGCAGTATTAAATGTGTACGACAATCATTTGGGTTTAGGGGGGATTCATACCAGAGAGGCTATGGCCAATGTAAAGAGTGCGGTTGTAAAGTCTGCCAGAAAAATGGCCGTTATTAATGCCGATGATTCTTTATGCCTGGCAATGCGCGATCAAATTGTTGCCGCCAATACATGCCTGGTGAGCATGCATTCTGATAACCCTGTAGTTATAGAACATATGAAAGCCAAAGGATTTGCGGCATTCCTAAATAACAAAAAAGAACCGGTAATTAATTTTTATAAAGGCGACGAATTAATCGGTACCATCCCGGCAGTTGAAATTCCTGCCAGTTATAATGGAGTTTTCCGGCCGGCTTTATTTAACGCTATGTTTGCCATGGCATTGGCCTATGGTATGGAAGTTGAATTCAATGTTATTCGAAAGGCGCTTAGTGTCTTTCAATCTAACGAAGAAACCAACCCCGGGAGAATGAACTTCTATGAACATCTTCCATTTAAAGTTCTTATCACTTGTACGGACGGTCCACAGGCGCTGGAGGAACTTGCGCACTTTATACAAGGGATGAATTTTTCAGAAAAAAAATATTTAATGTTTTGTGCAATGGGTAATCGGCCAAATCAATACATAAAAGATATGGGAAAATCAGTTGCAGGTATTTTTACTCACTACATTTGCGCCGATCATGAGGATCTAAGAGGAAGGCCACCCGGCGAAACCGCCGGATTGCTTTGTGAAGGTTTAATTGAAAATGGAGTGAGCAGGGAAAGTATTACAATTGCATCATCTCATCAGAACGGACTGGTAATAGCTTTAGATAAACCCTCAAATAATGATCTTCTTGTAATTTGTACTTTCGCCTCTGATGCGGCCAGAAGAGAAGTCTTATTAAGGGGAAATTAAATTTAGCAGGATGGGAAAAGGGGGAATTACGAGGATAGTATATTTAATGGTTGACCGCAAAGCATGATTGTGTAATTAAAAACTACTTTTTGAAGATCGGTAGTTTATGGAAAAGATGCTTTTAGTTTTATTTCTTTTTTTGTTTATCGGCCGGATAATCTGGCGTTATATTTTACAGCAACTCAATATCAGGCATTTGCGAAATCACGGGAAAGTCATTCCTGCTGTTTTTCAGGGCGTCATTGATGAGGCAACTCTGGCCAGAATGGTTGATTATACCTATGACAACTCGCGTCTGGAGACCAAGGAAAATTTAGCAGAGGATATTCTGGAACTCACCATATTATTTCTTTTACTGCCGGTACTTGTCGGCAAACTGGCAGGATTGCAATTGCACATAATCTGGCAGGCGCTGATTTTTTTCGGAGTACTGGCGGTAATCGGCGGTGTCGCCGGAATTCCTTTTGACATTTACCACACTTTTGTTCTGGAAAAAAAATACGGCTTTTCCACAATCACTTGGAAACTCTGGCTTACCGATCTGATCAAGGCTGTAATTATTTCTGCTGCCTTAATGGGATTAATGCTTGCAGTCTTTATGGCTTTTATTCTTTACCTGCCGCAAAGCTGGTGGTTCTGGGCTTGGTTGTTTTTTACAATGTTCGAAATTTTGCTGATGTGGCTTTATCCGGTCGTCATCGCGCCGCTCTTTAATAAATATGAACCCATCAAGGATGAGGTGCTTAAAGAAAAGATTACAGCATTGATGGCGCAAGTGGGATTAAAGGCCAAGGGAATTTTTCAGGTTGACGAAGGCAAACGCTCCAAGCATACCAACGCCTATTTTACCGGCATCGGCAAAACCAAGCGCATTGTTCTGTACGACACGCTGTTGGCTTCTCATTCGCTGGAAGAAATACTGGCGGTGCTCGCGCATGAAATCGGCCACTGGAAAAAGAAACATATTTTGAAGCAATTAATATTTATGATTGCCACGTCTCTTGTCGGTCTCTATTTTGTTTATCTGGTTGTGAACTGGCCGCCTCTGTATAGCACGTTCGGCTTGAAACAAACGCCTGTCTACGCCGGTTTGTTGCTGGTTTCGATTTATTTGAGTTGCGCCGGATTTTTCTTCAGCCCCATTGGCGCGGCGATAATGCGCCGCTATGAGCGTGAGGCCGATAAAATGGCCAGAGAATTAACTGGAACTTCCCAGCCCATGATTAATGCTCTCAAACGCCTGGCCAAAGACAACCTGACCAATCTGCATCCCCATCCCTGGTATGCCTGGTTTTATTATTCCCATCCTCCGCTTATAGAAAGAATAGAATATTTGCAGAAAATGGATTAGAATTTGAATGAGTGATCCCCCTCTTTCTTAAAGAGGGGTTAGGGGAGATTTTACAAGGTTGTTAAGATTGAAAAATCCCCCTCAATCCCCCTTTAGAAAAGGGGGAAGAATAAAGTGTAGGGCGCGTTTTGTAACGCGCCCTATTTTTGTATCTATGGATTTATTTTTTTCCGTAGCCGATGGTTTTGGCCGATTCAGCGATGGCGTCAAGTACTGAGGGATCATCAATAGTGGAAGGAACCACATAATCCTTGCCGTCAACTATTTTACGCATGGTGCTTCGCAAAGTTTTGCCTGATCTCGTTTTCGGCAGGGCCTTGACCACGGCGGCTTCCTTGAAGCAGGCCAGTGCTCCTAGTTCGGAGCGAACCATCTGTACAAGTTCCTTGATAATGTCTTCCGGATTGCGGTTCACGCCCGCCTTCAGCACGACGAATCCCACGGGAACCTGACCTTTTAGTTGATCCTCGGCGCCGAAAACAGCGCATTCCGCCACGTCCTTGTGCTTGGAGACGATTTCTTCCATAGAGCCGGTGGACAAACGATGCCCTGCTACGTTAATGACGTCGTCGATGCGGCCCATGATGAAGACATAACCATCCAGATCAAATCGTCCGCCGTCGCCAGTCACATAATAACCCGGCCTTTCCGTGACATATTCCAGATAACGTTTGTCATCCTGCCACAGTGTGGGCAGGCATCCCGGAGGAAGGGGAAGTTTTATTACTACAGATCCTTCTTCTCCATTGGGAAGCTGGTTTCCGTCGGCATCGAGAATCTGCACATTATAGCCGGGAACCGGTTTTGTCGGCGAACCAGCCTTGATGGTGAACGGCTCAACACCCATGCAGTTGGCAGCGATGGGCCAGCCGGTTTCCGTCTGCCACCAATGATCTACCACGGGTATTTTCAGCATATTGCTTGCCCAGTGGTAGGTGTCAGGATCGAGACGTTCGCCCGCGAGAAATAGATATCTAAGACAACGGATATCATATTTTTTCAGGTAATCGCCGTTGGGATCTTCCTTCTTGATGGCGCGGAATGCCGTAGGAGCTGTGAACAAAACGGAAACGCCATGTTGTGAAATGACGCGCCAGAAAGCGCCCGGGTCCGGTGTGCCGATAGGTTTACCTTCATAAAGAATAGTTGTACAGCCGTAAAGCAGGGGAGCATAGACAATATAGGAATGTCCAACAACCCAGCCGACATCGGAAGCGGCCCAGAAAACTTCGCCCGGCTTGATATCATAAATATATTTCATGGACCATTTCAGAGCTACGGCATGGCCTCCGTTATCCCGCATGACGCCTTTGGGTTTGCCCGTTGTTCCTGAAGTGTAAAGAATATAAAGAGGGTCGGTAGCGGCGACGGATACGCAGGGCACAGCCTTAGCGTCTTTCATCAGGCTGTGCCAATCCAGATCACGCGGCGCTGTCAATTCCGCCTGCACCTGGGGACGCTGATAAATGACGCATTTCTGCGGTTTATGAGCGGCTATTTTTATAGCCTCGTCCAGAAGCGGCTTGTAGGGAATAGTCTTTTTCCCTTCGATACCGCAGGATGCGGAAATCATGACCTTCGGCTTGGCGTCATCAATACGGATGGCCAGTTCATTGGGAGCAAAACCGCCGAAGACAACGGAATGAACGGCGCCAATACGGGCGCAGGAAAGCATGGCGACCACGGCTTCAGGTATCATGGGCATGTAGATGATTACAGTATCGCCCTTTTTAACGCCCAGCTTACTGAGGACGCCGGCGAATTTAGAGACTTTGTCCAGCAATTCATTGTATGAAATTTTTTGAACAGTATTTGTCACCGGACTGTCATAAATAATCGCCGCCTGTTCTCCGCGTCCCGATTCAATTTGATAGTCAAGAGCGTTGTAGCAGGTGTTTAATTCCCCTCCGGTAAACCAGAGGTAGAAAGGTTTTTTGCTGTCGTCGAGAACCTTATCCCATTTCTTGTTCCAAATAACATCATTGGCTGCTTTTCCCCAGAAAATATCGGGCTGATTGATAGATTGAGAATATACTTCTTTATATTTTAATTGATCGGCCATATTTTTCCCCTTCGTTGGTATTCAAATTTGATATGTTAATTATATTGACAGCGTGAAAATTTTTCATGGAAAATTGTCGCAAAACTATAGGATATAGTCATCCTTTTGGCTTTTCAGTAAATACTTACTTTTCTATTATCGTAGTACCTTAATTTTTTTGCTAGCGCGTAAAATATGAAACATTGTTTTAAATGTCAAGATAAAAATGAAACAATGTTTCAAAAATTTGATTGTCATACCAAATTGAATTTACATTTATCAAAGGAAAGATATCCCACTCCGCTAAGCTTCGGGGATAATTCGACCAGCAAGTTTCAGTTCTCTTCGCTTCTGAAACTTGGGTCTCATTAAAAAAAGAGCACGGCTCTCAATGATGAAAGAGCCGTGCTCTCGATAATCAGTTAACTTAATCAGATATCAAACTTTGATATAGCCTTAATCAGAGAAAAATAAGAAAAACTATTTCATTGTTTTAAAGGAGCCGTCCACGATTTCGGGTTCAGGTTTGAAAATCTTAAGCCCGAAACGTGTGTGCAACTTATTCAGCGTATCTGCCAACTGCGAGGGTTCCATGCCTGCGCCCAGGGTGAACGGCCCGGCAAATGCTCTCATGCAGTGAACCATGCCCAGGTCGATATCTGCCGCGGAAGCTGCGATCTTCTCTTTGAAAACCCGCACCGCTTCATTGATCTGAATGGCCAGAAAATCCATGGGGCCGATATCCTTAGACTGTTCGGAAGCGTCGATCTTGGCCTTGCCGCCTTCCCAGGTGTAAATTCCCTGGCCGGTCTTCATGCCCAGTTTTTTGCTGTCCAACAGATTCTGAAGTACTTTGCCGGGCTTGAATTCCGGAGAAAGCGTCTCGGAATAATATTTGAGGGTATGATAGAAAACGTCAATGCCGACGTAATCCGCGAGTTCAAAGGGTCCCATGGGCATACCGGCCATTGCCTTCATGATAGTGTCGATGCTGTCCGTCTTGAGCTTGCCGTCATCCAAAATAGCGCTGATCAGTGCCTGGTTGGGCGCGCCGATGCGGTTTACGATAAAGCCCGGGGAATCCTTGAGCACTTTGATGGGAACCTTACCGATCTTCTTGGTCAGTTCACAGAGCAGGTCCACGTTGGCGTCGGTGGTTTGCTTGGCGTAAATCACTTCCACCCCTTTCATGACCGGCGCGGGATTGAAGAAATGCATACCGAGAATCCGTTCCGGGTTCTTCCCGGCCGTGGCGATTTCGCTAATGCTCATGGTGGAGGTGTTGGACGCTATCAGCGCGTCAGCCGGAGCCGCGGCCGATATTTCAGCACATACCGTTTTCTTCAGAGACATGATTTCCGGAACTGCCTCGATAATCACCTGGGCGTCCTTAACCGCCTCGGCGTTGCTTAAAGATGTGGACAAGTTGCCCATCACCTCGGCCTTTTTTTCGGCGGTGAGCTTGCCCTTGCTGACCAGGAAATCCAGGCTCTTGTTGACAGTGGCCATGCCTTTGTCAACAAACTCCTGCTTGATGTCCACCATGACAGCCTTCAGGCCAGCCATCGCGCATACCTGGGCGATCCCGTTTCCCATGGCTCCTGAACCGATTACCGCAATTTTTTTCACATCTTCCAATTTCATCGTTATTCTCCTTAAAGTTATTTTTATTTGATAAGAATTTAGGCAGCAATTCTTTTTCTCGTTCGCGGAGTATAGGTAATTGAATGCTTAACTGTCAAGCGAAAAAGGGTTGATATTATATTTAATTTAAGTTTTTTAATAAAATAAAAAAAGTCCTCAGAAGACATTTTTGCTATTTGAGTAAAAACGGAAATCAAGTATTTTTAAATAGATGCGCACTTGCTGAAAGCGGCAAAGCGTCAAACTCAACGAAAATACTACATCATAAACAGTAATAAACACAAATTGTTCTGTCGGCAAACATCGGCAACACATTACATTTTGCGGTGAAGATTGCCTTGACATGTAAATCTAGATTCATTATTCCAAATATAAAATGTTAATTATTTGCAAATCAAATTGGTTAGAGCGCACGAAATGAAAAAAACATTTTTATCATGTGTTGCAATATTCTTGACCATTTTGCCGGTTATTATCGCGCTTGCATGGCATATTAATAATCAGGGTTGGCCGAATGACGATGCAGCCAATTATATGGTAACCGCTTATCAGCAATACCTCTCTTTTCAGGAAGGATCTCTGCTTGATGGTTTTAAAGCCTTGTACCAGATTCGTGGCTGGCGACCTACTTTATTTCCTGTGCTTGCCACTCCGTTTCTTTTATTGTTCAAAGGCAATGTACTTGCGGCAACAGGGGCAACGCTGGTTCTTTGCTTTCTTGTTTGCCAAATCTATATCTACGCTATTGCCAGACGTTATCTTGATTCACTTCGTGCCTCATTAGTCGCTGTTTTTGTCGGCTCCTTTCCTGTAATTGCACGCTTTAGCACGGTGTTTTTCTCTGAAATAGCGTGGTTGGCCTTTTTTACAGGATTCGTTTTTCATCTCTTAAAGAGCGAAAATTTCCGTAAGCCACTTCAGGCAACTATCGCGGGTATTTTTCTAGGTTTGGCCGCACTCATCCGTCCGGCAGAAACATGTGCAATAACAATATTGCCTTTAACCGGCATAATCACTATAGCATTGTTTAAAAAGTTTTTTACCTTAAACAGCGCAGTTCGCGTAATCGTTTTTGTGATATTAAGTACTTGCCTGCTTATTGTTTCCGCCCTTATTAAACAAGTGGATTATCGCTTAGTCCTCAGCATAGGAATTATTATCGTCTTATTGCAATTGATAATTAAGACAAACAAAGAGCAGGAGCCAGGATTTCTCGGTTTTAATTTTTTCGCGGTTTCATTCGTAATTATAAATTTACTGTGGTGGGCTGACATTATGCCTCATCTTTATTTGTGGATTTATAACGCGTCCTTCGGACTTCTGGGTAAAATAACAGATGCCCCTTTCAATTTGAAACAGATATTTTTCATTTATCTGTTTCCTCAAGCGACTATATTAGCCGCGATATCTCTGATTTTACTATGGCCTAACACAAGAAAGGAATCATTTTGTGAAAAGCGCCTTTACGTACTCGCCATGATCACTCTTGGCATGTTGCTTCCCATGTTCTTTATGTACGCAATTACCGGCACAGGCGATGCCCGACGGATTTTTGTAGGTATGAGCTTCCTGTTGATGCTTCTGGCGATATTGTCATTACAAGATGGCTCAATAGGGAGAGTGCGTGATGTTGTTCTTGCATTAATTGTAGTTATACAGCTTGCCGGTTTTTTCTATATCGCCAAAGGGGAATTACCATCGTCCGGACATTCCCTGTTGATTCGGAGCCTTGCCGAACAAATGCCCAAAAGAAAGGCGGATAAAAACGAATCTGTAATTTTACGTTTACTTGAGCTTGGCGTGCCAAGAAGCAGTGCTGTTGGTGTCTATACAATAGCTCTTTTTCAACCACGTGATAGAATCTACGAACCATCCGCTATGCAACTTGCCGCGCTTACAACTGGCAGTGACATCAATATAATTTATTATTGGGACATTTGCGACTATTATACGGTGATAAAAAGATTGAGAGAAAACAGAGTGCAATTCTTATTAATTGACACATATAAAGATCCTGAGAATCGAAGCAAACACCAGCCATCAACACAGTTTACAACTGCCCTTTTAGAAAAAATGGAAAGTTCTGATGCTGATCCACCCGGCTTACGGCGAATAACCTCGTTCATCCTTGATGGCCGGGAACACGTACTTTTTGAAGTTAAGAAGTTATAAATCTTATGATTTTTGCAGTAAGACAATTTGCGATAAAAAGGTAAGGGCTACCGAAATATTTGTGTCCACCTCACGGACGGACATCTTATGAAATCGCGCATGCCTTAGTTGCACAAATTCTCGCAGATAAAATAGCCTCGGACTGGCCATTCTTGGGGTTGCAAGGTGAATATTTTTGTTAGTAGAGGTGAAATTTTCTTCACAGTGCGAACAGTTATACACATATCAACTGCTTTTTCTTGATCTCATTTTAAGTAAATATTCTGAGAAACACAATAAATTCCAATTATTTTAATTTTATAATATTTTTCCGGTTCATGGCATGTATTGTGCTTTCATTTAATGCAATTTATCATTGTCATTATGTGTATTTTGGGGTACATTCACCCAGACTAAAATGAGGAAGTTTCTGCCGAGATGAAAAATGGTAAAAATATAGCGGTTGTTTTTCCGGGGCAGGGTTCGCAAAGGCCTGGAATGGGTAAAGATTTTTATGAACAGATTCCTGTTTGCCGCGAGACTTTTGAAGAGGCTGCCGATGCTCTGGACTGGGACGTTTCCGCCATGTGTTTCGGTGAAGACGAAAGGCTGAATCTTACTGAATATACTCAGCCCTGTATCGTGACAACGGAAATATGCATGTTGCGCGGATTGTCCGAACGTTACGGTTTCGCGCCTGATTATTTCGGCGGCCATTCTCTGGGTGAATTTACGGCGCTTGTTGCCGCCGGAGCGATACCTCTGGCTGATACTTTAAAAATAGTTCAAACGCGCGGTAAGTTAATGCAGGAAGCCGTGCCGGTAGGCGTTGGCGGTATGGCGGCGGTTATTTCCGAAGACATAGACGTTGATATATTGAGAAAGGCAATGGATGGTCTTATGGCTGATGTCGCCAACATTAATTCCGCCAATCAGGTGGTTATAAGCGGCGAATTACCGGCGCTTGACGAAACAGAAAAAAGACTGACGCAAAATTTCCCAGCTGAAAAATCATTTAGGTTTATCCGTCTTAATGTCAGCGCGCCTTTTCATAGCCGTTTAATGAAAACCATAGAAAATCGGTTTGCCGATATTCTGGATAAATTTGGCAGGAATTTAAAGCCGCTGAATGCCTCTAAAGTGACCTCGAATTTTACCGGCGGTTTTCATTCAGATGATATATTAGGAATAAGAGAAAAACTTGTAAATCAAATCAGCAATACCGTGAATTGGCGGAAAAATATGCAGGCTCTGGCGGCAAAAGCTGAGGAAATATATGAAGTCGGACCGGGGAGACCCCTGCGCGATTTTTTTAGAACGATAGGAGTTACCTGCCAGTCAATTACCGGGCTTGCCGCGGCCGATAAGAGTTTTAAGGCAACAAATTAGTTAACAAGACTTACAGCGATGTATTTTCGCAAAGGAGTATATATTTTGAACAAAGCAGCAAATATTCCAATGATTCCTCTGAAGATTCAGGATAATACTTTCCGTGACGGGCATCAGTCGATTTACGCCACAAGGATGCGCACGGAAGATATGATTCCTATCGCTGAGGAGATGGATAGTTGCGGTTTCCACGCGATGGAAGTCTGGGGCGGCGCGACCTTCGATACTATGCACAGATTTCTGGGTGAAGATCCCTGGATGCGTCCGAAAACTTTGAAAAAGTATATCACCAAAACACCTTTCGCCATGTTGATACGCGGACAGAATCTGGTCGGCTACCGCCATTACGCCGATGATGTTGTTCGCGCTTTCGTGGATAAAGCCTGTGAAATCGGCATTGATGTCTTCCGCTGTTTCGACGCGTTAAACGATTTCCGCAATATGGAATCATGCGCGGAAAGAATCAAGGCCAACGGCAAGCAGTTTCAGGGCGCCGTTTGCTATTCGTTAACGGATGTTCGTCTGGGCGGCGAAGTGTATACTCTTGAATATTTCGTCAAGAAAGCGAAAGAACTGGAGCAGATGGGCGCGGACGCAATTTGCATCAAGGATATGGGTGGCATCCTTTCTCCTTTTGACGCTTATGATCTGGTTTCCGCGATAAAGAAAGAAATTAAATTGCCTCTGCATTTGCATTCCCATTATACCAGCGGCATGGCTTCGATGACATATTTAAAAGCGATAGAGGCCGGAGTTGATGTTGTGGACACATGTCTGGCGCCTTTCGCACTGAGAACTTCCATGCCCGCCATTGAACCGCTGGTCGCGGCCCTTCGGGGAACAGCGCGTGAGACGGGAATGGATTTGCATAAACTGTTGGAACTGGGCGAACATCTGGAAAATATCGCTCCGAAATACAGCAGTCACCTGGCCACTCATAAACTTTCTATCATTGATAACGGAGTTCTCGCCCATCAGATTCCCGGTGGCATGATTTCCAATTTGACCGGCCAGTTAAAAGAAATGAACGCGCTGGACAGACTGCCGGAAATATATATAGAAGTGGTTCAGACACGCAAAGACATGGGTTCTCCTCCTCTGGTTACACCGGTGTCGCAAATAATCGGCGCGCAGGCTGTGCTGAATGTTCTGTTCGGCCGTTATGTGAGAGTTTCCAATCAGCTTAAAGATCTGGTTCTGGGACTGTACGGTAAAACTCCGATGCCGATTGACGCGGAAATGACTAAAAAAATACTGAAAAACTACAAGCGCGGACAGGAACCGGTATCAGGCAGGCCGGCTGATTATCTTGAACCGGAGATTGAAGCGGCGAAGAAAGCCATGGGCGACCTTGCCCGCAGCGACGAAGATGTGCTGGCATACATTTTATATCCCGCAACTATGACAAAATTTTTGCAAGCGAAATATGGAATTGATTCGTCGGCAGGAGCGGGAAAGGGAAAATCCCACAAAAAAGAAGTTGCCGCGTAAAAGCAGCAACGAAAGATAACTCCTTTTTTGAAGCGAAATTGTTCAATAAAAGGAGTTGCTTTATAGTGAGACTCAAATTTCAAAAGCGAATAACCTAAAGGTCACTATAGGTGTATTGAAATTTGTAAGTCGAACAATCCCGCTACAAGCGGAGGGTATAATACCCCGCCCATTGGGGTGGAAATAGGGTCCAAGGCTTGCCCTGTGGTTTATACCCGTGATAAACTTATGTTTAAAATCTAGAGAAGTGAGAGGTTTTATTTATGGATTTCAGTCTAAATGAAAATCAGTTATCGTATCTCGATACTGTGCGCAAATTTGTCAAAAATGAAATAACGCCGCATATTCTGGAGATGGAAAGAGAACATGTTTTCCCCTGGGACGTCATTAACAAGGCCTGGGAAACCGGCCTGATAAATCTGAGCATTCCTGAATCTGTCAAGGGTTATGAAATTGACCCATTTACTTCCGCCTTGATTATTGAAGAGCTTTCCTACGGCGACACGGGAATTTCTACTTCGGCTATGTGCAATGATTTAGCCAATGTTGTAATCGGCTTGCACGGCACGGATGAGCAGAAAAAGTTATTTCTCCAGCCGTTTGTCGAAAAACCAGTGCTCGCTTCTTTTTGTTTAACGGAACCTAACGCCGGCTCGGATAATTCGATGATGACCAGTTTTATCAGCAAAAATGATGACGGCAATTATGTATTAAACGGTTCCAAATGTTTTATTACCAATGCTTCTTATGCTTCTCAATACACGGTTCTTTGTAAGTTAGCGAAGCCCACAGGTAATTTTATGGCTTGCGTTATTGTTCCGGTGGAACCTGTCACCTCCGCCGATATTCCCAATATCGGAACCTCTATCAGAGAGATAAGTGTTCCGGCGGGCGGCAAGATAATAATCGGCAAGCCGGAGGACAAATTAGGGCAACGACTTTCCAATACAGCAAGTGTAACTTTCGAAGAAGTTATTATTCATCCTAATCAGATTATCGGAGACAGGCGGCTCGGCTTTAAATATATTGTTGATGTTTTGGATTATGCCCGGCCGATGGTGGCCGCGATTGGTTTAGGTCTGGCTAAAAGAGCTTTTGCGGTTACGCTGGAGTACACGCGGGAACGCAAGCAATTCGCTAGTAGAATTTGCGATCTCCCCGTGGCCAGAGAGATGTTGACGAC